>NZ_JBFACU010000048.1:0-47627 GCF_040641015.1 Streptomyces sp. NPDC021356 | reverse complement strand
TATCTCGGCCCCCCCCACACCACCGCCCCCCCCATCTGCCAGATCCAGGACGCCCCCCCCCACCCCCGGGGCCACGAACGAGGCGCCCGGCGGACCGCGTGATGCGGTCCGCCGGGCGCCTCGTTCGTGGAGCGACCGGGCGGCCCGCCGGGCCTCACCGCCGCCGGAGGTCCGCCACCCGGCCCGCCCGTTCGGCTCCCGCCGTCTGCTCCTGGCCGCCCAGGCCCGTGGAGCGCAGGGCGGCGGCCGGAGTCCCGGCCTGCCCGCGGCGCGGCCCGGGGAGCGGCACGTCCCGGCGGCGCTCACCGCGGGCCGGGGGCTGGTCACCCACCGGGTTCCCCGTCGGACCGGCCACGGCGATCTGGACGCCCTGGTCGGCCAGGGCCTGCAGTTCCGTGCCCGCCCGATCGTCGTGGGCGGGCGGCTCGTCCGTCACCAGGCGGGTGATGAACTCGGTGGGGACGGTCTGGAACATGGTGTCCGCGCCGAGCTTGGTGTGGTCGGCCAGGACGACGACCTCCGCGGCGGCCTGTACGAGGGCGCGGTCGACGGAGGCCGAGAGCATGTTGGAGGTGGACAGCCCGCGCTCCGCCGTCAGGCCGCTTCCCGAGAGGAACGCCCGGGACACCCGCAACCCCTGCAGCGACTGCTCGGCTCCGGACCCGACGAGGGCGTAGTTGGAGCCGCGCAGCGTACCGCCGGTCATCACGACCTCGACGCGGTTGGCGTGCGCGAGTGCCTGGGCGACCAGCAGGGAGTTGGTGACGACGGTCAGCCCGGGGATCCGGGCGAGCCGGCGGGCCAGCTCCTGCGTGGTCGTACCGGCCCCGACGACGATGGCTTCGCCCTCTTCGACGAGGCCCGCGGCGAGGTCGGCGATGGCCGTCTTCTCCGCCGTCGCGAGGTGCGACTTCTGCGGGAAGCCGGACTCGCGGGTGAACCCGCCCGGCAGTACCGCACCGCCGTGCCGGCGGTCGAGGAGTCCTTCTGCCTCCAGTGCGCGCACGTCCCGCCGTACGGTCACTTCGGAGGTCTGGACGACGCGGGCGAGTTCACGGAGCGACACGGCACCGTTCGCTCGCACCATTTCGAGGATCAGTTGGCGACGTTCAGCAGCGAACACGAAACTGACAGTAACCCCAGCGACCGTCTGCTTTCAGCAGTTTGCGCCGAATAACAGAAGTTGTTCGCATGGTGCAACCTGAAGTGGTATAAGCCCTAGTCCGGTCGACTATGCCGGACGCATGAGCGGCAACTCCCCGTGAACGACGGGGAGTCGGATCCGGCCGGACCGGATCGCCGCCGCCCCTATGCCTCGCCGGTCGCCTTGCGCCCGTGCAGCTGCCGGGCCACCTCGGCGATCGACCCCGACAGGGAGGGGTACACCGTGAAGGCGTTCGCGATCTGCTCCACCGTCAGGTTGTTGTCGACGGCGATCGAGATGGGGTGGATCAGTTCCGAGGCGCGCGGCGCCACGACCACACCGCCGACCACGATGCCCGTGCCCGGGCGGCAGAAGATCTTGACGAAGCCGTCCCGGATGCCCTGCATCTTGGCGCGCGGGTTGCGCAGCAGCGGGAGCTTCACGCAGCGGGCGTCGATCTTGCCGGCGTCGACGTCGGCCTGGCTGTAGCCGACGGTGGCGATCTCGGGGTCGGTGAAGACGTTGGAGGAGACCGTCTTCAGGTTCAGCGGGGCCACGGCGTCGCCCAGGAAGTGGTACATGGCGATACGGCCCTGCATCGCCGCCACGGACGCCAGCGCGAAGACGCCGGTCACGTCACCGGCCGCGTAGACGCCCGGAGCCGTCGTACGCGACACCTTGTCGGTCCAGATGTGCCCGGAGTCGCGCAGCCTGACGCCGGCCTCCTCCAGGCCGAGCCCGGCGCTGTTGGGGATGGCGCCGACGGCCATCAGGCAGTGCGAACCGCTGATGACCCGGCCGTCGGCCAGCGTCACCTCCACCCGGTCCCCGACCCGCTTGGCAGCGGCGGCGCGCGAGCGCGCCATGACGTTCATGCCGCGGCGCCGGAAGACGTCCTCCAGGACGGCCGCCGCGTCCGGGTCCTCGCCGGGCAGCACGCGATCGCGCGAGGAGACGAGCGTGACCTTCGACCCGAGCGCCTGGTAGGCGCCCGCGAACTCGGCGCCGGTGACGCCCGAGCCCACCACGATGAGTTCCTCGGGCAGCTCGTCGAGGTCGTAGACCTGGGTCCAGTTGAGGATGCGCTCGCCGTCCGGCTGCGCGTCCGGCACCTCGCGCGGGTGGCCGCCGGTCGCGATCAGCACCGCGTCCGCGGTGAGCGTCTCCTCGCTCCCGTCGGCCGTGGTGACGACGACCTTGCGCGACCCGTCGAGCCCCTGCATGCCCTCCAGACGCCCGCGCCCGCGCATGACCCGGGCGCCGGCCCGCGTCACGGAGGCGGTGATGTCGTGCGACTGCGCGAGCGCGAGCCGCTTGACCCTCCGGTTGACCTTGCCGAGGTCGACCCCGACGACCCGGGCGGCCTGTTCCAACGGCGGGGTGTCGTCGGCGACGATGATCCCCAGCTCCTGGTACGAGGAGTCGAAGGTGGTCATCACCTCGGCCGTGGCGATAAGGGTCTTCGACGGCACGCAGTCGGTCAGCACCGACGCTCCGCCCAGACCGTCGCAGTCGACGACGGTCACCTCCGCGCCGAGCTGAGCGGCCACCAGCGCCGCTTCGTATCCGCCGGGTCCGCCACCGATGATCACGATCCGAGTCACGTATTCCATTGTCCCGCACTCCTCAAGTTGCTCCTCCCCGGGGGCACCGGCGTCCCCCCGCCGGGGACGGGAGGCGCCTTCCGTCGCGGATGAGCCGCCCGCGTCCCTGCCGTACGCTTCGACCCATGTCGCTCTACGCCGCGTACGCCGGCAATCTCGACGCGCGGCTGATGTCCCGCCGCGCCCCGCACTCGCCGCTGCGCGCCACGGGCTGGCTGAACGGCTGGCGGCTGACCTTCGGCGGCGAGCACCTGGGCTGGGAGGGCGCCCTGGCGACCCTGGTCGAGGACCCGATCTCCCAGGTCTTCGTCGCGCTCTACGACATCGCCCCCATGGACGAGGAGTCGCTGGACCGCTGGGAGGGCGTCGGCATGGAGATCTACCGGCGCATGCGGGTGCGCGTGCACACCCTCGACGGCGAGGAGGCGGCCTGGGTCTACGTCCTCGACGCCTACGAGGGCGGCCTGCCCTCGGCCCGCTACCTGGGCGAGCTGGCGGACGCGGCCGAGTCCGCCGGAGCCCCGCACGACTACGTCATGGAGCTGCGCAAACGCCCCTGCTGAGCGCACCGCGCCGGGGCCCTCGTCGGAAACGACGAGACAACGATCGCAATCCCGTGAGCTCCGTCATCTACGCGCGTAGGCGAATTCCGGCTACCCTCGTCCGCGTGAACGCATCTCTTCTTCCGGACGACATCCAGGGCGACCCCTACGCCGCCGCCGACGCCGCCGCCGCGCGCCTGCGGGAACTCACCGGCGCGGAGACCCACGACGTCGCCCTCGTGATGGGCTCCGGCTGGGCACCGGCCGTCGACGCCCTGGGCGCCCCCGACGCCGAGTTCCAGGTCACCGAGCTGCCCGGCTTCCCGCCCCCGGCGGTGGAGGGCCACGGTGGCAGGATCCGCTCGTACAGCACGGGCACCAAGCGCGCGCTCGTCTTCCTGGGCCGCACCCACTACTACGAGGGTCACGGCGTGGCCGCCGTCGCCCACGGCGTGCGCACCGCCGTCGCGGCCGGTGTCAAGACGATCATCCTCACCAACGGCTGCGGCGGCCTGCGCGAAGGGATGCGCCCCGGCCAGCCGGTCCTGATCGGCGACCACATCAACCTGACCGCCACCTCCCCGATCGTCGGCGCCAACTTCGTCGACCTGACCGACCTCTACTCCCCCCGCCTGCGCGCCCTGTGCAAGGAGGTCGACCCGACCCTGGAGGAGGGCGTCTACGCCCAGTTCCCCGGCCCGCACTACGAGACGCCCGCGGAGATCCGCATGGCCCGCGTCATCGGCGCGGACCTGGTCGGCATGTCCACGGTCCTGGAGGCGATCGCCGCCCGCGAGGCCGGCGCGGAGGTCCTCGGCATCTCCCTGGTGACCAACCTCGCCGCCGGCATGACGGGCGAACCCCTCAACCACGAGGAGGTCCTCCAGGCGGGCCGCGACAGCGCCACCCGCATGGGCTCCCTCCTGGCCCAGGTACTGGAACGCCTGTAAGCCCCCGGCGACGCCCCCGGGAAACGAACCCGCAGCAGCCACGGCGAAGCGGCGGAGTACCCGGGGCCGACGCCCCCGGGCGGACGCACCCCCGGTCGCGTACGGCGAACCGTGAAGGCAACCGCAAAGACGAACGCCCCGCCCACGGCGAACCGGAAGAGTCCTCCGGGGGACGGACGATCCCGCAGCCGCGTACGGCGGGAAGGGGACGTGTCGGAGGGTGGACGCATCGGAGGTGTCCGCCCGCAGCCGCGTACGGCGGGAAGGGGACGTGTCGGGGGGTGTCCGCCCGCAGCGGTCGGCGCGTCAACGCCGGGCACCCGCACAAGCACCCGGTTCCGCGCCGTTCCGAGGACGGACACCCCCCGGCGCGGCCCCGCCCCACCCCACCACCGCACGCGCTACGCGCACCCCCACCCCCCGGCACAGGCCGCCGCGGGCACCCCGCGGTACCCCACCGCACCCGAACCCGAATCCGAACCCGACCCGCCCCCACCGACAACGAGAGGCTGACCCCACGTGCACGACGACCTCATGGCACGGGCCAAGGCATGGCTCGCCGAGGACCCCGACGCGGAGACCCGTGCGGAACTCGCCGCGCTCATCGACGCGGGGAACACGGAGGAGCTGACGGCGCGCTTCGCCGGCACCCTCCAGTTCGGCACCGCCGGCCTCCGCGGCGAACTGGGCGCGGGCCCCCTCCGCATGAACCGCTCCGTCGTCATCCGCGCCGCCGCCGGCCTCGCCGCGTACCTGAAGAAGCAGGGCACGCCCCACGGGGACGACACGGCCGGCCTCGTCGTCATCGGCTACGACGCCCGCCACAAGTCGGCGGACTTCGCCCGCGACACCGCCGCCGTCATGACCGGCGCCGGCCTGCGCGCGGCCGTACTGCCCCGCCCCCTGCCCACTCCCGTCCTCGCCTTCGCCGTCCGGCACCTCGGCGCGGTCGCCGGCGTGGAGGTCACCGCCAGCCACAACCCGCCCCGCGACAACGGCTACAAGGTGTACCTCGGCGACGGCTCCCAGATCGTCCCGCCCGCCGACGCGGAGATCGCGGCGGAGATCGACGCGATCACGACCCTCGACGCGGTCCCCCGCCCGGACACCGGCTGGCAGACGCTCGGCGACGACGTCCTGGAGGCGTACCTCGCCCGCACGGACGCCGTCCTCGCCCAGGGCTCCCCGCGCACGGCCCGCACGGTCTACACGGCGATGCACGGCGTCGGCAAGGAGACCCTGCTCGCCGCCTTCGCCCGCGCGGGCTTCCCCGCCCCCGCCCTGGTCGCCGAGCAGGCCGACCCGGACCCGGACTTCCCGACCGTCGCCTTCCCCAACCCGGAAGAGCCCGGCGCGATGGACCTGGCCTTCGCCAAGGCCCGCGAGACCGGCCCGGACCTGATCATCGCCAACGACCCGGACGCGGACCGCTGCGCGGCGGCCGTGAAGGACGGCACGGACTGGCGCATGCTGCGCGGCGACGAGGTGGGCGCACTGCTCGCCGCCCACCTGGTCGCCCGCGGAGCGCACGGCACGTTCGCGGAGTCGATCGTCTCCTCCTCCCTCCTCGGCCGCATCGCCGAGAAGGCGGGCCTGCCCTACGAGGAGACCCTGACCGGCTTCAAGTGGATCGCCCGCGTCGAGGGCCTGCGCTACGGCTACGAGGAGGCCCTCGGCTACTGCGTGGACCCGGAGGGCGTACGGGACAAGGACGGCATCACCGCGGCCCTGCTGATCACGGAGCTGGCCTCCCAGCTCAAGGAGGAGGGCCGCACCCTCCTGGACCTGCTCGACGACCTGGCCGTGGAGCACGGCCTGCACGCCACGGACCAGCTCTCGGTCCGCGTCGAGGACCTCTCCCTGATCGCCGACGCGATGCGCCGCCTGCGCGAGCAGCCCCCGACCGAACTGGCGGGCCTGCCGATCACCCGCGCGGAGGACCTGACGCGGGGCACGGAGAAGCTGCCCCCGACGGACGGCCTGCGCTACACGCTGGACGGCGCCCGCGTGATCGTCCGCCCGTCGGGCACGGAGCCCAAGCTGAAGTGCTACCTGGAGGTCGTGGTCCCGGTCGGGGACCGAACCGGCCTCCCGGCGGCCCGCGCGAGGGCCGCCGGCCTCCTGGCGCAGATCAAGCGCGACCTGTCGACGGCGGCGGGCATCTGACACGCGTGGGCCCCGGGACACCCCGGGGCCCACGCACACCCACCGAGCCTCAGGCCAGGGCCCCAGCAGCCCCGAGCGCGGCCTCGCCCCCAGAACCCCAGAGCCTCAGCCCACGGCGAGCAGGATCGCCAGGACCACCGCGCCCGCCAGCGCCGGCCCCGCGATCTCGTAGGCCCAGCGGACGCTCACCTCGCCCTGCGCGCTCTCGGCGTGCGCCCGGGCCTCCTGGAGTTCGCGCAGGTCGTTCATGAACTGGTCGCCCTCGGCCCGGATGGGCCCGCCGGCGGCCGCCCCGGCCCCGGATGCGCCCCCCGCGAGGCCGCCGACCCCGCCGACGTTCCCCCGGCCGAAGAGGCCTCCGCGTCCGGTCGCCCCGGGCTCGCCCGCCGCAGCGGCCCGCGTCTCCTGCCGCGCCGCCCGCTTGCGCGCCCGCATCGACACGGGCACCGCCCACAGCTGGTACTTGGCACCGGAGACGGCGACCACCTCGTTGGAGTAGCCGGACCGCAGGCCGGCGACCTGGCTCCAGGGCAGCACGATCACGCGGAAGGGGTTGCGGACGCGCAGCCGGTCGTCGTTGACGTACACGGCGGGCCGGAACGTGAAGGCGGTCACGAGCGGCACGGTGAGGATCATCCCGGCCAGCGCCAGCCACGGGACCCGCCCGCTGCCGGTGAACATCGCGTCGAAGCCCAGCCACAGGATGATGGCGAGCAGCAGGACGCCGCCCGCGATCGCGCCGGACGACCGGCGGACCCGGTCCTGGAACTCGGGGGCCGGCGGCTGCGGCGCGGGGGACTCGTGCTCGGGCGTCGTCATGGCCCCGATTCTGCCCGAAACCCGCACCCGCCCCTCCCCCGGTACCACCCCCCAGGACCACCCCACCCGAGCCGCCCCACCGGCCCCCGCACTCCGACCACCGAAGTCACCCCACCGAGCCGCCGGCTCCCCACGACCCGAGCCACCCCGCCACACCACCACCGAGCCACTGCACCGGGCCGCCACCGCACCCCACCACCCCAGCCACTCCCCACACACCACAAGGCCACCCCACTCCCACCACTGGGCCGCACGAGCCACCCTCCCCACCGGGCCGCCACGCCGCCCCCGCCACCGGAGCCACTCACTACCGGAACCGTCCACCACCGGACCCCCCACGGACCGGCCGGACCACCCACCACCCGGACGCACCCACCACCAGGCCCCCACAGCCCCCTCCTCCGCCCCCGGTGACCCGCCCCACACCCCCGGAGGCACCCCTTCCGTACCGCCGGGGGTGTACAGCCGCTACGCGCGTAGATATGCTCCTCTGGTGACCATGCCCACTACTGCACCCTCCGCGCGGCCGCTCTCCGACGTCACGGCGTCCGACAGCTCGCTGCGCCGCTTCCTGCACGGGCTGCCCGGCGTCGACGCGGTCGGCCTGGAGGCGCGCGCCGCCTCGCTCGGCACCCGTTCCATCAAGACCACCGCGAAGGCGTACGCCATCGACCTCGCCATCTCGATGGTCGACCTGACGACGCTGGAAGGCGCGGACACCCCGGGCAAGGTCCGGGCGCTCGGCGCCAAGGCGGTCCACCCCGACCCGACGGACCGTACGGCCCCCACCACGGCCGCGGTCTGCGTCTACCCGGACATGGTGGCCGCGGCGAAGGAGGCCGTCGCCGGTTCGGGCGTCAAGGTCGCCTCGGTGGCCACCGCCTTCCCCGCGGGCCGCGCCGCCCTCGACGTGAAGCTGGCCGACGTGCGCGAGGCCGTCGCCGCCGGCGCCGACGAGATCGACATGGTCATCGACCGCGGGGCGTTCCTCGCGGGCAGGTACCTGAAGGTGTTCGACGAGATCACCGCCGTGAAGGAGGCGTGCGGGACCGCCGCCCGCCTGAAGGTCATCTTCGAGACCGGCGAGCTGTCGACGTACGACAACATCCGCCGCGCCAGCTGGCTCGGCATGCTCGCCGGGGCGGACTTCATCAAGACCTCCACCGGAAAGGTCGCGGTCAACGCGACCCCCGCCAACACGCTCCTGATGCTGGAGGCCGTACGCGACTTCCGGGCGCAGACCGGCGTGCAGGTGGGCGTGAAACCGGCCGGCGGCATCCGCACCAGCAAGGACGCGATCAAGTTCCTCGTGCTGGTCAACGAGACCGCGGGCGAGGACTGGCTGGACAACCACTGGTTCCGCTTCGGCGCCTCCTCGCTTCTGAACGACCTGCTGATGCAGCGCCAGAAGCTGGCCACCGGCCGCTACTCCGGCCCCGACTACGTGACGGTGGACTGATCCCCATGGCATCCGCATTCGAGTACGCACCCGCGCCCGAGTCCCGCTCGGTCGTCGACATCGCCCCCTCCTACGGCCTGTTCATCGACGGCGAGTTCACGGAGGCGGCCGACGGCAAGGTCTTCAAGACGGTCAGCCCGTCCACCGAGGAGGTCCTCTCCGAGGTCGCCCAGGCGGGCGAGGCGGACGTCGACCGCGCGGTGCGGGCCGCCCGCAAGGCGTTTCGGAAGTGGTCGGCGCTGCCGGGCTCCGAGCGCGCGAAGTACCTGTTCCGCATCGCCCGGATCATCCAGGAGCGCAGCCGCGAGCTGGCCGTCCTGGAGACGCTGGACAACGGCAAGCCGATCAAGGAGACCCGCGACGCGGACCTCCCCCTGGTGGCCGCCCACTTCTTCTACTACGCGGGCTGGGCCGACAAACTCGACCACGCCGGGTTCGGCGCCGGCCCGAAGCCCCTCGGCGTGGCCGGTCAGGTCATCCCCTGGAACTTCCCCCTGCTGATGCTGGCGTGGAAGATCGCCCCGGCCCTGGCGACCGGCAACACAGTGGTCCTCAAGCCCGCCGAGACGACCCCCCTCTCCGCCCTCTTCTTCGCGGACGTCTGCCGCCAGGCGGGCCTGCCCAAGGGCGTCGTCAACATCCTGCCGGGCTACGGCGACGCGGGCGCCACGCTCGTCGCGCACCCGGACGTCGACAAGGTCGCCTTCACCGGCTCCACGGCCGTCGGCAAGGAGATCGCGCGGACGGTGGCGGGCACGGGCAAGAAGCTCACCCTGGAACTGGGCGGCAAGGGCGCCAACATCGTCTTCGACGACGCCCCCGTCGACCAGGCCGTCGAGGGCATCGTCACCGGCATCTTCTTCAACCAGGGGCAGGTGTGCTGCGCGGGCTCCCGCCTCCTCGTGCAGGAGTCGGTCCACGACGAGGTGCTGGACGCCCTCAAGCGGCGCCTGAGCACCCTCCGCCTGGGCGACCCGCTGGACAAGAACACGGACATCGGCGCGATCAACTCCGCCGAGCAGCTGGCCCGGATCACCGCGCTGGCCGACCGCGGCGAGGCGGAGGGCGCCGAGCGCTGGTCCCCGTCCTGCGAACTGCCCGCCTCCGGCTACTGGTTCGCGCCGACGCTGTTCACCGGTGTCACGCAGGCGCACACCATCGCCCGTGACGAGATCTTCGGCCCGGTGCTGTCCGTCCTCACCTTCCGCACGCCGGACGAGGCGGTCGCCAAGGCGAACAACACCCAGTACGGCCTGAGCGCGGGCATCTGGACCGAGAAGGGGTCGAGGATCCTCGCCGTCGCGAGCAAGCTCCGCGCGGGCGTGATCTGGTCCAACACGTTCAACAAGTTCGACCCGACGTCGCCGTTCGGCGGCTACAAGGAGTCGGGCTTCGGCCGCGAGGGCGGCCGCCACGGCCTGGAGGCGTACCTCGATGTCTGAGAAGACGGCGAAGACCGAGAAGATCGAGAAGTCGGAGAAGGCCGGGAAGACCGAATCGCGCCTCTCCGTCTTCAAGACCTACAAGCTGTACGTCGGCGGGAAGTTCCCGCGTTCCGAGAGCGGCCGGGTGTACGAGGTGAGCGACGCAGAGGGCAACTGGCTGGCGAACGTCCCGCTCGCCTCCCGCAAGGACGCCCGCGACGCGGTCGTGGCCGCCCGCAAGGCGTTCGGCGGCTGGTCGGGTGCGACCGCGTACAACCGCGGCCAGATCCTCTACCGCGTGGCCGAGATGCTGGAGGGCCGCCGCGAGCAGTTCGTGCGCGAGGTCGCCGACGCGGAGGGCCTTTCCGGGCCCAAGGCGGCGGCGGTCGTGGACGCCACGATCGACCGCTGGGTCTGGTACGCGGGCTGGACCGACAAGATCGCCCAGGTGATGGGCGGCACCAACCCGGTCGCGGGGCCGTTCTTCAACCTCTCCTCGCCCGAGCCGACCGGCGTCGTGGCCGTCCTGGCCCCGCAGGAGTCGTCGTTCCTGGGCCTGGTCTCGGTGATCGCCCCGGTGATCGCGACCGGCAACACGGCGGTGGTGATCGCCAGCGAGAAGTCCCCGCTCCCCGCCCTCTCCCTGGGCGAGGTGCTGGCCACCTCCGACCTCCCCGGCGGCGTGGTCAACGTCCTCTCCGGCCGTACGGCGGAGATCGCGGCGCCGCTCGCCGCCCACGGGGACGTCAACGCGATCGACCTCGCGGGCGCCGACGAGGCGCTGGCGAAGGAGCTGGAGATCGCGGCGGCGGACAACCTCAAGCGCGTCCTGCGTCCACAGCCTGTGGACAACTGGTCGGCGACGCCGGGCACCGACCGCATGACGGCGTTCCTGGAGACGAAGACGGTCTGGCACCCGACCGGGTCGCTGGGCGCCTCGGGTTCGTCGTACTGACGGCACCGGCGCTGCCGCGGCGACGGCCCGCGGCCACACGGACGAGAGCCGCGGCTTCCCTCCGTCCGGGGAAGCCGCGGCTCTCTCGCGCGGGCGGGGACGCTCAGGCGGTCAGCGCACCGCGCCGAGCGCCTGTCCCAGCAGCGGAACGCTCCCCAGCGACGGCGCCTGCGCCACCGGGTGGGTGAGCGTCTGCGAGGTCAGCGGCTTGAAGTCCGCGAGCTGGGTGCCGACGCCGTTGTCCAGCGGGTCGACGCCGGTGCCCGCCAGCGGGTTGGGCTTGAGACCGGCCACCGGACCGGTGACGTAGCCGACGATCCCCGTCATCGCCCGCAGGCCCGCCTGCGGGTCGACCTTGCCGACGGAGCCGGTCTGGTACTCGCCGCCCAGGATGGGGAGGCTCTCCGCCGCGGCGGTCGCCGCGCCCGCGCCCAGGGCGGCACCTGCGGCCGTCACGGCGATCAGGGCGCGCCGGACGGTGGGACGGGGAACGGACACGGACGCGTGTCGGGCCTGTCGGGCCATTTCGGTGCCGCCTTCTGATGCGCAGAGTAACGGGAACAGCGCACAGGGTAGTTGAGACGCGGGCCACGCACCAAAGCCGACCCGCGGGGTCGGCAGGAGAGCCACCATGCGTCAAACTGGTGTTCCGTGAGCCTTCATCCCCCGTCACCCGCCCGTGTCGTGCTGCTCTGCGGTCCCTCGGGCTCGGGCAAGTCCCTGGTCGCCGCCCGTTCCGGGCTGCCCGTGCTGCGCCTCGACGACTTCTACAAGGAGGGCGACGACCCCACGCTGCCGCTGGTGGCGGGGAGTTCGGACATCGACTGGGACCATCCCGGCTCGTGGGACGCCGACGTCGCCGTGGCGGCGATCACCCGGCTGTGCGCGACGGGCTCCACGGGCGTACCGGTGTACGACATCGGGCGCAGCGCCCGCACCGGCGAGGAGACGCTGCACATCGGGCGTACGCCGCTGTTCGTCGCGGAGGGGATCTTCGCGGCGGAGATCGTGGACCGCTGCCGTGAACTGGGCGTGCTGGCCGACGCGCTGTGCCTGACCCGGGGCGCGGTCACCACCTTCCGGCGGCGTTTCCTGCGGGATCTGAAGGAGGGCCGCAAGTCGGTGCCGTTCCTGCTGCGCCGTGGCTGGCGGCTGATGCGGGCCGAGCGGGCGATCGTGAGCCGCCAGGTCTCGCTGGGTGCCCATGCCTGCGGCCGGGACGAGGCGTTGGGCCGGCTGGCGGCAGCGGCGGCGGGCCGGCAGGGGAGGACGCGCACGGCGGCGTAGCGACGGCCCCGCGGCGGCGTCACCGCGCCGCGGCCGGGCGGGCGCAAGCGGAAGCGGGACTGGACGGACCCCCCGGCCCTCCAGCCCCGCTCCCCTGTGCTCCCCCGCTTCCCCGTGACTCCCCCCTGTTTCCCCCGTTTCCCCCAGACCTCCGGCGGTTCGGGTCAGGCGACCAGTTCGCCGAAGGACTCCTCGTGGTCACGGCCGAAGCTGAGGACCTCGTCCTCGCGCAGCCGGCGCAGCGAGCGCCAGATGCTGGACTTCACCGTGCCGACGCTGATGCCGAGGATGTCCGCGATCTCCGGGTCCGTGCGGCCCTCGTAGTAGCGCAGGACCAGCATGGTGCGCTGGAGTTCGGGCAGCCGGGCGAGTGCCTGCCACAGGACCGCGCGCAGCTCGGTGCCGCGCATCGCGTCCGTGTCGCCGGGCGTCTCCGGCAGTTCCTCGGTCGGGTACTCGTTGAGCTTGCGGCGCCGCCAGGCGCTGATGTGCAGGTTGGTCATGGTGCGGCGGAGGTATCCGCCGACGGCCGCCTTGTCACTGATCCGGTCCCACGCCCGGTAGGTCGAGAACAGCGCGCTCTGCAGCAGGTCCTCGGCCTCGAAGCGGTCGCCGGTGAGGTGGTAGGCGGTGGCGTACAGGGAGGCGCGGCGCTCCTGGACGTAGGCGGTGAACTCCGCCTCCGACGGGCTGCGGCGCTCCCCCGAGGCCTCCCCGTACGCGGCTCCCCCCTGCGTTTCCCCCGTGTGCGTGTCGACCACCGTCATGTACGCGGTGTGCTGACGTCCGGTGCCGCGGGCGCATCCCCGCGCTCCCGCCGCGCCGGACTTCTCCGGTCCGCGGGTCACGTCGTGCAGACGCGTGACCACTGCGCTGGTGCTGGTGCTGTGCAGCGTGTTCATCTCGCGCCCCCCGTCGGTGGACCTCTGGTCTTCGGATCATTCCTTGCCGGTGACGAAAAGCTTGCCCGGGGCACTTCATGACCGTGTCCGCCGACTGTCACAGACCTGTCACAGGGCCTCAAGTCGCCGATCCGTCCGCGGGGAGCCGTACGGGTGTCGAAACCCCGGCCCCGCATGGGCCAGAATGAGGCTCGTGCCTTCCCTGTTGCTGATCGAGGACGACGACGCCATCCGGACGGCCCTGGAGCTCTCACTGACGCGCCAGGGACACCGGGTGGCCACTGCTGCCAGTGGTGAGGACGGTCTGAAGCTGTTGCGCGAGCAGCGGCCGGACCTGATCGTGCTGGACGTGATGCTGCCCGGCATCGACGGGTTCGAGGTGTGCCGGCGCATCCGGCGCACGGACCAGTTGCCGATCATCCTGCTCACCGCGCGCACCGACGACATCGACGTGGTGGTGGGCCTGGAGTCCGGCGCCGACGACTACGTTGTCAAGCCCGTGCAGGGCCGCGTGCTGGACGCCCGGATCCGGGCGGTGCTGCGGCGCGGCGAGCGGGAGGCGAACGACGCGGCGGCCTTCGGCAGCCTGGTCATCGACCGCTCGGCGATGACGGTGACGAAGAACGGCGAGGACCTGCAGCTCACGCCGACCGAGCTGCGGCTGCTCCTGGAGCTGAGCCGGCGGCCCGGTCAGGCGCTGTCCCGGCAGCAGTTGCTGCGGCTGGTGTGGGAGCACGACTACCTCGGTGACTCGCGGCTCGTGGACGCCTGTGTGCAGCGGCTGCGGGCCAAGGTGGAGGACGTCCCGTCCTCGCCGACACTGATCCGGACCGTGCGCGGCGTCGGTTACCGCCTGGACGCGCCTCAGTGACGAAGGAGCAAGGGGGGTCCGCCGGCGGGGCCGCGGAACGCAAGGGAGTGCTGTCCCGGTGGCGGTTCACCAGTCTGCGGCTGCGGCTGGTCGTCGTCTTCGCGCTGGTGGCGCTGACGGCCGCCGTGTCGGCGTCCGGGATCGCGTACTGGCTCAACCGCGAGGCGGTGCTGACGCGCGCGCAGGACGCGGTGCTGCGTGACTTCCGGCAGGAGATGCAGAACCGTGCGGGCACGCTGCCGGTGCACCCCGGACAGGACCAGTTGCAGCGCACCGCCGGGCAGATGGCGGGCAGCAGCCAGCGGTTCAGCGTGCTGCTGGTGGGCCAGGACGCGAACGGACGTGCGGTGTACGCCAGTTCCGGCGGCCTGAGCGGGTTCGCGCTGGAGGACGTGCCGGAGTCGCTGCGGACCGCGGTGAACAAGGAGCAGTCGCTCTCCTCGGGGAACAAGTCGGCGTACCACCTGTACTGGCAGCGGGTGACCGAGCACGGCACGCCGTACCTGGTGGCCGGCACGAAGGTGATCGGGGGCGGTCCGACCGGTTACATGCTCAAGTCGCTGGAGCCGGAGGCCAAGGACCTCAACTCGCTGGCCTGGTCGCTGGGGATCGCGACCGCGCTGGCGCTGGTCGGGGCCGCGCTGCTCGCGCAGGCGGCGGCGACGACCGTGCTGAAGCCGGTGCACCGGCTGGGGGTGGCCGCGCGGCGGCTCGGCGAGGGGCGCCTCGACACCCGGCTGAGGGTGTCCGGCACGGACGAACTCGCCGATCTGTCACGGACGTTCAACAACGCGGCGGAGGCGCTGGAGAAACGGGTCGCGGACATGGCCGCACGGGACGAGGCGTCCCGGCGCTTCGTGGCGGACATGAGCCATGAGCTGCGGACGCCGCTGACCGCCATCACCGCCGTGACGGAGGTCCTTGAGGACGAGCTGGAGTTCGAGGGCGGCGGCATCGATCCCATGATCGAGCCGGCGGTACGGCTGGTGGTGAGCGAGACCCGGCGGCTGAACGACCTGGTCGAGAACCTGATGGAGGTCACCCGCTTCGACGCGGGCACCGCCCGGCTGGTGCTGGACGACGTCGACCTCGCCGACCAGATCACCGCGTGCATCGACGCGCGTGCCTGGCTGGACGCGGTGGAACTGGACGCGGAGCGCGGCCTGCACGCCCGGCTGGACCCGCGCCGCCTCGACGTCATCCTCGCCAACCTGATCGGCAACGCGCTCAAGCACGGCGGTTCGCCGGTGCGGGTGTCGGTGCGCGAGTCGGCCGGGGAGACGGCCCAGGACGCGGAGATCGTCATCCAGGTGCGCGACCACGGCCCCGGCATCCCCGAGGACGTCCTGCCGCACGTCTTCGACCGGTTCTACAAGGCGAGCGCCTCCCGGCCGCGGTCGGAGGGCAGCGGACTGGGTCTGTCCATCGCCCTGAACAACGCCCACATCCACGGCGGTGACATCACCGCGGCCAACTCGCCCGAGGGGGGCGCGGTGTTCACGCTGCGGCTGCCGCGGGACGCCTCCGCGCTCACCGAGGAGCCCGGCGAGGCCGCGGCGGGCGGCGGCGGGGCGCGGGACAACGGCAGTAACGGCAGTAACGGCACCAGCACGAACGGCACCGGGCCGGGCACGGCCGACGGTGCGAAGGGGGGTGCCCGGTGAGGGCGCGCGGGACCCGCGGACGCCGGGCGTCCGTCCACCGGCCGCTGCTGGCGCTGCCGGCTCTGGCCCTGCTGCTCGCCGGGTGCGGGATCCGGCCGACCGGGGTGCCCACGGACTTCGGCGGGGCGCCCTCCCGGGTGCCGTGCTCGCTGTCCCAGCCCGACCTGGCCACGCAGGCCTCGCGCGGGGTGCCGGTGCAGGCGTTCCTGCTGTGCGGCTCGTCGTTGGTCACGGTGGACCGCGTGGTGCGGGTGCCGGAGGGCACGGCGGACGCGCGACGGCGGGTGATCGTGGCCGGCGGCCTGCTGACCCAGCTCGCGGCACCGCCGTCGCCCAGCGAGAAGGCGGCCGGGTACACCACGCACGTCCCGGCCGGTCTGACCGTCTCCGGGCCGCGCCCGAAGGACCCCGAGGACAGCCTGCGGCTGAGCACCGCGCCGAGCGGCCTCGACCCGTACGCGCTCGCGCAGATCGTCTGCACCCTGTCCGACTCTGCGGCGGCCGAGGGCGACGGCTCGGTGGTCCTCGGCGGTCCCACCGGCCCCCACCTGCACCGCTACGACTGCACCGACGACCTCCGCTCCCACCCCGGCACGACGAAACCCCCGTCCACGGAGGTCACAGGGGCCTGAGGGCCGGGACGAACGCGGGCACGGAGTGGGGCGGGGCCGCCCCGCTCCGTGCCACGCCGGGCACGCCCCCGTTCCCGCGCCCCCGTGTGGCATGGGACTCATCGTGGGGTGTGCCGCATTTCGCCGGAACCGTTCGCGGCGGGGGGCGCGTCTAGGGGGGCGTGCAGCTTCAAGGCTCCATCGGCGGCAGCGCCGCGTTCCGCGTCCGCGTGACAGGGGGTGTCCTCCTCGTCGCCCATCTCTCGTTCGTCGCCTGGCTGATGCTGCGGCCGCTGGACGTTCCGTGGGTGATGCCCGCCAATCTGCGGCCGTTCGCCACCATCCGCGCCGACCTCGCGCTCGGCGGTGCCGAGGCGGCCCGGCGCATCGGTGAGGGGCTGGTGCTGCTGGCCCCCCTCGGAGTGCTGCTGCCGCTGGTGCACGGCAGGACCGATTCCTCGCCCGTGCCGTCCTGGGTCCGTACGACCGCCGCCGGCGCCCTGGTGTCGCTCGGCATCGCCCTCCTGCAGACCGGTGTGCCCGGCCGCGTGGTGGACGTCGACACCCTGCTCCTGAACACCCTCGGCGTGGCGCTCGCCCACGTCGTGCTGGTCCCCGCGGCGCGCGCCCGCCTCCGTCGCAGGGCGGAGCGGCAGGGCGGGCCGGCCGTACGACCGGAGGACGCCCCTCAGGGACGGACCCCGACGATTCCCAGGGTCGGGATCGCCCCTTGGAGCGACGCTTTGCCCCCTTCGTCTCCGTAGCGTGGTCGTCAGACGGGGCCGCCGACGGGGAGGCCCCGCACCGACAGCCCACGGAGGCACCGAGATGAGCGCCCTTTCCCGCCCCACCCACGGCCGCGTGATCGGCGGAGTGTGCGCCGCCCTGGCCCGCCGCTTCGGCACCTCCGCGACGACGATGCGCGTGATCTTCCTGCTCTCCTGCCTGCTGCCCGGCCCGCAGTTCCTGCTCTACATCGCGCTGTGGATCCTGCTGCCCGCCGAGGGCAAGGCGGCGCGCACGGCCTGGTAGCCGCAGCGCACGACGCCGCCGGGGCGCACCCTGAAGCAAGGGGTGCGCCCCGGCGACGTACCGGCACCACTGCCGACGCGGGTGCGGCTCAGCCCAGCGGCAGGCCGTTCACCGGCAGGCCGTGCGTGGGCAGGCCCTTCACGGGCAGCCCGCCGAGCAGACCGGCGACCGGGGCGGTCGGGCCGTGCTCCAGCATGCTCTGGGCCACCGGCTGGGCGGCGGCGAGGCCCGTCTCGACGGCCGGCTTGGCCTGGTTGAGCGCCTGACCGGCACCCGGGAGCGTCTTGGTGACGTTCTCCGTGGGGAGCGCCTTGCTGACGGTGCCGAGCGCCTGGCCGGCGTCCGGGGCGGCCGGCGCGGCGTTCGCGGCACCCGCGCCGGCCGCGGCGAACGCGGCACCGAGGGCGGCGACACCGAGGGTCTTGACGGCAGACTGCTTCATGAAAATGCGTCCTTGACTGGAAGACGGGGGACTGAGCGGTCCTCGACCGTAAACACGGCGAGTGCCGCACCGCAAACATCGAAATGCGGACGGGTTGTGAATCCCGTTCGTGGCACAGCCCCTCCGCATATGCGGGTTCAGCCCTCCAAGTCCGTAGAACCGCTGGTGGAAGCGGTCTGCGGGAACAGCCATTCGGATTTCAGGGCCGCATATCCGGGTTTGAGGACGTCATTGATCATCGCCAGTCGTTCATCGAAAGGAATGAACGCTGATTTCATCGCATTGACGGAGAACCACTGCATGTCGTCGAGCGTGTAACCGAATGCGTCGACAAGGTGCTCGAATTCCCGGCTCATGCTCGTACCGGACATGAGCCGGTTGTCCGTGTTGACCGTGGCGCGGAAGAACAGGCGCCGCAGCAGACCGATCGGGTGCTCCGCGTAGGAGGCGGCGGCGCCGGTCTGGAGGTTGGAACTGGGGCACAGTTCCAGCGGGACGCGCTTGTCCCGGACGTAGGCGGCCAGGCGTCCGAGCTCGACCGTGCCGTCCGCGCGGACGTGGATGTCGTCGATGATCCGCACCCCGTGTCCCAGCCGGTCGGCGCCGCACCACTGCAGTGCCTGCCAGATGGACGGCAACCCGAAGGCCTCACCGGCGTGGATGGTGAAGTGGTTGTTGGCCCGCTTCAGGAGCTCGAAGGCGTCCAGGTGCCGGGTGGGCGGGTAGCCGGCCTCGGCACCCGCGATGTCGAAGCCGACGACCCCCGCGTCCCGGTACCGGTCGGCGAGTTCGGCGATCTCCAGGGAGCGGGCGGCGTGCCGCATGGCGGTGAGCAGGGCGCCGACGCGGATGCGGCGCCCCTGCGCGAGCGCGGCCCCCTCCCCTTCCCGGAAGCCCTGGTCGACCGCCTCGACGACCTCCTGAAGGCTCAGCCCGCCCTCCAGGTGCTGCTCGGGGGCGTAGCGCACCTCGGCGTAGACGACACCGTCCGCGGCGAGGTCCTCGGCGCACTCGCGGGCGACCCGGACGAGCGCGTCGCGGGTCTGCATCACGCCGACCGTGTGCGAGAAGGTCTCCAGGTACCGCTCCAGGGAGCCGGAGTCGGCGGCCTCGCGGAACCACAGGCCGAGCTTCTCCGGGTCGCCCTCGGGCAGTCGGGAGTAGCCGCCGGCGCGGGCCAGTTCCACGACGGTCGCGGGACGCAGCCCGCCGTCGAGGTGGTCGTGCAGCAGAACCTTGGGCGCCCGGCGGATCTGGTCACGGCTCGGGACGCTCCCCCGGTGGGCAGGGGCACTCCCCGGCTGGGCAGGCTGGCTCGTCATTTCCGCACTGTAACGCCTACGCGCGTAGAGAGCGCGGTACTCGCGGCCGTGCGTGCGTGCGGTCGTACGGACCGTCGGGTGTACGCCACATGGGTGGCCGGTACGCGCCTGTGCGCCTTGGTCGATACGTAACGGTGACCGCACGGACGGGTCGCGTACACCGGGCCTTCTGACACTGTTCTGCCATGGCACAGCAAGCGACGCCGGTTCGCACGGCCCGGCTGGGGAGGACGCTCGGCCCGGAGCCGAGAGCGGTGAGCGGGGCGGTGCTGCTGCTCCCGGCGGGCCGGGAGGTGTCCGCGCGCGGGCCCTCCGCACTGGCCGCCGCCGCCGTGCGCACGCTCGGTCGCGGGCTGGCCCGCGCGGGCCGCGCCGAGGGCCTTGCCACCCACGTGGTGCGCTACCGCTACCGCGGCTGGAACGGCAGCGAGGCCCACCTCGCGCACGACGCGACCTGGGCCGTCGAGGAGACCGTACGGCGCTACGGAGACGTCCCCGTGTGCCTGGCCGGGCTCGACATGGGCGGCCGGGCGGCGCTGCACGCCGCCGGGCACGAGGCCGTCAACTCGGTGGTGGCGATCGCCCCCTGGCTGCCCGAGGACGACGTCGCCGCCTCGCCCGAACCGGTGAAGCAGCTCGCCGGCCGGCAGGTGCTGATCGTGCACGGCACGAACGACGAACGCACCGACCCCGAGCTGTCCTTCCGGTTCGCGGAGCGCGCGAAGAAGGCGAACCGTGACGTGTGCCGGTTCGAAGTCCACGCCGACGGACACGGGTTGCACCAGTACCGGGACGAAGTACGGGCGCTCACGGCGAACTTCGTGATGGGCGCGCTGTTCGGCCGGGTGCTGTCGCGACCGGTGCAGGACGCGCTGGCGGCACCGCCGCCGCTCGGGCTGCGGATGCCGCTCGCGGCGGGGTTCGGCAGGTCGCTGCGGCAGTGACCCTCCGGCAGGGCCTCCTCGCGGCGGCACACCGGGGCCTCGACGTCGTCCTGGGCTACGGCAGCAGCCTGCCCCGCCGGGAGAGCAGGAACTTCTTGAAGGCCGCCACCGGTGGCGTGTCCGGATGGCCCTCCAGCCAGGCGACACCGATCTCGCGCACCGCGCGCGGCGCCGTGACCGTCAGTTCGGCCACTCCCGGCCGGGGGACGGCCGGCGGCGGCAGGAGGGCGACCCCGAGCCCGGCCGCCACCAGGCCCCGCAGGGTCTCCGTCTCCTCCCCCTCGAAGGCGATCCGCGGGGTGAAACCCGCCTCCCGGCACAGCGCGTCGGCGATCCGGCGCATGCCGTAGCCGGGCTCCAGGGTCACGAAGGTCTCCTCGGCGGCCTCGGCCAGCCGGACGCGGCGCCGCGCGGCGAGCCGGTGGTCCGCGGGGACGACCAGCCGCAGCTTCTGCTCGTCCAGGCGCCGGGCGACGAGGTCGGGGGCGTCGGGGACCGGTGAGGTGAGGCAGAGGTCGAGTTCGCCCGCGCGCAGCCGCTCCAGCATGGCCTCGCCGTAGTTCTGCACCAGGCTGAATCGGACGCGGGGATGGTCGGCGCGGAAGGCCTGGAGCAGGCCGGGCACGGTCTCGGCGCCCATGGTGTGCAGGAAGCCGAAGGCGACCTTGCCGGTGGCCGGGTCGGCGTCGGCGCGCACCTCCTCGGCGGCGCGCCTGACCTCGGCGAGGGCGCGTTCGACGGAGCCGAGGAAGGTGCGCCCGGCGGGCGTGAGGGACACCGTACGGCCGCGCCTGGCGAACAGGTCGACGCCGAGGTCCTGCTCCAGGCGGACCATGGCCCGGGACAGGGTGGACTGCGGGACCCGCATCTCCTGCGCGGCGCGGGTCACGTGCTCGGTGCGGGCGACACCGGCGAAGTACGCGAGCCGGGGCGCGAGCAGCCGCGTGACCTCCTCGCCGCTCCTCGCCATGACTTCTGTGTCACCGGACGGTGACACGCGTCGCTGTGACCTCTGCTGATGCACCATAGGAACGATTATGGCGAGTCCATGCATTGGACGGATGAACGCGGGCTTCCTACCGTCGAAGCATGTCTCCCGCCGATACCGGGGCGTCCACCGTCGTGGGCGCCGCGTCCGCCGCCCCCACCGCCTCTTCCGCCGCCCCTCCTGACGCGTTTGCCGCTTCCCCTGCCGCCGACTCCCGGATGGCGCCGGGCGGCCCCGGCTACCGCCGGATGAGCCTCGCCCTCTTCCTCGCCGGGGTCGCCACCTTCGCGCTGCTGTACTCCACGCAGGCACTGCTCCCGCTGATCTCCGGCGAGTTCGGGGTGGCGGCGAGCGAGGCGAGCTGGACGGTGGCGGCGGCGACCGGGGGCCTCGCGCTCTTCGTCCTGCCGATGAGCGCGCTGTCGGAGCGTTTCGGGCGGCGTACGGTGATGACGGCGTCGCTGGCGGTCGCGGTGGCCGTCGGTCTGCTGGTGCCCTTCGCCCCGTCGCTGGGCGCGCTGGTGGCGCTGCGGGCGCTGCAGGGCGCCGCGCTCGCCGGGCTGCCGGCCTCGGCGCAGGCGTACCTGGCCGAAGAGGTCCGCCCCAAGGCGCTGGTCACGGCGATCGGCCTGTTCGTGGCGGGCAACAGCGTGGGCGGGATGAGCGGCCGGGTCATCACCGGCTGGGTCGCCCAGGAGTGGGGCTGGCGGGTCGCCGTCGGCATCGTCGGCCTGATCGCGGTGGCGTGCGCGGTGGCCTTCCGCGTGCTGCTGCCGGCGCCGCGCCACTTCACGCCTGGCTCGCTGCGCCCGCGCGTGCTGGCCGGCACGGTCCGCGACCACCTGGCCAACCCGCTGCTGCGCCGTCTCTACGCGATCGGCGCGCTGTTCATGACGGTGTTCGGCGGGGTCTACACGGTGATCGGGTACCGCCTGACCGAGGCGCCGTTCTCCCTCCCGCAGGGCATCATCGGGTCGATCTTCCTGGTGTACCTGGTGGGCACGGTGTCGGCGTCGACGGCCGGCCGCCTGGTGGGCCGGGTGGGCCGCCGGGGCGCGCTGTACCTGGCGGGCGGCACCACGGCGGCGGGGCTGCTGGTGTCCCTGCTGGGCTCCGTCGTCCTCGTCCTGCTGGGCCTGGTGCTGATCACGGCGGGCTTCTTCGCCGGTCACGCGGTCGCCTCCTCGGCGGTCAGCAGGACCGCCGCCCACGGCCGCGCGCAGGCCTCCGCCCTCTACCAGTCCGCGTACTACATCGGCTCCAGCGTCGGCAGCACGGTCGGCGCGACGGCCTTCCACGCCCAGGGCTGGGGCGGGACCGTCGGGGTGGGTCTCCTCGCGGTCGCGGGCGTCGTGACGATCACGGTGCTCGGCTCGCGGGCGGCCCGGCGCGCGGGAGCGCGGGACGGGCGCACGGAGCCGGCGGCGGCGTAGACGACCGCGAGGGCAACGGCGGTCGCCGCGGACGCGATGGCGGTCGCGGCGGACGCGATGGTCGCGACAGACACGGCGGACGCGATCGTCGAGAGTGCGGCCATCCTTTGGCCTGCTGTTCTTCCGGTCCGGGGGCCGTTGTCAGTGGGCTGCGGTAGCTTCCGAAGTGCTGGGTGCGAGGACGCACCCCGGACGTGACGGCCACAGGGGTGGGTGGACGACGATGGGCAACGGCGCGGCGGCGACGGCGGACCTCGACATGCAGCTGGAGAAGTACCGGGTCGAGCTGACCGGTTACTGCTACCGCATGCTCGGTTCGTCCTTCGAGGCGGAGGACGCGGTCCAGGACACGATGGTGCGCGCCTGGCGCAGCCACGACCGCTTCGAGGGCCGTTCGAGCCTGCGCTCCTGGCTGTACCGGATCGCGACCAACGTGTGCCTGGACATGCTGTCGGCGGGCAACAAGCGGGCCAGGCCGATGGACCTGACCGAGTCGACGCCCCTGGCCCGGGCCGCCCTGGCGCCGCGCCCCGACAACACGTGGCTGGAGCCGATGCCGGACGGCCGAGTGCTGCCCGCCGTCGAGGACCCGGCGGAGGCGGCGGTCGCCAAGGAGTCCGTGCGGCTCGCCTTCATGGCCGTGCTCCAGCAGCTCCCGCCCAAGCAGCGCGCGGTGCTGATCCTGCGCGAGGTGCTGGCCTGGAAGGCGAGCGAGGTCGCCGAGCTGCTGGGCACGACGGTCGCCTCGGTCAACAGCGCCCTGCAACGGGCCCGCGCCACGCTCGCCGAGCGCGACGACGCCGGTGCCCGCGCCGCCGTGTCCGACCCGCTGGACGAGCAGCAGCAGAAGCTCCTGGAGCGCTACGTGAAGGCGTTCGAGGGGTACGACATGACGGCGCTGACCGCGCTGCTGCACGAGGACGCGATCATGACGATGCCGCCGTTCGACCTGTGGCTGACGGGTTCGGCGGACATCACCGGCTTCATGACGACGATGGGCGCGGCCTGCGCGAACTCGCGGCTGGTGCCGGTCGAGGCCAACGGCCTGCCCGCGTTCGCGCAGTACAAGCCGGACCCGGACAAGGGCGGCTACGCCCCCTGGGCCGTGCAGGTGCTGGAGATCTCAGCGGGCCGGATCGCCGGGTTCCACTGCTTCCTGGACACCCAGCGGTGGTTCCCGCTCTTCGGGCTCCCGCTCCACCTCGAAGGCGAGGCCGACCAGGTTCAGCAGGGCGTGTAGCGCGGGGTCGGGGTCGCGCAGGCGGATTCGTCCGCCGGCCCGCCGGGCGGTGAGCTGGAGCCGCGCCAGCAGGTCGACGGCCGCGAGGCCGGGCGGCCCCAGCCCGCCGACATCACAGACGACGACCGGGGGCGGTCCGGCTTCGAGCAGCGACCGCACGTCGGCGCAGAGCCCGGCCACCTCGTCACGCGTGACGGGGCCGGGCAGCACGAGCACGGCGGGTGTCCTGGCATCCATGTGCGGTAGACCGGCGGCCCCACCGGAACTCATCGCCCGCGCGAAGAGTGAGTACGCGCTTTGAGTACGCGCGCTCAGGCCGGGGCCCGCCGTCGGCAGCAGCATGTTGCGCATGAGACAAGGTCCGTCCTCCCCACCCGCACACCACCCGCGACCGACCGGGCTCGGTCACAAGGGCCGCAAGGGCCGCAGGCTCCGGGTGACGTTCGCCGCAGCCCTCACCGTGGCCGCCGCCCTGTCACTGGGAGCGGGCGTGACGGCGCGGCAGTGGTGGGACGGGGAGTCGTACCCGGTCGCCGACCCGTCCGTCACCGCCGACCGGCTGGACGCCCGTACCCGCGAGGTCTATACGGCCCTCGGCCTGCCGGAGGCCGCACTGGACGACCAGTGGCTGCGCCAGGGCCGCAGGACGGGGGCCGACTGTCCGTACACCGGCCTGAGCCACCTGGCGGACCAGCTGAAGGACACGCCTGCGAGCGTGCCCGGTGTGATCACCGTCAGCAGCGAGTGGGCGCTGAAGGACGTCACGCACGGCGCGGGACAGGCGGCGCTGCGGCGGGCCCGTACGGAACTGCGGCGGCAGGACTGGAAGGTCACCGCGTCGACGGCGGTCAACGGGGACGTCTCTCTGCTGGCGACTCCGCCCGGCAGTGACGCGAACGTGTATGTCCGCACCTACCCCCACGACCGCCTCGCCGTCTCCGCGTCCTCGGGCTGCGCCCGCGTTCCGGAGGGAAGGTCGGTCGGCGAGCGGGGAGAACTCGACCTCCCGCCCCAGCGGCTGCCGGACGGGCTCCGCCGCTGATCCGCCCGGCCCCGGCGGAGATCACATTGACCCGCTCCCCCGCCGCCGCGGAGGGTGGGCGGCATGCGCCGACGATCAGCACCGCCCGTACCGCCCCGGACACTTGACGGCCGCCCGTGCGCCGAGGGGGCCGCGTGCGCGGGGTGCTGACCGGGTTCGCGGTCATCGCGGTCGTCATCGGCGTCGGGTACGTGCTCGGCCGGCGCGGTTCGCTCGGCGACCAGGGCCGCGAGGTGCTGACCCGGCTGGCCTTCCAGGTGGCCACCCCGGCACTGCTGTTCACGACACTCGCCCGGGCCGACCTGTCGGTGGTGTTCTCCAGCCGGCTCCTCGTGACGGCGATGAGCACGGTGGCGGCGGCGGGCGTCTTCACGGCGGTCGGCGTCGTACGGCGCTGGGGGGTGGGCCGCACCACGATCGGCGCGCTGTGCTCCAGTTACGTCAACTCCGGCAACCTCGGCATCCCCATCGCCGCGTACGTCCTCGGCGACGCCTCGCTGGTCGCGCCGGTCCTGCTGTTCCAGCAGATCGTCGTCACACCGGTCGCGCTGACGGTGCTCGACCTGTCCGGCGCGGGCGAGAAGGGCCCGCTGTGGCGGCGGTTGCTCACGCCGCTGCGCAATCCGATCGCGGTGGGCGCACTGAGCGGTGTGGCGGTCTCCGCGAGCGGTGTGCGCGTCCCCGGCCCGGTTCTGGAGCCGCTGACCCTGATCGCGGGCATGTCCGTCCCGGCCGTCCTGCTGGCCTTCGGCATCGCCCTGCGCGGCAGCGCGGCCCCGGGTCGGGGGCGGGACCGTCATCCGGTGCTGCTTTCGGTGGCGCTGAAGTCAGTGGGCCAGCCGGTGGCCGCCTGGGCCCTGGCGGCGGGCGTCTTCGGCCTGCACGGCGCGGCCCTGCTGGACGTGGTGGTGACCTCGGCCCTGCCCGCCGCCCAGAACCTGTTCACGTACGCGAGCCGCTACCAGGTGGGCGAGACCCTGGCCCGCGAGTCGATCCTGCTGTCGACCGTCCTGGCGGTGCCTGTACTGGTGGGGGTGGCGGCGGTGTTGGGATGAGGGGACGTCAGTCGACCGGGAATTCGCTGGTGTCGAGGACGAGGCCGAAGGGGGAGGGGAGCTCGACCGGCTCACCGAACTTGGCGGTGACCAGGGGGCGGTAGAGGTCGCCCTTGGGTTCTCCGTAGAGCGTGGTGGTCGGGCCGTCGGGGGCCAGCGGTCGACGAGGAGGTAGAGCGGGACGCCCGCGGTGGCGTAGGCGGCGGGCTTGCTGATGCGGTCGTGGCGGGCGTTCGACTTGGACGTCACCTCCACGACGAGTTCCGCCACGGCAGCGGCAACATGGGTGTCCATCTCCCTGCACTCCAGCACCGGAGCCACCACCAGATCCGGGATGAGCATGCCCAACCGCGACGGCACGGCGACGGCCAGCGTCTGGTAGACCCCCCAGTCATCGGGGATCACGGAGTAGAGGCGACGGTGGATCCGCTCCGCGATCACGTTGTGGCGGGGTGCGGGAGCGGGTGACACGGTGATGATCCCCTCGATGATCTCCACCTTGCTGCCCTCGGGCCATTCCATCTCCTCCCAGAACCGGACGAGGTCGTCCCAGCTCTGGTCGGGGTCCTGGCTCACGGTGAGTGCGCTCATGGCGGTTTCTCCTATCGCTGCGTCACCGGTCCCAGCATGCCGAACGGGACCGGCGGAGGTCCACCGGTCCCGTTCACCCAGACGGGGAAACCCCAGGTCAGGCGATACGTTCCAGCACCACCGGGGAAGCGGTGAAGTCCGTGCCGGACGGGGCGATGTCGTACGAGCCCTCCGTCGCCTGGAGCGCGTACGCGAAGCGTTCGGGGGTGTCCGTGTGCAAGGTCAGCAGGGGCTGGCCCGCGGTGACCGTGTCGCCGGGCTTGGCGTGCAGTTCCACGCCCGCCGCCGCCTGCACCGGGTCCTCCTTGCGGGCGCGGCCCGCGCCGAGGCGCCAGGCGGCGACGCCGATGTCGTAGGCGTCCAGGCGGGTGAGGACGCCGGAGGTGGCGGCCGTGATCACGTGCTGCTCCTTCGAGGTGGGCAGCGGCGCGTCCGGGTCGCCGCCCTGCGCGGCGATCATGCGGCGCCAGACGTCCATCGCGGAGCCGTCCGCCAGCGCCTTGGCCGGGTCGGCGTCCTTCAGGCCGGCCGCGTCCAGCATCTCCCGGGCGAGCGCGAGGGTCAGTTCGACGACGTCCGCCGGGCCGCCGCCCGCCAGCACCTCCACCGACTCGCGGATCTCCAGCGCGTTGCCCGCCGTGAGGCCGAGCGGGGTCGACATGTCCGTCAGCAGCGCGACCGTCCGCACGCCGTGGTCGGTACCGAGGCCGACCATGGTGGACGCCAGTTCCCGCGCGTTCTCGATCGTCTTCATGAAGGCGCCGGAGCCGACCTTGACGTCCAGGACCAGCGAGCCGGTGCCCTCGGCGATCTTCTTCGACATGATGGAGGAGGCGATCAGCGGGATCGCCTCGACGGTGCCGGTCACGTCCCGCAGGGCGTAGAGCTTCTTGTCGGCGGGTGCGAGGCCGTCACCGGCCGCGCAGATCACGGCGCCGACGCCGTCCAGCACGGACAGCATCTCCTCGTTGGACAGCAGGGCGCGCCAGCCGGGGATCGACTCCAGCTTGTCCAGGGTGCCGCCGGTGTGGCCGAGGCCGCGGCCGGACAGCTGCGGGACGGCCGCGCCGCAGGCGGCGACCAGCGGGGCCAGCGGCAGGGTGATCTTGTCGCCGACGCCGCCGGTGGAGTGCTTGTCGGCAGTGGGACGGGACAGCGAGGAGAAGTCCATGCGCTCGCCGGAGGCGATCATCGCGGCGGTCCAGCGGGCGATCTCCCTGCGGTCCATGCCGTTGAGCAGGATGGCCATGGCGAGCGCGGACATCTGCTCGTCGGCGACCTCCCCGCGGGTGTACGCGTCGATGACCCAGTCGATCTGCTCGTCGCTGAGTGCGCCGCGGTCCCGCTTGGTACGGATGACGGAGATGGCGTCCATGGCCATGGCGTTCGTTTCCTTCCAGGGTGCGAAGGGTGTTCCCGGGGGTGCGGCCCCTGCGTGCCACGGAGGGCGCGGAGGGACCGCACGGGACTTACTTGACGAGATGGTCCGGCCCGAAGGCCTGCGGGAGCATCTCGGACAGCGGCAGGATGCCCGCCGGGGTCTCCAGCAGCAGGTCCGGCCCGCCGAACTCGTACAGCAGCTGCCGGCAGCGCCCGCACGGCACGAGGATGTCGCCGTTGCCGTCCACGCAGGTGAAGTGGGTCAGCCGGCCACCGCCGCTGTTCTGGAGCTGCGAGACGAGACCGCACTCGGCGCACAGGCCGATCCCGTAGGAGGCGTTCTCGACGTTGCAGCCGGTGACGGTACGCCCGTCGTCGACCAGGGCGGCGACCCCGACCGGGTAGCCCGAGTAGGGGGCGTAGGCCCGGCTCATCGCCGCCCGCGCCTCCTCGCGCAGACCCGCCCAGTCGACGGTCGTCGCGTCCTGTGTCACTTGCCTTGTCCCTTCCGGTACGGCAGTCCGTCCGCCTTCGGCATCCGCAGGTGCTGCGCGGACAGCGACAGCACCAGCAGGGTGACGATGTACGGGGTGGCGGTCACGACCTGCTTGGGCACATCGTCCGTACCCACGTACCAGACGAACATCAGCGCCGAGATCACGGCGGTGATGACGGCCGGAACGAGCTTCTTCTTCCACACCAGGTACGCCACACCGAACACCAGCAGGATCGCCAGCAGCAGGATCAGCGCGTGGACGTTGCTGGTGCCGCCGCGCAGGTTCAGGCTGTCGGTGTAACCGAACAGACCGGCGCCGAGGGCGAGGCCGCCCGGCATCCAGTTGCCGAAGATCATGGCCGCGAGGCCGATGTAGCCGCGGCCCGCGGTCTGCCCGTCGAGGTAGACGTTCGAGGCGACGATGGACAGGAAGGCACCGCCCAGGCCGGCGAAGCCGCCGGAGATGATCACGGCCAGGTACTTGTACTTGTAGACGTTGACACCGAGGGACTCGGCGGCCACCGGGTTCTCGCCGCAGGAGCGCAGCCGCAGCCCGAAGGCGGTGCGCCAGAGCACCCACCAGGAGACGGGTACGAGGGCCACGGCGATGACGGTGAGCGGCGACAGGTCGGTGATCAGGCCGCCGACCAGGCCGGCCAGGTCGGAGACCAGGAACCAGTGCTTCTCGTTGAGCGTGTCCAGCCAGTGCGACAGGCCGGGAATGGAGAAGGTGCCCAGCGAGTCGATCGGCGGGGACTGCTTGGAGGAGCCCTGCGGGACGCCCTCGAAGGTGAACTTCGACAGGTAGCGGGTGGTGCCGAGGGCCAGGATGTTGATGGCCACACCGGAGACGATGTGGTTGACGTTGAACGTCACCGTGGCGACCGCGTGCAGGATCGCGCCGAGGCAGCCGCCGATGATGCCGAACAGGACACCGGTCCACGGTCCCCACTGGTAGCCGGCCCAGGCGCCGAACCAGGTACCGAGGATCATCATGCCTTCGAGGCCGATGTTGACGACGCCCGCCCGCTCGGCCCACAGACCGCCGAGTCCGGCGAGGCCGATCGGGACGGCCAGGCGCAGCGCGGTGGACATCTGCCCGGTGGAGGTGATGCCGTCCGCGCCGGTGATCAGGCGGACGACGGAGGTCAGGACCAGTACGCCCGCGATGATCAGCAGGAGCACCGGGAGGGAGAACCGGCGGCTGCCCTTGCCGGGCTGCTTCGCCTGCGGCTTGGCGATGGTCGCAGTGGTCATCGGGCCGCCACCTCCTTCTTCTCGGAGTTGTTCTGGGCGGCGGCCGCGGCGAGTTCCAGGCCGACCTGCTTCTGCTGGCGGCGCAGGCCCCACTGGCGTACGGCCTCGTAGGAGATGACGACCGCGAAGACGATCAGGCCCTGCATGATCGTGGCGATCTCCTTCTCGTACGCCACGGGGGTGGCGTAGTCGAGGGCGGGGGACGCCTTGTCGAGGAAGGCGACAAGCAGGGCGGCGAAGGCGATGCCGACCGGGTTGTTGCGGCCGAGCAGGGCGATGGTGATGCCGGTGAAGCCGAGTCCCGTGGGGAAGCTCAGGCTGTAGGTGTGTGCGTCGCCGAGCAGCAGCGGCAGGCCTGACAGGCCCGCGACCGCGCCGGAGATCAGCATGGCGGTGAGGACCATCTTCTTGGCGTCGACGCCGGATGCCGCGGCGGCGGACTCGGACTCGCCGGTGGCGCGCAGGTCGAAGCCGAAGCGGGTGCGGTTGAGGACGACCCAGTAGACGACGCCCATGACGATGGCGAGGAAGACCAGGCCGTAGATCTCGCCGACGTCGGAGCCGAGGTCGATGCCGGGGACCCAGCCGGAGTTCTTCATGACGCCGGTCGTGGAGTTGTTGCCGACCTGCACGCCCCAGACGCTGTTCAGGGTGAGGTAGCCGATGACGCTGGTGGCGATGGAGTTGAGCATGATCGTCGCCACGACCTCGCTCACGCCGCGGGTGACCTTCAGGATGCCCGCGATGCCGGCCCAGAAGGCGCCCGTGAGCATGCCCACGATGAGCAGGACGGGGATCTGCAGGAAGGACGGCAGGGCGAGGTGGGCGCCGACCACGGCGGTCATCATCGCGGCGAGCCGGTACTGGCCGTCGACACCGATGTTGAACAGGTTCATGCGGAAGCCGACGGCGACCGCGAGCGCGGCCAGGTAGTACATCGACGCCTGGTTCAGGATCAGTACCTGGACGTCGGAGTACCCGGCCTGCTGGAGCATCAGCGTGTACGGCTCGATCGGGTTCTTGCCCGAGGCGATCAGTACGACCGAGGTCAGCACGATCGCCGCGACGAGCGCGATGACCGGGCCGGCCACCGCGAGGAGCACCCGCTCCTTGTCGAACTTCTTCATCGGGCCTCGTCCTCCGGACCGGCGTCGTCGTCGGTGGTCTCTGCGGGTTCCAGGTGGCCTGCGGCGGCGCCCGTCATGGCCGAGCCGAGTTCCTCCGGGGTGATGGTGGACGGATCGGCGTCGGCGACGAACCTGCCGTTGTAGATCACCCGCAGGGTGTCGGACAGGCCGATCAGCTCGTCCAGGTCGGCGGAGATCAGGAGCACGGCCAGGCCCTCGCGGCGGGCCTCGCGGATCTGGTCCCAGATCTGCGCCTGGGCTCCCACGTCCACGCCTCGGGTGGGGTGGGCGGCGATGAGGAACTTCGGGTTGTGGCTCATCTCACGGCCGACGATCAGCTTCTGCTGGTTGCCGCCGGACAGGGAGGCCGCGGTGACGTCGATCCCGGGGGTGCGGACGTCGTACTCCTCGACGATCCGGCGGGTGTCGGCCTGGGCGCCCTTGGGGTCGAGCCAGAAGCCCTTGGCGTTGGGGCGCTCGGTGACGTGCCCGAGGATGCGGTTCTCCCACAGCGGGGCTTCCAGGAGCAGGCCGTGGCGGTGGCGGTCCTCGGGGATGTAGCCGACGCCGGACTCCCGGCGCCTGCGGGTGGGCCAGGGGGTGATGTTCTCGCCGAGGAGGGAGATCGTGCCGGAGTCGGCGTGCTGGAGGCCGACGAGGGCCTCGATCAGCTCGGTCTGACCGTTGCCCTCCACACCCGCGAGGCCGAGGACCTCACCGGCGTGGATGGTGAAGGTGATGTCGTCCAGGACGGGACGGCCGCCCTCGGCCTCCAGGCGCAGCTTGTCGACGGTGAGCACGGGACGGTCGGTGACCGTCGACTCGGCTGTCTCCGGCGTCGGCAGTTCGCTGCCCACCATCATCTCGGCGAGCTGGCGCGGGGTGGTCTCGGCGGGGACGGCGGTGCCGACCGTGGTGCCGCGCCGGATGACCGTGATGTCGTCGGCGGCCGAGAGGACCTCGCCCAGCTTGTGGGAGATGAAGATGACGGACAGGCCCTCGGACTTCAGCTCGCGCAGGTTGTCGAAGAGAGCGTCGACCTCCTGCGGGACGAGCACGGCGGTCGGCTCGTCGAGGATGAGGGTCCTCGCGCCGCGGTAGAGGACCTTGAGGATCTCCACCCGCTGGCGGTCGGCGACGCCGAGGTTCTCGACGAGGGCGTCGGGGCGCACTCCGAGGCCGTAGCGGTCGGATATCTCCTTGATCTTCTTGCGCGCGGCGCCGCCGATGCCGTGCAGCTTCTCGCTGCCGAGGACCACGTTCTCCAGGACGGTCAGGTTGTCGGCCAGCATGAAGTGCTGGTGGACCATGCCGATGCCGCGGGCGATGGCGTCGGCGGGGCTGTTGAAGCTCACCTGCTCGCCGTCGACGGTGATGGTGCCCTCGTCCGGCTTCTGCATGCCGTAGAGGATCTTCATCAGGGTCGACTTGCCGGCGCCGTTCTCGCCGACGAGGGCATGGACGGTGCCCTTGCGGACCGTCAGGCGGATGTCGTGGTTGGCGACGACTCCGGGGAATCGCTTCGTGATGCCCGCGAGCTCGACCGCGGCTGTCGACTGAGCGGTGAGCGGAGGGCTGCTGGACGCGTCGATGGCGCACTCTCCTCAGGAAAGGGGCCGCTCTACGCGCGTAGCGCCCCTGCTTTAAATAGTGCTCGGGACTGATCGAATTCGTTTCACTTCCGATCCGTGCCGAGCATTCTGCCGCGCGAACGGGGTGCGGAGATCCGTCATGCTTCCCGCACCCCGTTCCGTGGCCGTAACGCTGCCACGCTGCCATCGCAGCGTCGCCCTGACCATGCCCGGAAAGGTTCCAGGCCGGTCACGACCGCTGGGTCAGGAGGTCTTGACCTTGATGGAGCCGCTCTTGATGCCTTCCTCGGCCTTCTTCAGCGCGGCCTGGAGGCCGGCGTTGTTCTTGAAGACGGGGTTGGAGTCGGACAGGCTCACGCCGCCGGTGGACAGGCTGGCCCGCACCTCACCGGTCTGCGGCTTGCCGTCCTTGACCGACTTGGCCAGGTTGAACACGGCGCCCTGGACGTCCTTCATGGCCGAGGTGAGGATCGAGTCCTTGTACTTGGCCAGCGCGTCCTGCTTGTACTGGTCGGAGTCGACGCCGATGGCCCAGATCTTGTGCGCGGCGGCGGCCTTGATCACGCCCTGACCGGACAGGCCCGCGGCGGCGTACACGACATCGGCATGGGCGTCGATCTGGCCGTTGGCCGCGTTCTCGCCCTTGTCCGGGCTGGCGAAGCCGCCCTCGGCCGCGGTCTCGGTCAGGTACTGCGACTTGACCGTGACGCCCTTCTTGGTGTCCGCGACGCCCTGCTTGAAGCCCGCCTCGAACTTGTGGATGAGCGGGACGTCCACACCGCCGACGAAACCGACGGTGTTCGACTTGGTCGTCTTGGCGGCGGCGACACCGGCGAGGTAGGACGCCTGCTCCTCGTGGAACACCAGATCGGCGACGTTGGACGCCTTGATGGTGTTGTCGTCGACGATGCCGAAGGTGACCTTCGGGTACTTCGCGGCGACCTCCTTGACGGCCGGCGCGTAGGCGAAGCCGACGCCGATCACCGGGTTGTAGCCCTGCTTGGCCAGCGTCTCCAGGCGCTGCACCTTGTCCGCGTCGGACTCGCCGTCCTGCGGCTCGACGGCCGTGCTCTTGTAGCCGAACTCCTTGTCGGCGCGCTCCAGGCCCGAGGTCGCGGCGTCGTTGAAGGACTGGTCGCCCTTGCCGCCGACGTCGTAGGCCAGGGCGAGGCCGAGGTTCTTGCCCTCGCCGCCCGAGGACTTGCTGGACGAACTGCCACAGGCGGAGACGGTGACAGCGAGAGCTGCGGTTGCAACGCCCGCAACCGCGATACGGGACACCCGGCGCATGGAACGTGACTCCTTTGTGCAAGCGCCCAAACCAGGCGCTGGTTCCGCCGCAGCGTAACGCGCGTAGACCAGACGGAAAACCCCTTCTGTCCCCTCCGTTACCGACCTGTGGCCGCACGGAGGCCGCCCTCACGGACAGCGCCGTGCCCCTCGCGGAAGGCAAGGGGCACGGGCGTGGAACGGCCGTCCGGAGCGGTTCGCCGGGGCCGGCGGCCCCGGCGAACCGGTCCGGGTGTCCGCTACTGCGCGTCGGCTACTTCGTGTCGACGGTGACCTTGCCGTCGACGATGTCCTGCCTGGCCTTGTCGACGGCGGCGACGACGTCCTTCATGGCCTGGTACTTCGGGTTGGAGTCGGCGAAGCCCACGCCGCCCGACTTCAGGTCGCCGCGCACCTCGCCGCTCAGCGGCTTGCCGTCGACGACGGACTTGGTCAGGTCGTAGACCGCGCCGCCGACGTTCTTCAGTGCCGAGCCGAGGATCCAGTCCTTGTACTGGGCGAGCGCCGACTGCCGGTACTGGTCGGAGTCGACACCGATCGCCCACACCTTGTGCGTGGCGGCGGACTGGATGACGCCCTGCCCGGACAGTCCGGCGGCGGCGTAGACGACGTCGGCCCCCGCCTCGATCTGGCCGTTGGCCGCGTCCTTGCCCTTGTCGGGGCTGGAGAAGCCGCCCTCCTGCGCGGTCTGCGTCAGGTACTGCGACTCGATCTTGATCTTCGGTTTCACCGACCGGGCGCCCTGGCCGAAGCCGGCCTCGAACTTGTGGATGAGCGGGATGTCGACGCCGCCGATGAAGCCGATGTGGTTCTTCTTGGTCGCCTTGGCGGCGGCCACACCGGCGAGATAGGAGCCCTGCTCCTCGTGGAAGAGCAGGTCGGCGACGTTGGACGCCTTGACGGTGTCGTCGTCGATGATGCCGAAGGTGATCTTCGGGTACTTGGCGGCGACCTCCTTGACGGCCGGCGCGTAGACGAAACCGACGCCGACGATCGGGTTGTAGCCGGCCTTGGCGAGCTGCTCCAGGCGCTGCACCTTGTCGGCACTGGACTCGCCGTCCTGCGGCTCGATGTCCCGGCCGCCGATCTTGAACTCCTTCTCCGCCTTCTGGAAGCCCGCGAAGGCGGCGTCGTTGAAGGACTGGTCCCCCTTGCCGCCGATGTCGTACGCCAGGCCGATGCCCTTGCCCGAGTACGTGCCGGACGCGGAGGAACCGCCCCCCGAGCCGGTGCTGGACTTGCCGCATCCCGCGGCCACGAGCGCGACGGCCGCGACAGCCACCGCGGCCTTGGAGAATCCGGTCCTCCGGGAGTTCGTACGCACAGCAAGCACCCCTTCTTGCCACGGCGCCGTCAACGGCCCGCGCCCCATGTGCCGCCCCTGGTGGCGAGTTCGGCGCACAGTAACGCGCGTAGAAGAAAGGGGGAACGGTGTTTTCCCGCGCCGTTACCGAACCGTGCCGCCCCCTGTCGGGGACGGCACGGGGGCGGGCTCAGTGCCCGGGATGCAGCAGCGCCGCCGCCGTGAAGAGTTCCACGCCCACGCGGATCGCGGACTCGTCGGCGTCGAAGTCGCCCTGGTGCAGGTCGCGCAGGGTGCGTTCGCCGGGGGTGCGGACGCCGAGGCGGGCCATGGCGCCGGGGACCTGTTCCAGGTACCAGGAGAAGTCCTCGCCGCCCAGGCTCTGCTCGGTGCCCTCCACGGAGGCCTCGCCGCGCCGTGCCGTCATGGCCTCGCGCAGCAGTTCGGTCACCACCGGTTCGTTGACGACCGGCGGCACCCCGCGCACGTAGTTGATCTCCGACTTGGCCTTGTGCAGGTTGGCGACCTCGTCGATCGCGGCGACCACGATGTCGGGGGCGTGCCGCCAGGCGTTGATGTCCAGGCAGCGCACGGTGCCGGCCAGCTCGGCGTGCTGCGGGATGACGTTGGGGGCGTGGCCCGACTCGATCCGGCCCCAGGTGATGGCGAGCCCGGCGCGGGTGTCGATCCGGCGGCCGACGAGCGCGGGCACGTCCGTGACGACGCGGGCGGCGGCGGTGACCAGGTCGGTGGTCAGGTGCGGGCGGGCGCTGTGTCCGCCGGGGCCGTCCAGGGAGACCTCCAGGCGGTCGCACGCGGAGGTGATGGCGCCCTGGCGCAGGCCGATCATCCCGGCGTCGACGCGGGGGTCGCAGTGCACGGCGATGATCCGGCTGACGCCGCTGAGCACGCCGGCCTTGATCGCCTCGGCCGCACCGCCGGGGAGCACCTCCTCGGCGGGCTGGAAGATCAGCCGGACGGGGCGGGGCAGCAGCCCCGCGCGGTGCAGCTCGGCGAGGACGAGGCCGGCGCCGAGCACGACGGTGGTGTGCACGTCGTGGCCGCAGGCGTGGGCGCGGTCGGGCACCGTCGAGCGGTAGGGGGACTCGCTCTTGGTGTCCGGGATGGGGAGCGCGTCGATGTCGGCGCGCAGCGCGAGCATGCCGTGGGCGGCGTCCGCCCCTGCGGTGTCCTCGCCGATGCCCGCGTCGTCGCCCGCGTCCCTGCCGATGTCACAGACGAGGCCGGTCCCGGAGGGCAGCACGCGGGGCTTCAGGCCCGCCTTCTCGAGCCGCTCCTTGATCGCGGCGGTGGTGCGGAACTCCTGGTTGCCTAGCTCGGGGTGCATGTGCAGGTCGCGGCGGAACGCGACGAGCTCGGCGAACAGTGCCTCCGGCAGGGTGCCGGGGAGGGCGGTTTCCGCGGGGTGGTCGGCCTCGGACTCTGGGGACATCAGCTGGTTCACCCTCTGAAGGGTATGACGCCGGGACGGTCAACTGCCCATCGATCAACAAAAGTTCAGCCCGTCAGGGGAAAGAATGACCGGCCGTCGGCGCATAGGTATCGGCTGGGATGGGTACACTCGCCCGTCTTGACCGGCCGGGTGCACGTCTTTTGTTCTTTCCTCCAGGCATACCACGTACCGTCCGAGTCCCGCCCGAAATGTTCACCTGCCGGACGTCCGGACGGCCGTGGTGTCCTCCTCGCCGTGCCTGGTCGCGGTCGCCTACGACCGGGCGCGGTGGCTGCGGGCGAACGCCTCCGCCCGGGTACGCCGTCCGGGGTCGAAGGCGTCGGTGGCGCCCGCGCCCTCGTTGCCGGGGCCGGTGTTCCAGCCGTCGATCTTCCTGGCGACGCCCTTCACCTTCGGGTGGCCGGGCGCGTAGGCGATCTCGAAGTGGGACTCCTTGGGGACGGTGAAGTCGCCGCCCCAGGCCACCACCCCGTCCAGCTCGGCGAGGATGTCGCGCGCGACGGTCAGCTCCCGCGGGTACAGGCCGCCTTCCACGCCGAGCGGGTACGCGGCGGGTCTGATCACCAGGGCGGTGCCCGAGAGGTGGTTCGACTCGTACGGTTCCCGCACCCGTCGGTCGGTGCGGTGGCCGCGGACGTCTGACTCGCGCAGCTGCTGGATCTCGTAGTGGTACCGGCGGGCGACGTCCCGGCCGCCGCCTCGGGCCTCGACCGGGCGCTCGGCCTGTGGCAGGGGCCCGCGCTGGCCGACCTGGACTCCGACCGGCTGCGGGCGCGCGGGCGGGCCCTGGACCGGGAGCGCACCGCCGCGCTGGAGCTGCGCGCCCAGGCCGACGTGCTGCTGGGCCGGTTCACGGAGGCCGTCGCGCAACTGGAGGAGCTGGTCGCCGCGGACCCGTTGCGGGAGGACCTGCACGCACTGCTGATGCGCGCCTTCTACGGGGCCGGGCGGCAGGCCGACGCCATCGCCGCCTTCCACCGGGCCAGCAGGGCCCTGCGGGAGGAGATCGGCGTCGCGCCGGGCCGGCTGCTGCGCAGCACCATGCGGGCCGTCCTCGAAGAGGACCTCCAACTGGCCTGAGCAGCCGCTCGGTTCGGCGCGCCGCTCAGTCGGGCAGGACCGCCCCCGCGACCCGCTGCACGTCGCGGGCCGTGCCCGTCACGCCGGACAGGAAGCCCTCGGCGCGCGGCGACGCGGTCGCCGTCAGCCAGCTCGGGTCTATGTCGCAGACGGCGACGCGGACGTCCGTGCCCGCCAGGGCGAGCGGCAGCGTGTGCACGACCGTGGAGGGGAAGCTGACGACCGTACGGCCGATCGGGCCGCGCCGGGCGATCAGTTCGAGCGGCAGTTCGGGACGGACCACCTCCAGGCCCGTCTCCACCGCCAGCCGGTGCAACTTGTCCGCGCTCTCGCGGCGGTGCGCGAAGTAGCGGGTCGCGCCGTGCGCCGCGGCCAGAGCCCGCACGGCGGCGAGGTAGCGGTCCCCGTCGACCACGCCCGTCTCGACCAGTGACGTGCCCACGAGGTCGGCGCCGCCGGTGAGGCGGGGCGGACCGAAACGGGCGCGGGTCCACACGAAGTGGTTCGCGGTGACGGTGACACCGTCCGGGCTCTCCTCGATCGGCATGGAGGAGAAGACCTCCACCCGCCGCCCGCCGCGCCCGCTGTCCGGCACCAGCCGGCGGCGGGCGGCGGCCGAGACCGGGGCGAACAGCAGGTCCCGCGGGCCGGGCCGGCCGCCCTTGCGGTGCCAGCGCACCAGCCGTTCACCGCGGGCGAGCTGGGCGACGAACTCCATGGTGGCGGTGCCGTCGTCCACGACGACCAGGTCGCGCGCCCGCGTGATCGTCAGCAGCAGCTGCACGTAGCGGGAGAACGGGTCGCCCATCACCACCCGGTCCGCCCGCCGCAACGCCCCCGTCAGCCCGCCGATGGTCTGGAACGGCGCCGTCGCCCCGCCCCGCGCCTCCTCCCAGCGGACCTCGTACCCCTCGTCCCGTGCCAGCTCCGCCATGCGCCGCAGCTGGCCGCGGGTCATCGGGTCGGTCGGGGACAGCACGACGAGGGTGAGCCGGTCACGGGCCCCCGCCCCGGCACCCTCGGGCGCACGCCCGGCCACCCCCCGGCCCGCCGGGGAGCCCGCCAGGACCCCGCCTGCGGTCCGGCCGGTGCCCCCACCGGCGTCCGCGCCCGTGACCCCCACGGAGCCCCGATCGGCGTCCGCGCCCGTGACCCCCTCGGTGTCCCCACCGGCGTCCGCGCCCGTGACCCCCACGGTGTCCCCGCCCGTGCCCGCTCCGGGGCGCCCGCCGGCGGCGAGACCGTGGGCGTGGGCCCACTCCAGGACGTTCAGGAGCTGGACCGGGCTCTCGACGAAGGCGAGGGTGCTGGTGGGGGGCGGGGGCGGGGAACCGGGGGAGGCGGGGCCGGGGGTGCCGGCGCGGGGGCTCATCGGCGTACGACCGTTTCGTCGCGAGGGGGTGGGGGGCTCGGTCTCACACCGCGACCGGCTCGCCCGCCGCCGCGGCGATCTCCGCCTCGGCCACGACACCGGAGACCCGGCGCAGCTTCTTCATCGGGCCCAGCTCGGAGTCGTAGACCTTCTTCACACCGTCGCCCAGCGACGCCTCGATGGTGCGGATGTCGCGCACGAGGCGCGTGAGGCCCTGCGGCTCTACGGAGGCGGCCTGGTCGGAGCCCCACATCGCGCGGTCCAGGGTGATGTGGCGCTCGACGAAGGCGGCACCGAGGGCGACCGCGGCGAGCGTGGTCTGCAGGCCGGTCTCGTGGCCGGAGTAGCCGATCGGGACGTTCGGGAACTCCTTCTCCAGCGTGTTGATCACGCGGAGGTTCAGCTCCTCGGCCTTCGCCGGGTAGGTGGAGGTGGCGTGGCACATGAGGATGTTGTCCGAGCCGAGGACCTCGACCGCGTGGCGGATCTGCTTCGGGGTGGACATGCCGGTGGAGAGGATGACCGAGCGGCCGGTGGCGCGCAGGGCGCGCAGCAGCTCGTCGTCGGTCAGGGAGGCGGAGGCCACCTTGTGGGCGGGGACGTCGAACTTCTCCAGGAAGGCGACGGCCTCGGTGTCCCACGGGGAGGCGAACCAGTCGATGCCCTTCTCCTTGCAGTACGCGTCGATCCGGCGGTACTCGTCCTCGCCGAACTCCACGCGGTGGCGGTAGTCGATGTAGGTCATCCGGCCCCAGGGGGTGTCGCGCTCGATGTCCCACTGGTCGCGGGGGGTGCAGATCTCCGGGGTGCGCTTCTGGAACTTGACCGCGTCGCAGCCGGCTTCGGCGGCCACGTCGATCAGCTTGAAGGCGTTCTCCAGCTCGCCGTTGTGGTTGATGCCGATCTCGCCGCAGATGTAGACGGGCCTGCCGGGGCCGACCTCGCGCGAACCGAAGGTGCGCAGGCGGGAGTTGGTGCTCATGAGGGGTTCCTTACTTGTGGAGGGAATCGAGGGAGGGGCCGAGGAGCCAGCCGGCGATCTCGCGGATGGCGCCGTCGCCGCCGGGGAGGGTGGTGACCGCGCGGGCGGCGCCGCGGACGGCGTCGTGGGCGCTCGCGACCGCCACGGGCCAGCCGACGAGGGAGAAGCACGGAAGGTCGTTGACGTCGTTGCCGACGTAGAGGACGCGCTCGGGGGCGACGCCCTGCTCGTCGCACCACTGCTTCAGGGCGAGGTCCTTGCGGTCGATGCCGTGCAGCACCGGGAGCCTGAGCTTGCGGGCGCGGGCGGCGACGACCGGGTTCTGCTCCGTGGACAGGATCAGCAGCTTGAGGCCGCTCCTGCGCAGCGCCGCGATGCCGAGGCCGTCACCGCGGTGCACGGAGACGAACTCCCGTCCGTCGGAGTCGATCAGCACCCGGTCGTCGGTCTGGGTGCCGTCGAAGTCGAGGACCACGGCGTCGATGTCGTCGTGGGCGGGGAGCGCACCGGAGGGGGTCTGGCCGCCGGAGGGGAGCCGGGGGTGCGCCGAGTGCGGGAGGTCCGCGTCGAAGAGGGGCGCCAGGGCCCGCGCGCGGGCGAGGTCGTGCGGGTCGTCGATCTCCAGCACCCGCGCCGGGTCGGTGCGGACCAGGTCGGTACGGCCGAAGAAGCGGTGCCGGTGCGTACGGAAGCCGGCCGCGTCCATCGCGTACGCGGCGCCGGTCTCCAGCAGGTCCTGCGGGCGGTCCTGGCGGCGCGGGCGGAAGGACTTGTCGTGGTTGACGCCGTAGCCGCCGGCCGCTTCGGTCTCGGCCGCCGGTGCGGCGACGGCGACGGTCTCGCCGACCGGGGCGGAGGTGGTCACGGCGCCGTCGCCGATCGGGGCGGGAGCGGTCACGGCGCCCTCGCCGGCCAAGGCGGAGGTGGTCACGGCGCCGTCGCGCACCGGCGCGGCGATGGCCACAGCGCCTTCGCCCTCGGGTGCGGTGGCAGCCACAGCGCCCTCACCGACCCGGGCGGGAGCGGTCACGGCGCCCTCACGGACCCGGGCGGAGGTCGCCACGGCGGTGCCGCCCGCCCGTGCGGCGCCGGCCACCCGTGCCGCGCCGGCCACCGCGCCCCCCTGGGCGAGCGCGTGCACCGGGTCGGCGCTGTCCACCGCACCCCCCGCGTCCCGCCAGACGAAGCCGTGGAAGGGCGCCACGGTCAGCGCGGTGTCCGCGCCGGCCTCGACGACCGCGCGGGCGACCCCGTCGACGTCCTCGCGGGCCAGGAACGGGCTGGTGCACTGCACCAGCAGCACCGTGTCCACCCGCGCGCCGTGCAGCGCCTCGTGGGCGTCCATCGCGTGCAGGACGGCCGCCTCGGAGGTGGCCGTGTCGCCCGCGATCGCGGCGGGCCGCAGCACGACCTCGGCACCGGCCTCGCGGGCCGCCGCGGCTATCGCCTGGTCGTCGGTGGAGACGACGACGTCCGTCACGAGCCGCGCCGCACGGCACTCGCGCACCGCCCGGGACACCAGGGGCACGCCTCCCACGGGGGCGAGGTTCTTCGCGGGTACGCCCTTGGAGCCGCCGCGCGCGGGGATCACCGCGAGCACACGGCGGATCGGGGCGCCCTGGCCCGCTTCGGGGTGGGACATGGCTTCTGCTCCTTGACGTGGGGTCGGGCGGCTCACAGCTCCCCCATCCGCCGGATCACGGGCGCCACGCGCTGCACGCCGTGGCGGTAGGCGCCGCGGGCGGCCCGGCGGACGATCTGCCGGACCGGTCCTGGGTCCCGGTCGGCGACCGGGGCGCCCGGCAGCGGTGCGCCGTCGGGTCCGAGGTGGTGGCGGGCGAGGATGCCCGGCAGGTAGCCGGGCGCGGTCTCGGGCGTGTAGTAGGGGGCGAGCGGGGGCAGCCCCGCGGGGTCCCGGAGCAGGTCGCCGATGCGCTCGCGGGCCCGGTCGAAGGCGGTGTCGTACGAGCCGTCGGCGGCGACGCCCTGCCGGGACACCCACTCCTCGTCGGGCACCGGGCGGTGTCCGGCGTCCAACTGGTCCCAGGAGGCGAGGCAGCCGGACCCGGTGAAGTGGTGGTTGCCGAGCGCCTCGCGCACGCCCAGGTCGGTGAGGACCACGGTGGGCACCCGGCGGTGCAGCGCCTCCAGGGCGGCGGTGGAACTGACCGTGACCAGCAGGTCGGTGCGGTCGAGCACGTCGCCCATGTGCCCGTAGACCAGGCGCAGGTTGGGCGGCAGCGCGGTCTTCTGCGCCAGCTTCTGGTACGGCAGTTCCTCGATGTGGGTGGTGTGCTCGCCCGGCCTGGAGCGGAGTTTGAGCAGCACCTCGCGCTCGGGGTGCAGCCGGGCGTGCCGGATGAGCCGGTTCAGCAGGTACGTACGGTCCCGGCGGCTCTCGGGGACGGAGGGCTGCGCGGCGAACACGACGGTGTACGGATCGTGCGCGCCGGTGTGTGCCGCGCCGCCGAGGAACGGCAGGGCCACCTCGGTGACCGCGCCGGCGTCGGCGCCCACCCCTTCGTAGACGGCGCGGAAACGTTCCGCGTCCTGGCGGGAGTTGGCGAGGACGAGGTCCGCGCCGTGTCGCAGCAGCAGCCCGTCGGCGAGCTTCTCGTAGACGACGCCGACGTAACCGGTGACGACCACCGGCCGCCGGCCGGTGCCCTCCCAGGTCCGCTTCAGCCCGTGCAGCACCGCCTGGACGCCGCCGCCGACGAGGGCGAGGACGAGGACGTCGTAGGGCTCCTCGCCCGCCGTGTTCTCCCCCATGGCGCGCAGGAACTGGACGGCGGTCACCTCGCTGAGCGAGTCCGCGCGGACACCGACCTCCGTCAGCTGGCGGGCGGTGGGGGTGGCACGGCCCCGCAGGAGGTAGCCGTCGAGCCGGACCGCGGCACCGGCGGGGGCGACACGCTGCGCGGTGAGCGCGCCCCATTTCCACCGGGTGTCGGAATCCGCGAGGACGGCGACCCGTAGGGACTTCGTTGCACTTGCTGGCACGCCGCAGACGCTAGGAAGGCATTCCTAGGTCCCGCCCAACCGGAATGCAACAAACGGTTAACAGCACACCGCCGAATGCGGAACCAGCCCCGGAACGGCCTGCGGGAAAGCCTGGTTCACGGCATCGCCACGTGCCGTTCACTCCCGATCAAGCTCCAGGTAAAGACGGATGCGGGGCCCGCGCCCTAACGTCGCACCCGTGGTCAAGCTCTCCGTCATCGTGCCGTTCTACAACGTGCAGCAATACGCACCCGACGCCTTGAAGAGTCTGCGTGCGAACGCGCGTGACGACTTCGAATTCGTCCTCGTCGACGATTGTTCCCGTGACGGGACCCCGGACATTCTCGCGCGCGCGGAGCGTGAACTGCCGGGCGCGGTCCTCGTCCGGCGCGAGGAGAACGGAGGGCTGGCGACCGCGCGCAACACCGGGATCGACCGGGCGCGCGGCGAGTACGTGACGTTCCTGGACGGCGACGACTGGCTGGCCCCCGGCTACTACCCGCGGCTGCTGGCGGTCATCGAGGAGCTGGGCTGCGACTTCGTCCGCGCGGACCACGTGCAGTGCACCGGGCGGGCGCGCGGCATCCACCGCGTGCCGCACGGCCGGCGCGGGGTGGTGCTCGACCCGCGGGCGGCGATCCTGCCCGCCGACCGTTCCACGTCGGTCGACTACCCCTACGCGTGGGCGGGCATCTACCACCGCCGCCTGCTGGAGCGGGGTCTGCTGCACTTCACGGACGGGCTGCGCACGGCGGAGGACCGGCCGTGGATCTGGAAGCTGCACCGGGAGGCGGAGTCCTTCGCCGTGACCGGCCTGCTGGGCGTCCACTACCGGCGGGGCGTGGCCTCCTCGCTCACCCAGATCGGCGATGTGCGCCAACTGGACTTCATCCGCGCGTTCGACCAGATCGTCGCGGAGACGGCACGGGACCGGCAGGCGGACCTGCTGCTGCCGAAGGCGGTCCGCACCTACTGCGCGATCATCTCCCACCACCTGGCCTCCCTGGGACGGTACGAGCCGGCGGTGGCACGGAGGCTGAAGTCGCTCGGCGCGCGCGCCCTGCGCCGCATGCCGCAGGACGTCCTGGACCGGACGCTGGACTCGATGGACGGCCGGCGCGCCACCCGGCTGCGCCGGCTGCGCCGCCGCCCGGCCCCCGCGGGGGCCGCCGCGTGACCACCCGGATCTTCCTCGCGTCGACGCTGTACGGCACCGCCACGCTGGCCGCCGCCCTCGACTCCGACCTCTTCGGCCCCGCCGACCGCCGCATCCTGGTGGTCTGCAACAACACGGCGACGCCGGAGACCACGCCGTCCCTGGACGAGCTGCCCGGCTTCGCACGGCTGCGGGAGCGGTTCGACGACGTGGTGTCGTGGAACGAGACGATCTCCCCCTGCCACCCGGGCGGCTGGGCCCCGCGCCAGGACGACGTGCCGCTGTGGGAGCGGCACCTGAGGCTGCTGTGGAACCTGGGCGACGACGCCGTCGAACTGGCCGTGGAGTCGATCCAGGTCAATCCGGCGCTCGGCGTCTGCCAGATCTTCACCGGCGCGCCCGTCACCGTCTACGCCGACGGCCTGATGAGCTACGGCCCCACCCGCAACAAGATCGACCCGCTGGTGGGCACCCGCATCGACCGCCTGCTCCACCTGGACCTGGTGCCGGGTCTGCGGCCGGTGCTGCTCACCGAGTTCGGGGTGGCGGCCGAGATCGTCCCCACGGACGCCTTCGTCAAGGTGCTGGCCGAACTCGCGGACTGCGGCGAGTCGTTGCCCGAGCTGCCCGCCGAACCCGCCCTGCTGCTCGGCCAGTACCTCTCCGCGCTGGGCATCCTCACCGCCGAGGAGGAGGAGGCCTTGCACGTGCGGATGCTGCGGGGCGTCGTCGCGCTCGGGCACACCCGCGTCGTCTTCAAGCCCCACCCGTCGGCGCCGGCCCGCTGGTCGCGGGCGCTGGAGCAGGAGGCCGGGAAGCTGGGCGCCGACCTCACGGTGCTCAGCTCCCCCGTCCTCGCCGAGGTGCTGTACCAGCGGATACGCCCCGCGCTGGTGGTCGGCTGCTTCTCCACGGCCCTGTGCACCGCCTCGGCGCTGTACGGGCTGCCGGTCGCCCGCACCGGCACCGGCACGCTGCTGGAGCGGCTGACGCCGTACGAGAACAGCAACCGTGTACCGGTGACGATCGTCGACGCACTGCTGCCTGACCTGGCCGACGGGCCGGCGGTGACGGGCCAGGGACAGGGGCAGGAGCACGGCCGTGGGCAGGGCCAGGGGCGGTGGCACGCCCCCGGGGCCCCGGCCGACAGGGTCCCGGCCGCCGACGTCGACGCGCTGACCGAGCTGGTCCGGGCCGTCTCCTTCGCGATGCAGCCGAAGCTCTACCCGGGCCTGCGCGCGGACGCCGAGCGGTACCTCGCCGCCCACTTCGACACGGACGCCCGGCGCTACTTCAAGCGCCGCCGGCTGACCGCACTGGCGCTGCCCGGCGGTGTCCCGCAGCAGCTGGCCTTCATACCGCGCAACGCCACGGTGCGGCGGGTGGCCCGCCGCGCCCGCTCACTGGGGCGGGCGGTGGGCCGCTGACGGGGCTGGACGGCGGCCGCTGCCTGCTGCGTACCGGGGGCCGTGACGGGGCGGACGCCGGCTACGCGCTGGCCAGGGACAGCTTCACCGCGAAGCCCAGGAACAGCGCACCCGCCGCCGAGGTCGCCCACGCCGACAGGCGCTTGCGGCGGCGGAAGGCGGCGGCCAGCCGGGTGCCGCTGAATATCAGGGCGCTCAGGTAGAGGCAGCTGGCCAGCTGGGCGAAAGCGCCGAGGACGACGAAGGAGAGGGCGGGGTAGGCGTAGCCCGGGTCGACGAACTGCACGAAGAAGGCGATGAAGAACAGGATGGCCTTGGGGTTGACGAGGCTGACGACGAGGGCCCGGCGGAAGGGCCGTTCGTCGGCGGGCCCGGCCGCGGCGGGGGCGGCTTCCGCCGTGCGCTCGCGCCGGGTGCGCCACATGCTCCACGCGGCCCGCAGCATTCCGATCGCCAGCCAGGTGAGGTACCCGGCGCCCGCGTACTTCACGATGCCGAAGAGCAGGGCGTTCCCCTGGAGCAGGGAGGCGACCCCGGCCGCCGACAGGGTCATGAGCACGGTGTCCCCGCACCAGACGCCCGCCGCCGCGGAGTAACCGGCCCGCACGCCGCGCCGGGCGGCGACGGAGAGCACGTACAGCGAGTTGGGGCCGGGGAGCAGGACGATGAGGACGAGTCCTGCCAGGTAGGTGGGGAGATCGATGACGCCGAACATGGCTGGAGTGTCGCACGGGGGTACGACGCTCGGGGAGGTGTTCCGGGTACCGAGACGAGCGGTCAGCCCTCGCCGTCGAGGAGGGTGTCGACGGACAGGTCGAGGCTCACACCGACGGACTCGGGCAGGGGGACGGACTGGCCCCGCTTGAAGCGCTGCGGGGCGGGGTAGGCGCCGTCGACGGGGTCGGTGCAGAGGAGGACCTCGTCGTGTTTGCGGTCGGCGATGAGGTAGACGGGGATGCCTGCCTGGGCGTAGCACTCGACCTTGGGGCCGAGGTCGTCGGACCAGTTGGACGAGGTGATCTCGACGACCAGCCGGAAGACGTTCGGCGCGTAGTAGTTCTTGGTGACGTGAGCGTCGCGGAAGTCCTCGTCGACGACGGAGAAGTCAGGGATCGCGAAGTCCGCGGGCAGCGTGGGCAGCCACAGTCCGACACCCTGCACATATTCCTGCCCGGCCGCGACAATCCCGGCGCGGTCGAACGCCCTGCCGAGTTTGGTCAGTGCCAGCTGACGCGAGCCGTCCGGCGGCGGTGTCACTGTGAGTCTCCCCTGGAGAATCTCCACGCGGTGGCCAGGCAGTCCACGGGCAAGCTGGTCGGCAGCCTCTCCCAGAGTCAGCTCCTGTTGCAGTACGGCCATGGCGGCCTCCTTTTCGGGGCCCACTCTGCACGAGCCTGACCGGGAGCGGACGTTTTCCGCCCCCGATCACTCATGCGAGGGAAAAGCCCTGCTCAGAAAGCATCGCTGGGCACGTAATTCCCCCACACCTCGCGCAGCGCGTTGCACACCTCGCCCACTGTCGCCCGCGCGCGCAGGGCGTCCTTCATGGGGTAGAGGACGTTGTCGTCGCCCTCGGCGGCCTTCTTCAGGGCGGCCAGGGCGGTGTCGACGGCGTTCTGGTCGCGTCCGGCGCGCAGTGCGGCCAGCCGTTCCGCCTGCTGGGCCTCGATGGCGGGGTCGACGCGCAGCGGCTCGTACGGCTCCTCCTCGTCGAGCTGGAAGCGGTTGACGCCCACGACCACCCGCTCGCCGGAGTCGGTCTCCTGAGCGATGCGGTAGGCGCTGCGCTCGATCTCGTTCTTCTGGAAGCCGTGCTCGATCGCGGCGACCGCGCCACCGAGGTCCTCGACCTTCCGCATCAGCTCCAGGACGGCCGCCTCGACGTCGTCGGTCATCTTCTCGACGACGTAGGAGCCGGCGAAGGGGTCGACGGTCGCGGTCACGTCGGTCTCGTGGGCGAGGACCTGCTGCGTGCGCAGGGCCAGCCGCGCGCTCTTGTCGGTGGGCAGCGCGATCGCCTCGTCGAAGGAGTTCGTGTGCAGCGACTGCGTGCCGCCGAGCACCGCCGCCAGACCCTGCACCGCCACCCGGACCAGGTTGACCTCGGGCTGCTGTGCGGTCAGCTGGACCCCGGCCGTCTGGGTGTGGAAGCGCAGCATCAGCGACTTGGGGTTCTCGGCGCCGAACTCCTCCTTCATCAC
>NZ_JBFACU010000047.1:0-49197 GCF_040641015.1 Streptomyces sp. NPDC021356 | reverse complement strand
GACGCACACCACCTGGTGGTGACCGACCCTCTCTCTCGTGTCCCCGGCCGGTCATGAGGGCGGTGCGCGCCAGGACGGTCGCCACGTCATCGGCGGCGCGGAGCAGCAGGGCGGTCTGTTCGGGGTGGGAGCCGGCGGCTTCCCGGCCGGCGTAGAAGCTGAGCAGGGGCAGCACGCGCTGGAGGGCGGCGCGCAGGTGTGCGATGTGCTGCTCACCGGCAGCGGTGGGGGCGGGTGGAACGTCCATGATCGGGTCTCCTGTCCGTCCGCTGCCGGACCGTGCAATTGCGCTGGGTGATCCGGCAGACACGCAACGTATGGTGAGGGTACCGCAGTTGATCGCTCAGCCGACCGCGTTCCCGGTCGCCGGCGCCTTGATGGCGGAGGTCGCCCTCTCCCCCTACGGCGGCGCCGGGCAGGCCGAGATCGACGCCTTCCCGCAGTACGCCTCCCTGGCCCCGCTCACCGGGCAGACTCCTGCGGACGGGGGGCCGTGGCACTTCTGGCAGGACCAGGCCGGCGCCGTGGTCCTGGCGCTCAACAAGCCCGGCGGCGACGGCGCCGTCCACGTCGTCATGGAGCTGGCCGAGCCCCCGGCCCTGTGGTGGGACCTCGCACGGCAGCGCGCGCAGGTGACGGTGGTCTGGTTCCCCCACCTGCGCCACCCCACCGGCCCCGAGATGGAAGCCGCGCTGAACGCACGCGCCGGGTGGATGACCTCCGCCCGGCGCGTGCCGCCCGTGGACCTGCTGTAGACCCCCACCGCACACGAAAAGGGGGAGGCCGGTCACCCCGCCCTTGACCGGATGGACGTGCTCGGCCGCACGGGACCGGCCTCCGGCTGGTGCCAGAGGCCGGTTCACTGCGGGTCGTCGGCGAGGTGCCGGGCGAGGTCAGCTCACGTCAATGGCGTTCAGCATCGCTTCTTCGACGTGGTCGGCGGCGTTGCGGTGGCCGAGGGCGTTGGGGTGAACGAAGGACAGCTGGTCGGGGAGGGTGACGAAGCCTTCGACCCACTTGGAGTCGTCGCAGACGCTGTGGTTGCGGGAAGAGGTATAGAGGTCGACGTAGCTGGCGGCTTCCTGAGTGCCGGTCGAGTTGTCGATGGCCTTGTTGAGGGATTCCAGGACGTCATGGCGCAGCCAGTCCAGGTCGCCCTGGGTGATCGTGCCGAACTGTGTCAGGTCGCCGAAGTTGCACTGGGAGGTGTCCGTGGGGATGACCGTGGGGTAGCCGACGGCCAGGATCTTGGCGTGCGGGGCGCGCTCGTGGAGCACGGTGAGCATCCAGTCGTATTCCTGGCGTACCTTCTTCAGCCGGGCCGGGATGCCGGCGCCCAGGGCGTCCTTGCAGGGGGTTCCCTTGCCGTCGCTTTCGCCGCCCAGCTGGGGGCATTTCATGAGGAGGTCGGCGAAGCCGAGGGTGTTTCCGCCCACGCCGACGGTGATGACGTCGGTGCCGGGGCCCACTGCCTCGGATTGGGGGGGGCACGGCAGGGAAGGGGTAGTCCGGGTCCTCGGAGAGGGGCGGCAGGTGGCGGCCGATCGGGTGCTGCGGTGTGTCGGTGACGTTCTCGATGGTGGCGGCACCGCAGCTGACGTTGGTCAGCTCGAAGAAACCACCGAGGTCCCGGTCGATGACTTGGGGGTAGGAACGGTCGGTGCGCTCGCAGCCGTCGCGCGGGACTTCGAAGGTGTTGCCCGCCGCCCGGATCACCCCGGCGGTGTAGGAGTCACCCAGTGCGACCCACTGATGTTCCTCGGCCGCGGCAGCAGGTTGGCTCCCGGCGAACTGCGTGGGGACAAGAGCGCAGGCGGCGAGAGCTGCGGCGGAGCCCAGCAGGGCCAGACGGGTGCGGAAGCGTGCCACGGATCCTCCAGGGATGCGGTGTTGGCGTCGCTTTGGGCCCTGAAGAGGTCATCACATAGAGCACTAGATCCAATACAGTCAGTAGCGAGCTGCAGAAGTACGCGCCCGTGTGGGGGACTTGGGTTCCACTTGCCGATCGGGCACGCCGTCTTCCGGACCGCCTGGATGCGACACCCGCCCGATACGGACAGGCCCCTGACCGACTGGGCGCCTCTGGCCTGACATGCCCGTTACCGGTGACTGACTTGTTCTCGATCACCGTCGGGCCCGGCCCCAGACGGCAGGAGCTGGTGCCGCTCTCCATGACGGTGCCGTTGAAGGTGAGCCGACCCGACCAAGGCACAGCAGACAGAGGGTCGGTCACCACCTGGTGGCAGTCGACCCTCTTGGCCTCCCGTCCGGCGTAGAAGCCGAGCAGCGGCAGCGCGCACTGGAGCGCGGCACGCAGGTTGGCGATGTACTGCTCACCGGCAGCGGTGAGGGTAGGCGGAACGTCCATGGCCGGGTCTCCTGTCACGTCTGCCGCCGGACCGCGCCGACTGCGCTGGGCGATTCGGCAGACACGCAACGTACGGGAAACGTAACGCAGGTGACCGGGGCCATGGCCGGTACCCCGAAGGGGCGGCCCGCGGTCACCACCTGGTGGCCGGGGCCGCCCCTCTTCCGTGCTGGGTGCCTAGGGGCGCGGGTGGTCCCGGACGTACTCCTGCGCCCGGCTGACGACCTTGGCAAGCAGGCCCTCGGCTTCCGCTGGTGTGCAGCGGCGTTCCTGGACCACGGCCAGGCCCATGGTGCCGTCCGCTCCCGCCGTCATGGTCATGCGCGGCCCGGCGGTGTCCGGGCGGGTCAGGGCGTGGCGGCCCCGGTGGACGATCCGGCCGCCGCGCAGGACGGCGAGGCGGTCGGGGCCGGCCTCCACCCAGGGGGTGGCGAACGGGTCGCCGGCATACAGGGCGGGCGGGCCGGCGAACCATCCGGCCAGCGCATCGTCCGGGGAGGTATGGCCGACCAGGCGCAGCGCCCGGCCGCCGGCGCCGTCCTCGACCTCGTACGTCTCCGTCCACCGGGGGCCGCGGTCGGTGGCCTCGTAGGTGACCACCAGGCGGTCACCGGCCCGTGCCGGATACCACGGCGCGCCGGTCAGGGCGCCGTGCCCGCCGAGCAGTGCGTCCACTTCCCCGGCCGCATCCCGGCGGTGCCTGGCGGCCTCGGCCCTGCTGCGCGGCGACTCCAGCATGGAACGACTTCCCCTCTCGTGCGCCGGACCCTGCCAATCCGGCGAGAACGGCACGTACCCTGACAGAACGTCAGGAGATATGTCAATACGCCCTGCCCTGGGCTGGTTTGGGCGGGACGGGTATGCCGAAGGGGCGGCCCGGGTCACCATCTGGTGGCCGGGGCCGCCCCTCCGTCGCGGCGCGGCGGGTCAGAGGCCGAGCAGGCGCCCGGCTTGGGCGATCAGATGCTCGTCGGCGGCGAGGGAGGCCTCCCTCGCCGTGGTCAGAGTGTCGGCGCTGTCGGCGTCGCGCAGGGCGTAGCAGGCGCGGGCGGCGGCATCTGCGGCGGGGCGGAGGGCGGGGGCCAGGACCGCGAGACCCGGTCGCTGTCGGGTCCAGCGTGACTCTCGCGCCGAGTGCTTCGGCCAGGGCGCGCCTCGAGACCACGGGGTCGATGGCGATCACAAGGACGCATCTCGCGGCGACGGCGGCCACCAGGGCGACTACGGCGTCCACCGCGTCCCGGCGGCGGGCGCCGGCCGCGGAGTCGCGTAACGCGGTGCGGGCCTGCCTGCCGGACAGCAGCGCACCGGCGAGCGTTCCGGCGATGGCGATGACGGTAGCGATCACGACGGGTGCCTCCAGGGAGGTAGCGGTGGGCGCGCCCGTCGGGTACGCCCCGGTAACCGGGACGCCCGGCCCAGGCGCCGGTCTGGTCACAGTCACGTCGCAGGGGCCGGAGCCAGTGCCCCAAGCTCCGGTGCTGCATGGCGGGGGCGGGTCAGTCGGTGTCCTCGTGCGGCTTCAGCAGGGCGAAGTACGTCTCGCGCTGCTGCTCGGTCAGCTCACCGTCGAGCGAGAACGCGGAGCGGAGCGCGCTCAGAGCGTCCGTCTTGGCCATGCCCCACCTCTCGTGTGCCTCGCGCTGGATGCCCCCGATGCTGGAGTACGCGTTGGCGGGGGGAAGAGGCGGATGTACCAGTCGAGCATCTTGGCCACCGGGACCGTGAGGTTGAGGTGCCGGTGCCACTGCTTGCCCCCCTTCGCTCGAAAGGAACCGCAAGCCCAGGGGGACTTGATTATTAACTATGCAACGGTTAGCTTGTTAACTATGAATGGTGTGCAGCGGGAGAGCACGTTGGAGCTGATGCGGTGGATTGTGTGGGGGCAGCGACGCATCGCTGAAGACTGGATACGGGAACGCGGCCTCACGCACGAGCAGAGCGCCGTGCTGGCGTACCTGTCGAAGAACCCGAACGCCATTCAGCGTGACGTCGCGCGGGCCATGCGCACCAGTGCGCCGAGCGTCTCCCGGCTCCTGGCCGGACTCGAACGGCGCGGACTCGTGGAACGGCAGACGCAGGAGAATGACACGCGCAGCCGCCGAGTGCATGTCACCCCAGCGGGCTCCGAACTGATCCAGGGTTTCGAAGAAGCCATGGACCGTGTCGAGGAGTCGATCCTCGCGCCGTTGGACGCCGCAGGACAGGCGCGGCTCCACGAATTCCTGGAACAGCTCGCCTCCCGGATCGAGCCACCCCGCTCACCCTGACCCGGCTCTGCCCACTCTGCGCGGCGGCCGGGACCCTCGCGGGCAGGCGCGCCGGTTGATCCCACCAGCAGCAAGGAACGCCTGTATGACTCAGATCACGATCATCGGTGCCGGTCTTGCGGGACTGACACTGGCACGAACCCTGGCGGTTCATGGAATCCCGTCCACGGTGTACGAAGCGGAGGCGTCCGCTCACGCCCGGGGCCAAGGCGGCATGCTCGACATCCACGACTACAACGGACAGCACGGTGTCCGTGCCGCCGGCCTGATGGACGGCTTCCGATCCCTCGTCCTCGAAGGCCGCCAGGCGTCCCGCGACGTGGCACCTGACGGCACCGTCCTGGCGGACCAGCCCGATGACCCCGCCGGAGGCCGCCCCGAGGTGCAGCGTGGCGAGCTGCGACAGTTGCTGCTGGAATCCCTGTCTGCCGCCAGGGTCGTCTGGGGCCACAGGACTCGCAGCGTTCGGACCCTCGCTGACGGCCGTCACGAAGTGACCTTCGCCAACGGATCCACAATTGTCACCGACATCCTCGTCGGTGCCGACGGTGCCTGGTCGAAGGTCCGACCGCTGCTCTCCGATGCCACGCCCACCTATGCCGGACGCTCGATGGTCGAGACGTACCTGTATGAGAGCGACACCCGGCACCCTGCCACCCTGGCGCTGGTCGGCGGCGGGTCGATGACCGCCTACGACGAAACCACCCGCATCGGTCTTGGCGTGCAACGCGAGCGCGCGGACACCCTGCACTCCTACGCCATGTTCGACCAGCCGCTCGACTGGTTCGACGGCATCGACTTCAAAGACGGCCCTGCGGCCGCCCGCACCGTCGCGGCGATGTTCAAGGGGTGGGCGCCGGAGCTCGCCGCCCTGGTCGCGGACAGCGACATCCCACCGATTTTCCGTCCCTTGTACGGGCTACCGATCGGGCACCGCTGGGAACATGTGCCTGGAGTCACACTCATCGGAGACGCCGCCCACCTGGCACCGCCGGACGGCGAAGGAGCGAACTGGGCGCTCTTCGACGCAGGCCAGCTCGGCAACGCCATCGCCGAACAGCCCAAGGACATCGACGCAGCCATCCGCGCCTACGAAGCCGCGCTCTTCCCACGCAACATCGACACCGCAACCGCCGCCGCAGCCTACTACCCCGACTTCAAACCCCTGAACGGGAGTGTTCAATGATCGGCGGATCCATTGATCAAGGAGACGCCGGATGAGCGACACCACCATCGAACAGGTACCGGGCAGCGAACCGATGGCGGGAGCCGTGGCGGCGAGTGATCGCGCAGGGGGAGGATCGCGGGGCGTGGGCGGCGGGGAGCGTTGGGAGTAGGAGCGGCTGATGCCCGCCCAGCAGTACCTCTTGGAGTCGCTGGGGCTGGAGCCTGCCCCCGCCGCCGGGCCGAGGCGGTGCGGCCGGTGGGACGGCGGGAGGCAGCCCGGGCTGTGAACCTCGCGGCCGCGCGGCAGTACAGCGATCGGGAGGAACACCTGCGGGTACCGCGCCAGGCGGTGGAGGTGCTGCCGGAGGGGACCGAGATCAAGCGGGGGTGCCGTCGTCGACAACACCCGCCGTCGGGCCGACAAACTCACCTAGGAACAGGCGCGCGATGGGACACCCTCGGCATGCGCTGGTAGGTGAGGGAGGGTGGATAGCGTCACGTGCAGGCGTCACCCGGTGACGCCTGCTGAACGCGAACGCTGCCGCCGGCGCCAGGCGCGGGTACGGCACCGTGGCGAGCAGTAGCGGCTGTCCGACCGCTTACGGGTCCCCATCGGGGTGTCACTGGCGTACCAGGTGGCTTCGCACTCCGGGCAGCGGGACCTGGGCCAGGGATGCGGGCGCCCCTCCAGCAGGGCCGTGTACGCCTCGCCCCCGGCGTCGATGGCAGCCATCAATGCCGCTCTGTCGGCGGCAGTAACGGTCGAAGTCGCCCAGCCTGGGGCTACCGTCCGCGGACGGCGGCGCCCCGGGAGACGAAACCCCGCGCGCGCTGAGGGAGACTGGCGGCCTCCAGCGCACCGTATCTCCCGCTCGCCACGAGTTGGAACTTGACACCCTCCCGACCTTCGGGGTGCTCGTAGCCATCGGGAAGGAACCGCCGGTAGTGCTCGCTGGCGCGTTGGAAGAACTGAGGGCGCTCGGAGCGGGAGAGACATCCCTCCAGATTGAGGAGGAAAAGGTAGTGACGGATCATACGAGTGAAGAGAAAGGGAGCTACAACGTCCAGGGCCTCGCGCTCCTCGAGCAAGTCGAAGCTCTCTTCGTACCGGCCGAAGACGTCGAAGTGGGTGCCGTCCGGTGAGCCTGCGGGATGTTGAGTGTGCCGACGGCGGATCTGGACGCAGTTCCATTTCAGGACGGCAACCCGGTCAGCGGCGAGCATGGCGCGGTGGACGACTGTGACCTCCTCGTGGAGACCGTCAGGGAACGCGAGTTCCTGCCGGATCCACAAGTCGCGGCGGACCAAACGGTCCCAGGAGTAGGCGGGAGCACCGAACAACTCGGGCTGATCGAGCGGGGCGAAACGCTCACGTCCTTGCCGGGCGAGCAGATCGGCGGCGGCACCGGGCCATGAGCGGCCACGATGGAGGCGAGTGTGCCCGAAGAGAAGAACATCCGGCTCGCCTGTCGCTTGCAGCCGATCGGCCATCGCCTGAAGCGTTTCACCCCCGACGATGTGATCGCTGTCCAGGAACAGCAGGTAGTCACCGGCGGCGCGCTCCGCCCCCGCGTTGCGTATTCGGCCGATGCCGGCGACGCCCGTCAACCGCACGACCGAGACCCGCCCATCGCGCCGAGCATAGCCATCCACCAAGCCCGCAGGACATTCAGCAGACTGGTCCAGGACCGCGACAACCTCCACGTCCCGGAAGGATTGGTTCAGTATCGAATTCAGGCAGACCCCCAGTTGTCCGTGAAGGTCGTACGCGGCGACTATGACGCTGATCATCGGCGTGAACTCCGCTCGAAACGCTGCGAGATGAACAGGGGGCGGGCCCGCCCCCTGTCTTGATGCCACCCGCGTACCTCCCCCCGGAGAGCAGGCGGCGTGACCCCGACCGGGGTCACTGTGTTCAGCGCGTCCCAGGTCCTGCGTGTCACAGGTGGCGGCCCATTGTTACAAGATCGCCAAGCTTGTGCTCGGTCTCCTGCTGCTGTAGTGGCGCGTGCTGCCATGGCCGGTCCCGGTCGGATGGTGCGTCGCTGTGCCGGGGTGACGTCGCGCGCCCGGTGCTCGCGGGTGACCGGCTGGTTGTGTGACACCCGGGCCCCTCGGTGCGCTGTAAGCGTGGGGCCCTCCTCCCGCAGGTGCCTGCCGCCCTCCGGTGCGGGCTCCTGCGCCACGGGGGCAGGCAGATGCCTTTTCGCCGGCGTCTGCCTGCCCGCCGCGGGCCTGGCCGGGACCGTGGTCCGTCATCCGGCGGGCCCCGGTACGCTGAGCCGAATACAGTCCAAATCAGTGATCACCGGGCGTTTTCGGGCTGGCCGAGTGTGGGGTGTCGGGGGGATGCGGGGTGGGTGTCCGCGTGCTGCTGACGGACCGCTACGAGCTTGAGGAACTGCTGGGCCGTAGCGCGATGGGCGAGGAGTGGCGTGCCGCCGATCAGCTGCTGGACCGCCCGGTGGCCGTCAAGCTGCTGCGCGCGGCGGAGAGGACGCACACCGCACGTTGCCGCAGAGAAGCCCAGATCGCGGCGTGCCTGAATCATCCGAACGTGGTGGGCATGTACCACTTCGGCTCCCACAGTGCGGCGATGTTCACGATGCTGCCGCGGCTGCGCTTGAGGCGGGGCGGGGCGGCCTGGGCACCGAGGAAAGCACTGTCCACGGTGGTGGCCATGAAGTGGCGCCAGTCGTCGCTCGTGAGCTCCTCGAAGGCGCGGGGGAAGGCGTTGCCGGCGTTCGAGACGAGGACGTCGATGCCGCCGAAGCGGTCGGCGGCCGCCCGCAGCAGGGCGTCGAGGCCCTCGCGGCGGGTGACGTCGGCCGTCACGGCGAGGGCGCGCTCCAGTCCGAGCTCGTCGACGAGCGCGTCGAGGCGGTCGCGGCGCCGTGCCGTTACGACGACGTTGACACCCTCGGCGCTGACGCGGCGGGCGATGGCGCCGCCGATCAGTCCGCTGGCGCCGGTGACGACGACGGTCTTGCCGTCGTATCGGCGCGCGTGGTCATGAGTGGACGTTAGGTCCGATCTTCCCTGGTTCGTGATCGCTCGATCGAGGTACTGATCGTCACGCAGGTCATCTGCTGGCCATGGGCATGGGCATGCTGAGATGTGGGCATGGAGCGAGAGCCCTATCCCAGCGGCTTATCGGACGAGCAGTGGGCGTCAATCGAGCCGATGGTCACGGCCTGGAAGCGGGAGAGGGTGGCGCGGTCAGCGACCGAAGATCCCGGGTCCTGCGATCTGCGGGGAGATCGTGAACGCGATCTTCTACCAGAACCGGACGGGCTGCCAAGGGCGCTACTTCCCGCATGATCTGCCCTCCTGGTCGGCGGTGTTCCACTACTTCGGCCTGTGGCGCCAGGACGGGCTCGACCAGCGGATCTCCGAAGTCCTGCGCTGCCAGGTACGGGAGAGAGCCCGGCGATTAGAGGCCCCGTCCCTGCTGATCATCGATACCCGGTCCGTCCGCGCGGCCGCGGGTGTCCCGAAGACCACGACGGGACTGGACGCCAACAAGAAGGTGTCGGGGCGCGAGCGGGGACTGGCCGTTGATGTTCTGTGGCTGATCACCGGTGTCGTGGTGCCGGCCGCCTCCGCCCATGACAACGCAGTCGGCACTGCCTTGCTCGATCAGGCGGCCGAGCGGTGCGGGATGCGTCTGGAGAAGGCCCTGGTGGACCAGGGCTTCAAGGACGAGGTTCTCCGCCACGGCGCCCTGCTGGACATCGAGGTCGAGGTCGTCCGCCGCAACCCCGCAGACCAGGCAAAGGCTTGGTCCCGCAACCGAAGAGGCGGATCGAGGAGCAGGTCAACGGCACGTTGATGCTGCACCGCCGCCTGGCCCGCGAGTACGACCACCGCCCCGACACCTCCGCCTCGCGCGTCTACTGGGCTTCCATCGCCCACATGGCCCGCCGCCTCACCACACCCGCTCCACCTGGCGCGACACCCTCAAGCTGGCCGCGTGAACATCAGAGAGCTCCTCACAGACCTCCAGGAACAGCACGACAAAACCACGGCCCGGGCCGAAGAATTACGCAACCAGATCGGACTTGACGTTCACTCAGGAGTTCTGCTGCGCTCGGAAGACCATGAGTGCCAGCTGGACGCGGTTGTCCAAGCCGGTCTTGGTGAGTGCGCGGGAGATGTGCGTCTTGACTGTGCCTTCGCTCATGAAGAGTGCCTTCGCGATGGTCGCGTTGGAAGCGCCTTCAGCGACAGCCTCGGCGACGGCGCGCTCCCGATCGGTGAGCGCCTCCAGTGCCTGCCGAGCTTTGGCGCTGGTGGAGTCCTCGGCTGTGCGAGTGTGGCGTGCCACGAGTTGGCGAGTGATCGTTGCCGAGAACGCGGATTCGCCTGATGCGGCAAGGTGAATCGCGTGGCAGAGCTCTTGTGGCGCGACATCCTTGAGCAGATATCCGCTCGCGCCGGCCTGCAACGCGTCGAGGACGTGTGTGTCCAGGTGGAAGGTGGTCAGCATCAGCACCGCGACCGACGGCACCGCCGCTCGGACACGGCGGGTGGCCTCGACGCCGTTCATCTCCGGCATCTGCAGGTCCATCAGCACGACATCGGGACCGTGCCGCGTGGCCGCGACGACGGCCTCGGCTCCGCCGGATGCCTCAGCGACGATCGTGATGGTGGGGTCCACCGACAGGACCATCGACAGCCCGGCGCGGACCATCGCGTCGTCGTCGACGATGAGCACCGACGTGGGTGCGCCGGGTGCGCTGCTGGAACGTGGAGAGCTGGTCATCGCAGGGGCACTCGCGCAGTCAGTCGGAACTCGTGGGTGTTCTCACCGCGGTCGACGACCTCGTGTTCGACTACGCCTCCCACGGCGGCGATCCGTTCGACGAGACCGCTCAGGCCGGCGCCGGTTCCGGGCAACGCTGACTCGGTTTCTTCGATCGGGTTGGTGATCGTGACGAGGGCATCGCTGCCCTCGCGGCGGACATTCACCGTCACCAGTGCGCCGGGGGCGTGCTTGCGCGCGTTGGTCAGCCCCTCTTGCACGACGCGGTACACGAGCTCGGCGCTCGGAAGTTCCCGCAGCGCGGCTGTGCTGCCGGTGCTGCCGCTGTTGTCGGGCAGATCAAGGTGCGCGACGATCAACTGACCGGCTTGTCTGGCTTCGTCGATCAGTCCCGCAACGGTGCGCTCGTGCTCGGCAGTTTGCGGTGTCACGACGGTGCCGTCGCGGAGCATCCCGATCACCGTGCGCAACTCGTCGAGCGCACTGATCGCGGTCGTGCGAATCGTCGCGGCTGTCGTGCCGACATTCTTGGCGTTGTCCCCGGCGACCGCGAGCCCGCCGGCATACAGCGCGATCAGCGAGATGTAGTGCGCGACCGAGTCGTGCATGTCCCGGGCGATTCTGGCGCGCTCGGCCATCTGGATCTGTTCCGCACGCTGCTCCCGCTCGCGCTCGATACGGGCCGCTCTGTCCCGGTAGACCGCGACCAGGTCCTGCTGCTTCTGCTGCAGTGCGCCCCAGGCCACGACGGCGAGTGCGATCGCGGTGTTGACCACCACGGTGAGGCTCAGCGCGGAGTTGGCCGGATACAGCAGCCAGAAGACCAGGGCGCCGGCGATATCGGCCAACGCCACCAAGAACGCCTGCTCGATGCCCCGGCTGCGTGCCACGGCGAACAGGGCCACGTAGTTGGCCACGCCGGCGGTGGCGCAGAACGCCCCAGCGACCGCCAGCACCAGGCCGACCACGACCGGAGCACGGTAACGGACCAGCAGGACGGGACTCGCGACGGCGCCCACGGAGATGTCGAGGACGCGCCACCCGCCTCCCGGGCGTTGCTCGAGAACCAGGAACAGCATGGCGAGTCCACCGGCGAACGAGGAGAGAACAAGCAACGCCGACCGGCCGCGCTCGATCCACGGCCCTCGACGCACCGGTATCTCGTCGTTGCGACCGCCGACGACGGCGAGGGGAGGAGACATCACCGAACCACCCTAGACCGGCGGCCTGGACGACGCAGTCAACGAAAGTCGTAGAAACTGTCGGCCGTTCGTGGACGGGATCGGTCCGATCGGCAGACGTCCGGCACATCGGCCGGCCGACATGGTTGAGGACATGAACACCACACGTCCTCGCCGACACCTGATGACGCTGCTCGGGCTCGACCCGACCGATCAGCGCTCCACGACCCGGATCCGCTTCGCCGTCACCACGGTGGCCGCCTTCGCGACCGCCGTCCAGATCATCGTTTGGTTGCTGATGGGCATCTTCCGCACTGACCTCGACGGTCCGTGGTGGCTGTGGACGCCCGGCAGCGCCCTTCTCATCAACGCTGCACTGCTGTCCGTGGACCACGTCCGCGACCAGTGGCTACGCACCGGTTCATCGCACCGCCTCCAGACCGGATACCTCCGTACCGACGACGTCACCCGGGAGTCACTGTGACCACGCCATCGCCTACGCAGAACCTGTCTGCCTCGTCTCCTCACGCAGCCGACGCATCGGACCTGTCCACCACCACCTTCGCCGGCCGGGCGGGGATGGCAGTGGGTGCCCTCTCGGTGCCGATGGTGGCCTTGTACTTCGTCTACTCGGGACCACCTCCGGAGTGGAACGTCCTGACGCGTAGCCTGCTGACGCTGGTGATCATGGCTGTGCTGACGGCGTTCGGGGTCGCTCTGGCGCGTCTGCTTCCCAGGGACGACACGGGCCGGCGCGCCATCGTCGGTCAGCTCACCATCGTGTCGCTGCTCATCTACGCCGCGGTGATCCTCTTAGCCACCTCGCTGGAGGCCGGTACTCCCTTGGCCTTCCCGGATCGGGGGATGGACCCGACCACGGACGGCCCTCTGGCGGCCGCCATGGCACTGGCTCATGGTCCGATCGCACACCTGTGGATCGCGATGTTCTTCCTCGGGTTCGCCCGTGCCGCGCAGCGGTTCACGGCAGCCGCGTCGCCGGTGGTGCCACGGTGGACCCTGCGCGGTTCCATCGTCGTCGGAGTCATCAACCTGCTGGCCATCCCGTCGCTCTACTTCGGCATGGACGCCACCCACTTCTACGCCGTCAACGGGTGGGGTGCGGATGCCCTCGTCGGTCTGATCACTCTCGTCTGGGTCGGCTTCACCGGTCTGGGCATCCACCGGGCCGGCAAGAAACGGGCACGCATGCTGACTTGACGGGCCGGGCTGACCTTCGCCTGGCACGAACCGCCCGCGAAAGAGAACCCCCGGTGTGTTCCGGAGAGGCCTTGGTGCCCTTCCTCTCACCGGGGGTCCTCGCCGTCTCCGCGTTGGCCCTGTGGCGGCTGAGAGCCCATCTCGTTCGGTGATTCGGTAGCCGGAGACATGCGGGGCGGGCAGCGGTGACACAGGCTGGAACGGGCTATGGCACCGAGGCTGGCAAGTCGCCGTGTTCAGCAGCCCGCTGAGCCGTGCCATGCGGACGGCCCGCATCCGGGCACCCTCGGCTTTCTGGCCCCCGAGGACGGGCAGCCCTTCATTGCGGCCTGGAACGTTCCGTAGGGCAAGCCCGTGTCGGCGGCGCCGGTGATAGGTCCGCTCGATCCAGGACACGATCGCGATCCGCAGTTCCTCGCGGGTGGCCCAGCTCCGGCGGTGTGGAATCTGCCTGGTGATCATGTAGCCCGGCTTCATCCGCGGACCTGGGGAACAGCTTGAGCAGCACATCGGTACTCATGGCAAGGTGGCCGGTACTGGCAGGGCATGAGCATGCAGCGACTTGGTTACAGGCGTGGGAGGACCTCGGGCGTGTGCCGCGAACCCTGTACGGGCGGGGCTGGCGGAGTATCTGAGCTTGTGCGAGCAGGAGGGCGTCGATCCGCTGGTCGCCAGCCGGGCACATGCTCGCGGAACACCTCGTCCATCTGGTCACTGAGGCACCGCCGCGGCACCGCAGCGAGCGCGGCCCCGAGCGCGTGAGCCTTCGGGGCGGGCGGGGCGGCCTTACTCGCCCGCAGCCTCCCGGCCGGTCGGCCGTGTGATGAGGTCCGCGCCCGCCCACCAGGCTGGAGCGCACGCCACGACGGCGGCAATCAGGTCGTCCTTGGTGGTGGCCGGATCACCGACCCATGCCCTGATCGCCCCGGCGAAGCCGTGGGCGAGGAACTGGGCCATCACCTGGCGGTCGGCGCTGGGGACGTTGGCGTGGGAGGCCCGGGCCAGGTAGTCGAGCGCGTAGCTGGTGAAGTGACGGACCAGCGCGTCGTAGACGCCACGGTCCGCCGGCTCGTCCAGGGCGTGCCGGTAGACGCCCGCGAACCGTTCGACGTGATCGGCGACCTCCGTGACCGACCCGCGGGATGCCCAGACGCTCGCGTCCCTGCCACGCCCACTTCACCACCGCCACCCTCGACGAGCGGCCCAGGGCCTGCAGGAGAGCTTGTAGGGCTTGGCAGCGACCTGCCCGTCGGGAGCAAGGTAATCACCCTCGCCGATACGGTTGTGGCCAAGGTTGGCGGTTGACCGTTGACCGCAGGGCCTTGTGTATCATCGCGAGCGATCTGCCGCCGACATGCCGCGCGAAACACCCAGACCGCACCGGAGGAATCTTCCGCCCGCCGGCCTGCCACTTCGCCCACCACTTCTCGACCCCCTTCAGCGACACCCCGCAGACCGCCGCCACATCCTCACGGTTCCGCCCTGTCACCGATGCGGCCACCGCCCGCAACCGCAAGGCTTCCTGCACCGGCGGCGACAGATGCCGCGCGTCCCTCACCAGATTCCTCACACACCACCAACGCCCCGGAACCGGAACGGTTTTGGATCAGGACCCCATACCGAGATGCGCTCCACCGGCGACGTCGAGTGAGACGCCGGTGATGTACCGGTTGACCGGGTCCGTGAGGAAGCCGATCGTGTTGGCGACCTCGGTCGGTTCGGCGAAGCGTCGCATGGGGAGTTGTGCGGCGCGTGCGGCGCGTGCTGCCTGCGCGGAGCCGGACTGGTCGGCGAGCTGTGACCACATCGGTGTGTTCACCGGTCCGGGGTTGACGGCGTTGACCGAGATCCCGTCCGGTCCGAGGATCTTCGCCATCGACCACATGATGTGCAGCACGGCGATCTTGCTGGCGTTGTACGGCAGGTAGTCGACCCGTGCTTCCTTGGCCGCGACCGACGACAGCAGCAGAATCGTGCCCTTCGTGCCGCTGTCCCGCATGAGGTTCGCGACCTCGCGCGTGATGGTGAACGTGCCCGTGGCGTTGATGCGCATGGTGCGCTCGAACTCCTCGGTCGTGGTCTCCAGCGGAGCGGGGGTGCCGCCCAGCACCCCCGCGGCGTGGACGAGGACGTCGATGCGGCCGTGCTCGGCGACGGTGCGGCGCAGCACTTCGGTGGTCTGCTGCTCGTCGGTGACGTCGAGCTCGGCGAAGGCGGCGATGTCCTGTCCGTCGAGCGGTGCGAGGTCGGCCCCGACGACGATGTCCCCGCGCGCCCGCAGCGCGTCGACGACGGCCGCGCCGATGCCGCCGCTGGAGCCGGTGACCAGGGCTACCTGGGGCTGCGGCGCTACTGCACTGCTTTGCTGGACCACGTGCGTCCCTCCTGCTCCTCGGTGGGCAGGCCCGCCACCGCGAGGATCTTGTCGAGTAGCTGCTGGGTCTTGACCGCTTCCCATCCGGAGGTCAGCGGCTGCTGCCGGTCCTTGACGCGGTCGAGGAAGTGGCGGACCGCGTCGGCGAAGCCGAAGGTCTCGGTCGCGGTCGCCCAGCCGAACGCCTCCGGGCTCATCGACCGGACGGTGCGGGCGCCGTCCGCCGTCACCGCGACGGTGTCGGGGGCGATGACCTCCGCCGAGCGCATCTGCCCGTACGCGTCGAGCTTTTCGCCCCACGCGCCGGCAGTTCGGGCCGCGACCAGCAGGCCCGTGTTCCCGGTCGAGAACCGGATGAGGGCGGCTGCGCCGTCCTCTTCCCAGGGGTCGGCTCCGGCGGCCGCGCTGGTGACCTCGACGACATCCCCGCCGCAGAACCAGCGGAGGAGGTCCACCATGTGGATGGCGTTCTCGAACGTGGCCCGGTACTCGGAGCCGGCGCGGTTCTTCTGCGCGACGCAGAACGACGCTCCGGCCGCGCCGAACGTCTCCCGCGCGGCGACGTACACGGGCGCGAACCGCCGGTTCAGGCCGACCATCAGGATGCGGCCGTGCTCGTCGGCGAGTTCCGCGAGGCGGACCGAGTCGGAGGTCGAGGTGGCGAGGGGCTTCTCGCAGAACACGTCGACGCCGGCACGGAGGGCCATCTCGACGGCCGCGACGTGCTCGGAGCGGGGAGTGAGCACGAAGACGGCGTCGAGCTCTTCGGCGTCGAGCATCGCGTCGACCGTGCGGTACACGTGCGCGAACCCCCACCGACGCTGCAGCAGGCTCGGGTCTTCGCGCCGTGACACCAGGGCGCGCAGCTCGACGTCGTCGCGCTGAACAAGGGTGGGCAGCTGCGCGATGCTGGCGATGTTACCGGCGCCCACCACGCCGACTCGGAGCGCGGTCACGAGCGGACCTCGGCCTTCTGGCCGGCCGCCTCGACATCGAGCTGCCGCAGCAACGTACGGAGGTGCTCGGCGCCGCGACGGAATCCGATCTCCGGGGCTTCCAGATCCTGCGGATGCCACCGGTACTCGTATTCGAGCGAGAGCACGTCGTCGTAGCCGACTTCACGCAGGCGCCGGAGGATGCTCGACCAGGCGAGGATGCCGTCGCCGACGACGCGCGACATGACGGCGCGTTCCTCGGCGTGCACGCGCGCCGTCTCGGACGCGACGAACGGGGCGTTCGGGTCCTTGAAGACGAGGTCCTTGACGTGCACGTGGCCGATGAGATCGCCCTGGACGGCGAAGGCGTCCTCGAAGTCCTCGTCGTGGGTGAAGGTGAGGTTCGCCTGGTCGTAGAGGACGCGGACGGCGGGCGAGTCGACCGCGCGGATGAGCTCGGCGGTGTCGCGCGCGGTCTGCGTCATGGTGCCGAAGTGGTTCTCGGCGCAGAGCACGACGCCTGCGTCCGCCGCCAGGGCGGAGAGCTCCTGGAACGAGCGGACGAGCTGTGCCCAGTGCGCGGCGTGGTCCTTCCCGTCCGGCTGCCACGCGCCGGAGTAGACGCGGATGCGGTTCGCGCCGACGACGTGGGCGATGTCGATGGCCGATCGCAGTTCGTCGACGGCTGCTGCGCGTATGTGCTCGTCGGTCGCGTTGATCGCGGTCGTGTATGGGGTGAGCCCGATGATGGAGATGCCTTCGCCGTCGGCGACGCGTGCCGCTTCCGCCGCTGCCGCGGCATCGCCGATGGGCAGACCGCTCTTGTAGTCGTCCTGGTAGATCACCTCGGCGGCATCCAGGCAGGCTCGGGCGAAGAGTTCGAGCGCTTCGGGAACGGTGTGGTCGGGAGTGCCGAGTGTGTGGCCGGCGATCTTCACGAGGGTGTCTCCGAGGTCTTCGAGATCGAGTGGGTGTGCCAGTCGTGGGGGCCGACGAGACGTGGCGGGTCGACGACGCGCGAGCGGTCGACGAACTCGAGGATGAGCCCCCAGGAGGTGCGGGCGTACACCCACCGGTTCCCGGCGACAGCGGGGCTGTCGCCGGCGACCTCCTTGCGCGCACCGAGGATCTCGATGCCCCGGAGGTCGGCGATCGCGTCGACGACGTCGTCCACGTCGTCGACGACGAAGCAGAGGTGGTGCCCGCCCGCGTCGCTGGCGCGCGGGAACACGGGTGAGCGGTCCTCGCTCCACCACTGGAACAGCTCGACGTTCAGGTTCGGCGGCAGCCGGAGCATGCGCAGCTCCAGGTGTGCGTCCGCGGGCACGCCGAAGTGCTCCGGCATGACCGCGGCATCGGGTCCGCGGGTGGAGCGATAGAGCTCCTCGGCGCCGAAAAGGACGGTGAACAGGCGGGTGGCGTCGTCGAGGTCGGGGACGGTGAAGGCCACGTGGTCCACGTACTGCAGACCGGGAAGGCGGCCGGGGTTCGGATTCATGAGCGCTGTTCCTGGGTGGAGGAGCGGATGAGAAGTGATGGCTCGAGCACGACATGTTCGGGCGGTCCGCCGGCGATGAGGGCCTCGCCGAGTTCGATGGCGATCCGTCCGAGGTCGGTGATGGGTTGGCGGACGCTGGTCAACCGGGGGTTGAACTGGGCGCCGAGGTCGAGGCCGTCGAAGCCGATCACCGACAGGTCGGCGGGCACGGACAGTCCGCGCGCGCCGAGCTCGGAGATCATGGCGAACGCGATGAGGTCGTTGGAGGCGATCACCGCTGTCGGACGGTTCGGTTCCCGCATCCAGCGGTCCACGAGCTCCGGCCCCGGTTCGGCGCCGGGCGCCGCCTCGAGGACGACGGGTGGGACGGTGTGACGCTCGGCGGCGTGGTGGTAGGCGTCCCAGCGATCCTGGGCGGTGTACGTGCCGACGATGCCCGGGGCGTAGGCGATGTTCGAGTGCCCGAGACCAAGGAGGTGGTCGAAGGCGAGGTCGATGCCGCGGACGCTGTCGACGGTGACGGTGGGCACGGTCGGGTCGTCCTCGACCCGGTCGATGACGACGACCCGGTTCTGGAACGCGTACCGGCGGAGCGCCTCGAGGTTGACCCGGGTCGAGGGGGCGACGATGCCGAAGGGCGAGTACATGGAGTGCATCGCGCTCACGTAGTCGGCGGTCTGCCCGGCGTCGCCGTCGGTGATGCAGAGCATCAACTGGTAGCCGCGTGCTTCGGCGGCGGCGGCGGTCGTGCGCGCCAGCTCGGCGAAGAACGGGTTCGTCAGGTCCGGAACGATCAGCGGGACGAGGTTGCTCGAGCCGCGGCGGAGAGCCTGCGCGAGGGGGTTCATCGCGTACCCGAGCTCGGCTGCGACACGCAACACATGTTCCCGGGTCGCCGCACGCACGGCATCCGGCTTCGAGAACGCGCGCGACACGGTCGAACGGTGCACGCCGGCCGCCTTGGCGACGTCGTCGATGCTCACCTCAGCCACGACGCGCCGTCCCTTCCGGGTGCGGCGACCAGATGAGCTCCATCGTGGTCACAAGCTCGGCGAGCGTCGGCATGCCCGCGAACCCGGTCGTCAGCGTGTCGGCGACGCCGGTGACGAACACCTCGTACAGCGGGTCGCTGTCGACTTCCAGGACGGCGCTCTTGGTGGCACCGGACTGGTCGGTGAATGTCGCGTCCCCGTTGGTGTCGACGGTGGCGAACCCATGGGACCCGGCCGCGGTGAAGCTGCAGTACCGCTTCAGCGGCGAGTCGGGGAACGCGTAGCCGACCTCGACGATCGCCTCGCGGCCCGTGCCGGTGGTCAGGATCATCGTGGAGTGGTCGTCGACCGCCTCGCCGTGCAGCGTGGTGGAGAGCTTCTGGACGACGTCGACGGGGTGTCCGAGGTGACGGGTCGCCAGGTCGACGAAGTGCGGGCCGAGGTTCATCAGGCTGCCGCCGCCCGAGAGGTCGGGTTCGAGCATCCACGGGTTGCCGTTGCTCCGGTACCGCGAGGGCGGACCGGCGACGAACGCCATCCGTTCGTAGACGATGTCGCCGGCCTGTCGCAGCCACGTGTCGATCGGTGCACCGCGCTGGACGAGCGCCACGGTCGCCGGCACGGCGGCCGAGCGCGCCTCCTGCTCGATCGCCCGAAGGTCGTCGAGGCTCGCACCGGCGGGCTTCTCGATCACGAACGGGATGCCGCGGCCGATGAGCTTCCGGCCGACCGCGAGCATCTCGTGGTGCGGGCAGAACACGAACGCCACCTCGATGCCGTCCTGGTCCAGGGCCTCGTCGACGCTCGCCGCGACCGGTGCCCCCAAGGGCTCGGCGAATGCCCGAGCGACCGCGGGATCGGGGTCCTGCACCGCCGTCACACGGAAGCGTCGGGCAAGCCCGGCACGGTACAGCGGCGCGTGCCAGTGGGACGCACCCAGCACCACGGCCGAGGGCCGGGGGGCCGAAGAGGAATGATCCACCGCCGACGACTCTCCTTCGTATTGATCGTTCGCGTGATCAAGGATCCCGGCGCCTCAGCCGCTTCGGGATGAGAACGATTGCTGAGATCGATTGCAGCCCAGGTTGCAACACGTCACCGCGATTCGTCAACGCCTTCTGGACGGGGCTCGCGAAGCGCGTGAAAGTGGTGTAACCATCAGGGCCATGTTCCAGAAATTCCACGTCATAGAGACGATCCGCGATTCCGGCAACGTCCTCATCGTCCGCCTCGACAGCGCCGAGGAGGCGTTCGAGGTCGCCTCGGCAGCCGTCGCCGGAGGCATCCGCGCCCTCGAGATCACCCTGTCGATCCCCGGGGCCCTCACCGTGATCGAGCGCCTGACCGAGCGCTTCGCCGGTGAGGATGTGGTCTTCGGCGCGGGCACCGTCCTCGACGGACACGCCGCCTGGTCGAGCATTCAGGCCGGCGCGCAGTTCCTCGTCAGCCCGAACCTCAACCCCGAGATGATCCGCGTCGCCAACCGCTACCAGATCGCCACCATCAGTGGCGCCTACACGCCGACCGAGATCCTCGAAACGGCCGAGGCCGGCGCGGACATCGTCAAGCTCTTCCCCACCGAAGCCGGCGGCATCCCGTACGCCAAGGCGGTCCTGGCGCCGCTCGCGCACGTCCCGATCCTTCCGGCGGGCGGCGTCACCACCGCCAATGTCGGCGACTGGTTCGCCGCGGGCGTCGCGGCGGTCGGAGTGGGCAGCGCCATCACCAAGGCCGGCCGCCCCGACGGCGACATGAGCAAGGTCACAGCGGCGGCGAAGGAGTTCATGGCCGCGATCGCGCGAGTGAAGCGATGACGTCCGACGCCCAAGCCGTGCCAGACATGCAAGCCCTGCCCGACGCGCACGCCCTGCCCGTTGCCTACATCACGCTCGGTGGGGCAGGATCGGGAAAGTCGACCCTGTCGAGACACCTCAGCTCCCTCACGGGCGCGGCCTATCTCGACAAGGACACGATCGCCGGACCCCTCGTGCGAGTGGCCCTCGAGGCGTTCGGACAGGATCCCTCCGATCGGGAATCCAACGAGCTGTACGTCCAGAGGGTCATGCCCGCCGAGTACGAGACCCTCTTCGCGACCGCCGGTCGGAATCTGGAACTCGGCCACTCCGTCGTCCTCGACGCACCGTTCGTGGCGTACCTCGGAGACCCCGATTTCCTGCGTCGCTCGACCGAGCGTGCAAGCTGGCCCGCCGCTCGTATCCGGGTGCTCCACGTGCGCACCGCGCCCGAGGTCGTGCGGCAACGGCTGATCGAGCGCGGCAGCGAGCGGGACCGGGTCAAGCTCGCCGACTGGGACGCCTATTGGGAGCGATTCGGTGTGCTCGAGTGCCGCTGGAACACCGGCGAGCACGATGTCGTCGTGAACGACGACGAGTCGGCCTTCACGCGTCTGCGTGAGCTGGTGCAGCGGGCCTGACGCCGCGTTCGGGGCCCGACGATCAGGATGACGGCAACTCTTGACAGCTGGGGCGATCGCGTGTGACGTTTCGTGACAGCGTTCGTAACAGCGTTACAAACCCGCGCGGACTTGGATCCACGATGGCGAGGAGACGAGAACATGGCACTGGCCGATGGCGTCGTGAATGCGATGCGTGTGCTCGAACTGCTGGCGCCGCACCCCGAAGGCCGCCGCGTCACGGACATCGCCGAGCGCCTCGGCACCAACAAGGCCATCGCTCATCGCCTCCTCGCCGCCCTGGCCGACGCGGGCTACGTGAATCAGGACCCCCGCACCTCCAGCTACTTCGCCACTCACAGCCTCGGCGCCCTGGGACTCCGCCAGCTGTCCTCGTCAGGAGTGGGAACGTGGGCGCAGCGAAGCCTGGACTCGCTCGCGGCGGAGTGTGAGGAGCTCGTTCGCCTGGCGGTAGTCACCAACGATTCCTTGAAGTGGATCGCCAAGGCCCAAGGCGCGAACTCCTCCCTCCGCATCGACCCCGTCATGGGCCAGGACGCGGTCCCCCACGCCACCGCGTCCGGGAAAGCGTGGCTCTCCACTCTTCCCCCGGACCGAGTCGAGACCGTGCTCGCGCACGAGAGCCATCTCGACGTCACCCCCAGGTCCGCCCTCGACCGGTCCGCGCTCGAAGCCGAGCTCGCCGAGGTCCGTATCCGTGGGTACGCCACGACGATTGAGGAGATGGACCTCGGCATCAGTGCCGTGGCGGCCCCCATCCGCGGAGCCGGACCGGGCCGGGAGGCCACCGGGACGATCAGCATCGCGGGCCCTTCCGTACGCATGACCCGAGCGCGCATGGCCGAGCTCTCGCCGCCCCTGCTCGCGGCCGCGGCCGACATCTCCCGTAGCTGGCCGAGCTACACGTACCTCCTCGCAGACGAGGAACTCTCCGCCTAGTCGGCCAGACACCCCTTCTGCATACAGGTTCAGCGACCCCGGCCCAGGCGTGGGGATGCCCACTCGCGCCCAAATTCAAAGGAGAATTCGATGACGGCCTCACGTCGCGCGCCCAGTACATCCACCCTCGACAGCCCAGAGCCTGTCCCGCCCAAGGGACGGGCCAGTAACCTGGTCGCCGGGACCATCGGGCACTTTGTCGAGTGGTACGACTGGTACACATACGGCCTTCTCGCCTCTGTCTTCTCCGCGCAGATCTTCCCGTCGGGCTCCCAGTTCGCGTCCCTCATCGCCTCGTTCCTCACCTACGCCATCGGGTTCGTCGTACGGCCCCTGAGCGGCATCATCATCTCCCCGCTTGCCGACCGGTACGGGCGCCGACGCGTTCTGTCCCTCGGGGTCTCGGGGATGGCTCTCGGCGCGCTGATCATCGGGTTCACCCCCTCGTACGCGACCATCGGCTACTTCGCACCGATCCTGTTCGTCGTCGCCCGCATCCTCCAGGGCGTCTCCGCCGGCACCGAGGGCCAGAGCGCCATCGCGTACATGGTGGAACACGCTCCAGCCAACCGGCGCGGACTCTTCGGCTCCTTCACCAACATGGCCAGCGGGCTGGCAACCCTCGCCGCGACGGGCGCCGCAGCCGCCGTCACCTCTGCTTTCGACGCCGACACCCTGGCGTCCTACGGATGGAGGATCCCCTTCGTCATCGGTGGTCTGGTTGGCATCGTCGGACTCATCCTCCGCGCCCGCTCGGACGAGTCCCCGGAGTTCGAAGCCAGCACGCACGGCGAGCAGAAGTCCGCACCCGCGAAGCTCCTCCAACTGCTCCGCGAACACCCCAAGGCGATCCTGCAGACTGCCGCCCTGTCCGCTCCGGCCGTGGCCTATTACACCTGGGCGACGTTCCTGCCCACCTACGCCAACCTCACCTCGGGCCGAGACCTGTCCTCCAGCCTTGCGGGCAGCACGATCGGCCTGGCCCTGCTGGTTGCCGTCATTCCTGTCACCGGCTACCTCTCCGACCGTCTCGGTCGCCGGAAGATCTTCCCCATCATCGGCGTCATCGGAATGATCGTCCTGTTCTATCCGCTGCTGCTCCTCCTGCAGGTGCCCGGCTTTGGTGTCTACCTCATCGTCACCGCCTCGGGATGGGTGGTCCTCGGAATCTGGCAAGCCGTCTACCCCACCATCCAGGCGGAGTTGTTCCCCGCCTCGGTCCGAGTCTCCGGAATCGGATTCGCCCATCAGATCGTCATCGCCGTCTTCGGCGGTACCGCACCCCTCATCGCGTCCGCGTTCGTCGGCGCCGGACGGCCCATGTACGTGGCGATCTACATGATCGTCGTCGTCGCCCTGTGCCTCATCGTCTACTTCACGATCCCGGAGACCGGCAGCCGAGCCCCGCGGAAGATCGTTTCCGGGACCGACACCATCGCCGTCGTCATGAGCGAGGACTCGTCCACTGCCGCCGGTTCAGCCCGTGAACAGCACAAGGAGCCCCGGCCGTAGCCGCCCCTGCTCCCGAACACGCGATGGGGACACCTCAAAGATGGAACGGAAATTTTATGATCATCAATACTTTTTCGTACCTTTGGTCGACAACGGCCATCGATGCAATGTCCGAGTTGACCCAGAACGGGTACAACGCCTTCGAGGTCCCCATCAGCTCGCCGCATTGCTGGCCGGTAGAGCTCTCCGACTCCGAACGTGCGGAATCCCTGGCAACCCTCAACAAGAACGACGCCAAAATCCGATCCCTGAACGCCGGCGGATACGACATCAATCTCGCCAGTCCCGCCGCCAGCATGCGCCAGAAGAGCATCGAGCACATCGCGTCGGTGATCGACCTGGCGGTGGCTTGGGATGTCCCGGAAGTCGTCATCTCCCCCGGCACGCGGCGTCCCATGATCTCCCCCTCACTCGGGAACGTCCACGGATGGATGCACGAGAGCCTGGAAGAGCTGATCCCGCTGGCCAAGCGGGCCGGAAAGCGACTCCTCTTCGAGAACACGCCCTACTGCTTTGCTCCCACGATTGAGGAGCTGGCAGACATCGTCGACACGGTCAACGATGACGCGCTGAAAATCGTGTACGACGTCGCGAACGCCGCGTACATCGGGGAGGATCCCGTATCGGGCCTGCGCTCGCACCACGGATCGATTGCACTCATGCACATCTCCGACACGGGCACAGAAACGTGGGGCCACGACCCCATCGGCACCGGGGTGATCGATTGGAACGGCCTGGGCAAGGCGGTCCACGACACAATCGGGGTGGAGAACGTCGTGCTCGAAATCATCCGCGAGGAGGACACCCTCGAGGTATTCGCCAAGGCAATGCGCGACCTCAAGGAAGAGGGCTGGGATATCGGACAATGATTTCAGCGCCTCGAGGTCCAGGGCGACTCCGAGGGTGAATCGACGCGAATGGAACCGCAATTCCCGCTGGGAATGTACAAGGAGAGAGTGCAATGAGGGTACTGGTCAGTGGCGGAAGCAGCGGCATCGGCGCGGCTGCAAGCCTGAGGCTCGCAGAGGCGGCGCTTGCCCGCGGCGAGAAGCCGATGGTCGCGGTCTCCGGCCTTACGTCGAACGATCGGCAGGACGAGGTCGTCCGGTCGATCCAGTCGATGGGCGGCAAAGCCATTGCGTTGACAGGAGACCTGGGCGACCCCGACGTGCCCGGTCAGCTGGTAGCCGCTGCAGTCGAAGAGTTCGGTGGCCTGGACGCGCTGGTGGCAAATGCCGGAATCGCCAACCCCGGCGAACTCAAGGATCTCTCCCTCGAGGACTGGGACGACATGTTCTCCGTCAACCTTCGCGGAGCATGGCTACTTGCCAAGTCAAGCTACCCGCACCTGAAGGACAGCCGAGGGGCCGCCTGTTTCACCTCTTCAATGTCCGGCCAGCTCCCCCATGCCGGATCGGGTGCCTACAGCCCGACCAAGGCTGCGCTCACGATGATGGCTCAGACGCTCGCACTGGAATGGGCGCCTGACGGGATCCGTGTGAACGTGGTGTCCCCGGGCATGACTCGCACTCAGATGACCGAAAAGATGTACCTCGATCCCGAGGTCAAGAAGGCGCGGGAAGAAATCATCCCGTTGTCGAAGATTGGCGACCCGATGGATATCGCGAACGTGATCGAGTTTCTTGTCAGCCCGCTGGCGGGATACGTCACTGGCCAAGATGTCTGCGTCGACGGCGGCTTCTCCAAGTCCATTCTCAGCCACATTCCCGGTCGACCCAGCTCCAAGTCCTGACGGGGTTCTACACCTGGCCGGCGGAGCCGCTCATGAGCGGCTCCGCCCCTCGCTGTGATGATCCGAACCGGTTTGCGTTCTGGGTCGTTGGTGTGTGTGAGCGATCTGGTGGGGGACGCGCGGCATCTGTCGCCGTCGGCGCAGGAGACCCTTGCGGTTGCGGGCGGTGGCCGCGTTGGTGGCGGGGCGGCAGGCCGTGCTCGATCGCCGGCCTTGTGATGTGGGCTTTCCGGGCAGCTGTGGACACGGCGGTCGGTGGGCGAGCTGATCGCGAAGCTGTACTGGGTGCGGCTGACCGAGGTGGGGGTGGGCAAGTACCTCAAGCGGTGGGGGCTGTCCTTCCAGCGCCCTGACAAGCGGGCCGTCGAGCGGGACCCGGAGGCCGTGCGACGCTGGCACGAGGAGATCTGGCCGGCGATCCGGGCGAAGGCGAAGAGGGGCGGCGGGAGATTCTCGTCGCCGATCAGGTCGGCATACGATCCGACCAGGTCACCGGCCGCACCCGGGGCGAGAAGGGCAAGACGCCCGTGGTGCGCCGGAGCGGGAAGCGGATCTCAGTGAACGCGATGGCGGCGATCAGCGCCAAGGGCCGGATGCACTTCATGGGCTTCACCGAGAGCTTCACCGCCGAGGTGATGCGCCGCTTCCTGGACCGGCTCGCCGGCCACTTCGAGAGCAAGGTCCATCTCGTGCTGCGTGGGGGATGTGGTTCACCTCGCCGACCTTCTTCTTCCGGGGGTCGGAGTGGAGGTAGAAGAGGTCGTTCTTGAAGACACTGAGGTACGACTAGGCCGGTAGGTGATCATTCAACGCCTGCCGGGCCCCTCCGCAGGCGTCAGGAAGCCGATGCGGCGGCGTCGTAGGTGGCGCGGGCGGTGGTGATGTCGGTTCGGTGGCGTTCTGCCCAGCCGACGAGCCCAGTAAGTGTCGCGTGGAGTTCGCGGGCCATGGGCGTGAGGCTGTATTCCACCTTGGGCGGCACGGTGGGGTAGACGGTCCGGAGGAGCAGGCCGTCGCGTTCCAGCTTGCGCAGGTTCAAGGTGAGCATGCGTCGGCTGATGCCCGTGATGGCGCGCTCCAACTCGGTGAACCGGACCGGCCCGTTCGCAGCGGCGACAAGGATTCCGATGCTCCACTTTCCCGCGACATGGTCGAGGACCTCGGTGAGCGGGCACGCCTCGTTGCTGACCTGGTCGGACACATCGGTGTGACTGTGTGACACGAAAGTGCCTCCTTCCCGTACGCGTCATGGTTACAGAAGATGACTGCTGTAACAAGTCGTGCACCGTTGGAAGGGGGCCTCGTGCCCAGAACCGTCTCATCAGCGCAGACATCGCGTTGGGCGGCCTTGGCCGTGCTCTGCGCCGGTCAGTTGATGGTCATCCTCGACGGGACCATCGTGAATGTGGCGCTGCCGGCCATCCAGCAAGACCTCGGATTCTCCTCGTCGAGCCTGGCCTGGGTGGTCAACATCTATCTGGTCCCCTTCGGCGGTCTGCTGCTGCTCTCCGGCCGGCTCGGCGACCTGATCGGGCGCAAACGCGTCTTCATCACCGGCTTGAGCATCTTCACGACCGCCTCACTGCTGTGCGGTGTGTCGCAGGATGCGGCAATGCTGCTCGCCTCCCGGTTCGTCCAGGGCACCGGCGGCGCGGTGACCTCCGCCGTCACCCTCGGCATGGTCGTAACGCTGTTCCCGCAGCCGAAGGAACGGGCCAAGGCCATCGGCGTCTACAGCTTCGTCCAGTCAGCCGGTGGCTCGTTGGGCCTCCTCGCCGGTGGCGTCCTGACGCAGACCATCAGCTGGCACTGGATCTTCTTCGTCAACGTTCCGATCGGCATCGTGGCCGCACTGTTGGCCGGGCGCATACTCGCGTCCGAGTACGGCACCGGCCTCGGTGAGGAAGTCGATGTCGTGGGCGCGCTCCTGGTCACCTCCACACTGATGCTCGGTGTCTACACGATCGTCGAGACCACCAGCTATGGCTGGGCGTCCGCGCACACGCTGGGCTTCGGCGTCGCGGCACTCGCCCTGCTCCTGACATTCGTGACCCGCCAGGCGAAGGCGAGTCACCCGCTCCTGCCGCTGCGTGTGTTCCGCTCGCGCAACGTCTCAGGAGCGATGGGTATCCAGGCCCTCATGGTGGCCGGGATGTTCAGCTTCCAGTTCCTGTGCGTGCTTTACCTGCAGAAGGTGCTCGGCTTCGACGAGGTCCACACCGGCCTCGGCAACTTCCCGGTCTCGGTCGCGATCGGCGCACTGTCGCTCGGCTTTTCACCCAGGCTGATCTCACGCTTCGGCCCCCGTGCCGCACTCCTTCCAGGACTCTTCCTGATCACGACGGGCCTCGCCGTCCTCAGCCGTGTACCGGCAGACGGAAGTTACCTCGTGGACGTCCTGCCCGCACTGCTGCCGCTCGGCATCGGCTTCGGCCTCGCGATGCCGTCGCTGGCCACGCTCGCGATGTCAGCGGCCACCCCCCAGGACTCGGGGATCGCCTCCGGCATGTTCAACACCATGCAGCAGATCGGCAGCGCCTTCGGCCTCGCGGCCCTCAGCACCCTCGCCGCCTCGCACACCAATGCCCTGCTGGGCGACGGGACCAACACCACCTCCGCACTCACGGGCGGCTTCCAACTCGCCTTCCGCATCGGCTCGTGCATCGTCGCCGCTGCTCTCCTCCTCGCTGCCACTCTGCTGCGCTCCCCCACCACGACACAACGTCCAGCGGCCGAGAAGAAGCCGATCTCCGAGAACGCCACTCGCTGATCACACGGCGACGCCGCCCCGGGCCGAGGTGATCTTCGACAAGCTCATCGAGGTGCTGCTGTCCGGGCTGGAGTCGAGCGAGTGGCGGACGCGATTGCTTGGCGACCACCTTGCGCAGGCGCGGTGACGAGTGGACAGCCGCCGGCGCTGGCGAGGCCCCGCGCCTGGCCGCGCTCTCCGCCTACGGCCGCATGATCGGCCTCGGCCTGGAACAACTCGCCGCCGATGGCTGCCAGAGTGCTCACCTGAACCAATCCGCGCACCGGGCTACGGCTCCGTCGGGCGACGAGTGCGCGGGCAAGAGCCCTGTCGACCGGGCCAAACAAGGTGACAAACGCTCACAGCTCACCGACGCCTACGGCATCCCACTGGTCACCGAGTCCACACCAGTCAACATCCGCGACCGCACCCTGCTGCCCGCCACCCTCGATCGCTACGACCCCCTCGCCAAGACGCTGGGCCCCACTTCCCGAACAACCGGCGCTGAGCCTGGACGCGGGCTACGACTACCGGCCGGTCCACGCCGACCTCGACACACGAGGCACCACAGCGAAGATCACCCAACGAGGCGAACAGACTGCGATCCAAACCGACGGACGGTGGGTCGTAGAGCGCACGAACTCGTGGATGAACAGCTTCGGCGAGCTCCGCCGGTGCACCGAACGGCGCCGCGTCTGCATCGACTTCTTCATAGCCTTCGCGACCGCGATCATCACCATCCGTAGCCTCATCCGCCGGGCGTGGCCCCTCTATCGCTGGCCCAACCGCCCACGAAGCCCCCGCATCCCGTGACCTACTGGCGGACGCTCTTACTGTGCGGTCCACGGTGGGGTCGGCTGCCTGCCCGGGATGCGGATGGAGAACCTCACGCGTGCACCGCTACCACCAGCGGTGCCTGGCGGACCGTCCCGTCGCTGGTCGGCAGGTACGAATCGATCTGAAGGCGCGTCGTCTCGTGTGCGGCAACGGCAGCTGTGGGCGGCGCGCGCCGCGGTCGAACCTACGCAACGGTTCTCACCGACATGAACACCCGCCGCCCTGTCGATGTCCTCGCAGACCGCACCGCGAAGACTTTCTGCGCCTGGCTGCGTGAACACCCCGAGGTGCGGATCGTCTGTCGCGATCATGCCGGCTCCTTCCGCGACGGCGCCCACACCGGTGCGCCACGGCCGTGACCAGCACCCGCAGGTTGCCGCTCAGAGCGCAACGCACTCGCACCGGAGCCGGACTCGCCTCCTGGACATCCAAAGTGAGCGGCTGACGTGTCCGCACGGCACGGCAGGCCGCCGCTTGCCGCCTGCCGCCGGTGTCAGCCCGCCTTCGGCGGTTTGCGCGCGTCGAAGGCGAAGAGAGTGTTCTTGGCCGCGGCCACGATCACCGCACGCCCCGCAACGGTCACGCGCGGGCTCGCGCCCTGCTCGCCCGTCGAACCATCGACCTGGGGGTCTGTCGTCCACAGGGGCTTGCCCTCGTGCGGCGACAGTGCCACCACCCGCCCGGTGGCCGAGCTGAAATACAGCGCGCCGGCTCCCGCCACGGGACCCGACGCACCCTCCACGCCCGTCTGCCGCGACCACTTCTTCCGGCCGGTCGCGGGGTCGAGCGCCGTGACGAGACCGGCCTGCCCGCTCACGTAGAGGGTGCCGTCCGCCATGCCGGGCGTCCCCGCATATGTGCCGGCCAGCCGGGAGTACGTGACCTTCCGCAAGGCCGGGTCGACCCGCGCCACCCCGTCGTAGCCGGCCAGCTCCGTTCCCTCCATGTGCTCCTGGAGGAGCACGAGCTTGCCGTCGGCCACACCCATCGGCACGGCAGGACCGTCGACCGCGATGGGCCTGCCCAGTGCCCCCGAGGCGCCCTCGACCGCGTACAGGACGGGATGGCGCACCTGCAAGGCGTTCACCTCCGCATCCGTCGCGCACATCGCGAACAGCTGTGAGCCCGCCGGGACGGGCGCGCACTGCGTACCCGTGGGGAACGGCGTCCTCCAGGTGACCTCACCGCTGTGCGCATTGCGGGCCTCGAAGCGGGAGCTGGAGGCGTTGACCGTCACGACGGCGGAGCCGATCACAACGGCGTCCCGCGTCCGGCCCGTGACGGCCGTCGACTGGGCGCCGGAGGGCACGGACCACAGCTTTCTGCCGTTGTCCGCGTCCATGGCCACCACCTCGCTGGGAGGGTCCTGCGGGGCGTCCTGGGCGGCGAAGCGGTAACCGAGCACTGTGTCGCCGGTGACACCCACCAGGTGCATGCCCTGGACAGGGACGCCCGGGCTCTTCACCGTCCACACCCGAGCCCCGTCCGCGGCCCTGATACGGGTCGCGACAACACCGCCGCCCCCGCAGAACAGCGCATCGCCGCGCGCGAGGCAGCGCAGCTCGTCGGGGATGTCCTCGTGACCGCCCGGCACGGTCTTGCGCCACGGCCCGAAGCCGTCGGGCAGTGCGGCATCCGGCGCCGCGACGCTGTCGCCCTTGTCGCCGCCGCTGCCACCGACGCCGCTCGCCTGCAGCGCGGCCACTGTCCCGCCGATCGCCGCCACCGCGATGGCGGCCGCGAGCACAGGCCGCCATCGGCTGCGCAGACGGCGGCCGACGGAGGTGCCGGTGCTCCCTGTACGGGGACCGGCCGGGTCGGTGGCCGGGGCAGTCGGCGCCGGGGTCGGCCGGAGCGCGAAGTGACGCTGGGTGGCCATGTCACGGATGCGGCCCGCGCCGGGCCCGTTCACGTCCGTCCTGCCGAGGTCGGCCGGCAGGTCCCGCAGCAGCACGAGGAGTTCGTCCGCCGAAGGGCGGCCCTCGGGCTCCTTGTGCAGGCACGGCTCGATGACCGCGCGCAAGGCCGCCGGCACGACACCCAGCGACGGCTCCTCATGCACGACCTGATAAGCCGTCAGGTAGGGGCTGTCCGCATCGAAGGGCCCATGGCCCGTCGCCGCGTACACCAGCAGCGTCCCCAGGGAGAAGACATCGGACCGCGGTCCCACACTACGCGGCGCCTGCAACTGTTCCGGCGACATGAAAGGCGGCGTACCGATGACCCGGCCTGTCATCGTCAGAGTCTGCTGGTCCGCGGCGCGCGAGATGCCGAAGTCGATGACGCGCGGGCCCTCGGGCGAGAGCACGACGTTCGAGGGCTTCAGGTCACGGTGGACGACCCCCACCCGGTGGATGTCGCGCAGTGCCTCCGCCAGCCCGACGGCAAGCCTTTTCAGCGCCGCTCCGTTCAGCGGGCCCTTGGTGGCAATGTGCTGGGCGAGGGTGTGCCCGGCGATATAGGCCGTCGCCATCCACGGCTGCTCGGCCTCCGGGGCAGCGTCGACCACGGCGGCGGTGAACGCGCCGCTCACCCGCCTCGCGGCCGCCACCTCCTGCCGGAAACGGACACGGAACTCCTCGTCCGCCGCGTACTGCTGGTGGATCAGTTTGATCGCGACAGACCGCCCCGAACTCGTACGGGCCAGAAAGACCGTGCCCATGCCGCCCGAGCCGAGCCGGGCCTCGAGCGGATAACCGCCGATCTCGGCTGGATCGCCTGCGCGCAGCGACACTCTCCCCGACCTCCTGTCCCCCGTGCACCTTGCCACCACGGGCCTGCATACCTGTCCTGCACACAAACTAGCCGCAGGACGGTACGGCAGAGCAACGCGGGTGAGGAGCAGGGAGCCCCGGGGCCGCATCGTGTGAGTTGTGACACATCCGTTAGCCGTGGCGCGGTAGAAGTACCGGTGCACGTTTCCCTGTGCGCGCCTGAGTCCGAAAGGGGTGGCCGCTACATTTTCCCCCGCCAAGCCCGCCACCCCTGATGCGGCCCTGTGTGCTGCAGCGTCGACGCCTGTCGGGGGCTGGTGCGCGCCTGAGGTCGGCAGGTTCGGTCAGGTGCTCTCCGCCATTAAGGGCCCGCGCGCCCTGGCCGGGACCGTCGTACGGCCGGCCGCCGACCATCGAGCCTCTGTACTGGATCGGCGATGCCGTCAACCTGGAGCCGTTCTACGGTAACCCCAAAGTGTCACGGCTACCGCCGACCGGACCGAGCGTGGCCGGCGGGTGACGGCCCGCTGGGCAGGTACGGATATGGTCAGGTGCGGAAATGGTTACGTCGCCGTGTGGGCCGGACGAGGGTGACGGTCGCGCCGTCGGCGAGGTCGCCGACCGGCCACTGCCCCGTGAGCGGGTCGTAGCGGTGTTTCTTGCGGCAGGTGAGCCGGGGCAGGAAGCCGTCGGCGAAGCGCAGGAGAGCCGGGCGGGCCGCTTGTGCGAGGCCGGTGTCCAGGTCGCTCAGGATCCGGGCGTAGAGCGTGCGCTGGTTGCCGGCACCACGGCATCGACACCGAACGAGCGCGGGCCGATGTCTGCGCCCTCGTCAACGCCCTGGTCACCAGGAAACCGGTCCGCCCGTGAGCACCCCGATCGCCCTCAAGGAGCCGCACGTCCTCCGGCTGCGCCGACGCCTGGCAGCCCGCCTCGCGGTGGCCGCCGCAAGGCTCCTCTCCTGGCAACCCAACTGCCCCTCCGCATCCGTACCGCCCTGCACCTGGTCCGCCGCGGCGGCCGCCCCGCCACCGCCGTACAGGCCCAGGCCGCACGCCCGACGCGGTCGTCACGGTCAGCTCCCACTGCGCCGGCCAGCACTTCCTCCAGCGCTCCCTGGCCATCGCCCTGCTGTGCCGGATGACCGGTGCCTGGCGCACCGGCGTCCGCACCGCGCCCTTCCGCGCTCACGCCTGGATCGAGGGCGGCGGTGAACCCAGCGGAGAACCCCATCCCGCCGGCCGCGAGTTGATGACCGCCGCCGTGCCCGCCAGGGCCCGGTCCAGCGAAGCCGGGTCCTCGACCGACGCCGCCCGGGCCTCAAGCCCGTGTTGGTGGGCCATCTCCTCCAAGGTCTGCGCGTTGCGCCCGGACAGCACCGCGACGAACCCGCGCGCGGCCAGCTCCGCGACCACGAACCGCCCGGTGTGACCATAGGCGCCGAACACCGTCACCAGCTGACCTGACCCCATGACACTCTCCTGTGTACTCCAACGCCCGCTGCGAGGCCGCTCCACTGCGGCCTGACGTCCACATCCTGTCCCTCCGGCAGCACCCCGCACGAGCGTCGGAAACGACATCTCGTTTCCGACATGCCTGCTGTTGCACTGGCCGCCACTGACGGCATGCTCCACTACGAACTGTCCGTGGCCATCGAGGTCTTCGGGGCCGACCTGACCCACATCGTGGATCCGTGGTACGACTTCTCCCTCTGCGGGAGCGGGCCGGTACACGTCGGCCGCTTCCGTATGGACCCCGACCACGGACTCGATCACCTCGCGCAGGCAGACACGGTGATCGTCCCCGGCTGGGCCGACACCGACCGCGACCCGCCCGCCGAGCTGGTCGAGGCGGTGCGTGCGGCCCACGCGGCCGGTGCCCGCGTGGCCTCACTGTGCACGGGCGCCTTCATCCTGGGCGCGGCTGGGCTGCTCGACGGCAGGCGCGCCACCACACACTGGGCCCACACGGGGGAACTAGCCCGGCGCCACCCGGCGGCCACAGTCGATGCGGACGTCCTCTACGTCGACAACGGGGACGTCCTCACCTCCGCGGGCAAAGCCGCCGCCATGGACCTGTGCCTGCACCTGGTCCGCCTCGACCACGGATCGGCCAACGCCAACAAGATCGCCCGACGCCTGGTCGCCCCACCCCACCGCGACGGCGGCCAGGCCCAGTTCATCGCCACCCCCCTCCCCGCCCCGGGCAACCACCCCCTGGGCGAGCTCTTCCCCTGGGTGCTGGAGCGGCTGGGCCAGCCGCTGACCGTGGAGGACCTGGCCCGCCAGGCTCGCATGAGCTCACGTCACCTCGGCCGCCACTTCAAGCACCTCACCGGCACCACGCCACTGCAATGGCTCCACACCCAGCGCATTCGCCACGCCCAAGAACTGCTGGAGGCCACCGACGCCACCGTGGACACCATCGCCGCGGCGACCGGCATGGGCACGGCCACCACCCTGCGCCGCCACTTCCACCGCAGCGTCGGCGTCCCACCCGACACCTACCGCCGCACCTTCCGTCCCTGAAGGAGTACCAAGACCCTGGCGGCCGAGCGACCTGCGCCAAGGCAGGTGCCGTCCGCAGTGGTGAACAAACGCCGCCCGAAATCGGATTCTGGCTCAGCTTCTGTGACGAGGCCGCGCTGAGAGACGGATCGTCGTCTCCGGGTGGTACGCCAAGTCGCCTGGAATGACCTGTGGACATGGCCTTTGGGCCGACTGTTCGGGGCCGTGGAAGAGATCGTGCTCTCGCTGAAGGAGCTGTTGTGATGCTACCGGCTCGAGTTCAGGACGGTGGCCGCAACCAGCGCCGCGCCGCAGCGAGATTCACCTCGACGTCGTCGCTCCAAGAGCAGATCTCCAGCCATGAGAGGTAGCCGCCTTGCGCGAAGACCACGACCTCGCCAGGGCACTCACCGGCTTCGGTGAACAGCTGTACGCCGGCAGCCACGACGTTGCCTGGGCCTGTCGGCGCGGGCTCCACCGCGTCGGCGTCGAGTTCGAAGTAGGCAGTGCCGCACCCGCACTCACAACGGGACTGCACCCTGAGTCATCGACTGCCCGGCCTCGTCGCTGAGCAGGCCCCGGGGTGCGGTGCCGGGATTGCTCCCGGTCCGTTTCCCGGGACCTCTCGCCGAACCCGCCGTGCGTCTCTCGACCCAACGGGCTCTCCACGGTCTGCGCCGTCAGGTGGCCTCGGGGACCCAGGGGCTGGGGATCTTGTTGCCGCGGTAGCGATACCGAGTGACCGGGATCGCGCTGATCTTCCGCGGCTTGATCTCGTCCGCCGCGATCGGAAGCCACCGCCCGCTGGAGGTGGTGAATCGTCGGCGGAAGTCCCTCCAGTTCCAGTGGTGCCGTTCACGCAGCAGGCGGACGAGTCGCCACCAGACGATGTCGTCCACCTTGGTGAATACGTGCTTCGCGACGGCGTGCCGGAAGTAGTGGGCCCAACCCTGCATGGCTCTGTGCAAGTTGATCAGCACCACCGCCAGGTCCTCCTGCGAGGTTCTGTGGGTCAGCGAACGGATCTTCGCCTTGATCGGCGATATCCGCTAGCAGCGGGGACGGGATGCCCTCTCGCGGCGTCCCCGTATCGGTGTCCTGGAGTTCCCCGAGCTCGAGCCCCGCTGGCCCTCCGTGACGCTCTGAACGCCCGCCGCTGCGCTCATTCGACACCTTGGGTGGCGTAGACCGGGCCCGGAGGGGTTACCCGACGCGTATGGCGAGGCTGCATCTTCCAGGGCGGAACGCACACCACGGCGGCGACGAGGCGCTGGCACCTGAGGAGGCCGGGCCTGGACCCGAGGTGGAGCGCCGGGCACCGGACACACCGACCGAGCTGCCCAAGCGGGCCTGGGCAGGCGTGCTCAAGGGCGCCCTGCACGAGTTCAAGAACGACGAGCTGACTGACCGCGCGGCAGCCCTGACGTACTACGGGGTGCTGTCGCTGTTCCCGGCGCTGCTCGTGCTCGTGTCGCTGCTGGGCCTCACCGGCAAGTCGGCGACCGGAGCACTGCTGGCCAACATCAAGAAGCTCGCTCCCGGCTCGGCCCGGGACATCATCACCCGGGCCGTGGAGCAGCTGCAGAGCAACGCCGGCGTCGGCTCCCTCATGGCCGTTGTCGGCATCGTGCTGGCAGTGTGGTCAGCTTCCGGTTACGTGGCCGCGTTCATCCGCGCGGCGAACGCCGTCTACGACATGCCCGAGGGCCGCCCGGTCTGGAAGATCCTTCCCGTACGGCTGGGCGTGACGGTCGTCCTGATGGTGCTGACCGTGGTCAGTGCGCTGATCGTGGTGTTCACCGGCGGCCCGGCCCGTCAGGTCGGTACGACGCTGGGCATCGGGGACACCGCGCTGACCGTGTGGTCGATCGCCAAGTGGCCCGTCCTCGTGGTCCTGGTCACCGTCATGATCGCGATCCTGTACTGGGCGAGCCCTAACGCGAAGGTGAAGGGGTTCCGCTGGATCACCCCGGGCAGTTTCCTCGGTCTCGTCATCTGGATGATCGCTTCGGCTGGGTTCGCCTTCTACGTGGCGGACTTCGCCTCCTACAACAAGACGTACGGCACCATGGCCGGTGTCATCGTGTTCCTCGTCTGGCTGTGGATCACCAACCTGGCCATCCTGCTGGGCCTGGAGTTCGACGCCGAGACCGTACGCCAGAGGGCCATCGCGGGCGGCCTGCCACCGGACGCCGAGCCCTACACCCAGCCCCGTGCCACCCGGAAGTGGGACGAGGAAGACCGGCGCCGCCTGGGTGAGGGCTGACCGGTTACGCGATGATGTGGGGAAGAGGTCGATGACCTGCGGGATATCTGCTCTTCATGGCTTTTTGGCGGGGTTGCGTGACGCTGACCGGTCGCTGACCAGGCGGGCGGCGTCGCGTATCCCGCCGGGCGTCGGAAAGGTGCTGTCGGCGGTGGAGGAGACCGCGGAGAGCACGAAGCTGTGGTGCGGCGCCGCCGCCGCGATGGCGTGGCTGGGCGGGGGGCGCGGCCGGAGGGCGGCGGCCTGCGGCCTTGCCGCTCTGGCCGTGGCGCAGCTGGTCTCGAATGGCGTGTGCAAGCAGGTGGCCGACCGGCCCCGGCCGCCGAAGGAGTGGTTCCCCCACGACGAGGTCGACGACCGCCCCGACTCCTCCTCATTCCCCTCCGGGCACACCGCCGCCGCGGTGGCGTTCACCGCCGCTGTCGCACCCCCGTGGCCGGCCGCCGGAGCAGCGTGTGCGGTACCTGCCGCCATGGTGGCACTGGAGCGCGTGCAAAGCGGTGCTCACTATCCCAGCGACGTCGCTGCCGGCGCCGCCGTCGGCCTGGCCAGCGCCTGGCTCACCCACCACGCCCCACGCCTGCTCCTGCGCCACTGGCTCCCAGGCTGAGGGGAGCGGCCGCATGTCCCTCCCCTCGTAGCGTGGAGTCCGTGAATGCCAGGGAGCGGCAAGGCATCGGAGCAGCCGGCACCCCATGCACCGACGAGCTTTGCTCGGAAGGTCCACGCTTCCTGCTGTGTTCAGCAGCTGCGACGGTATGCGACGCCGTTGATGTAGGCCGACCACTCCGTTCGGGAGAGTCCGGCTCCCACCTGCCTGCACAAGTAGGTGACCGTCCGGCTGGGTGCCAGCTCATAGGACACCAAGGGCACGTGCCCACTCGCCACGCGCAGTGACCGGCCGTCTGTGGAGAAGGCGAGGGCCTTGATGGCCCCAGCGTTCACGTGCAGGGTTCCTCCGACGGGTTTGCGGGAGGTCACGTCCCACAGCCGGACGGTTCCGTCTTCCGCACCCACGGCCAGGATGGTGCCGTCGTGTGAGAAGACGAGTGCGGACACTGCTGCTGTCGATCCTTTTCCGTTCGCGTCGGCGGGCTCGGCCGCCGGATCAAGGGCGGCTGTGAGGTCGCCCAGGCGGTGTGCCGCGGTTCCGTCCCACAGCGTGACTTCTCCCGCCTCGTCACCGGCCGCAAGGTGGCTCCCGGTCGGGTCCTGGGCCACGACGGTGGTTTGATCCGAGGTGAGCGTGTGGCTGGTGTGACGTTTGGACGGCAGGCGCTCCACATCGCCCTCCGAGGTGGCCAGCAGCCGGCCGTCGGGACTGAGTGACAGGCTGCCGGCGACTCCTGGGAGCCTGTCGATCCTGACCGCGCGGCGCCAATCCCACAACTCCGTGTGATCGTAGGACAGGGAGGCGAGCACGGTGTGTCCGTCGGGGGTTATTGCGAGACCGTCGACGCTGTCCGCGTCCTCGCCGCTGCCAGGCAGGCGCAGGACGCGGTGCCGGTTCATGGCGCGGCTGTCCAGTACGGCTAGCGTCGTGGCCGCCTCCGTGTCTCCGCCTCCGCCCGAATACGCGAAAGTCCGGTTGTCCGGAGCGAAGGCGAGAACGTCCCCGCAGTTTGCCCCGCTGTCGTTGACCTGGGCGAAATCGGGGTCCGGAGGGCAGGGTGCGGTCGGCAGGGGGACGACCATGCTGTGGCCCGTGGGTACGTCCAGCAGTGTCAGGCGGTGCGTGCCGCCGGCCTGTCGCGCTGTGGCCAGCCGTGTGCCGTCAGGACTGAAGGAAGCGGCCGTTGTGGAGTCGGCGTGCCAGCCGCTGTGGTCGGCATGGCCCAGGGACACCGACCAGACCGTGGTGGCGGTGGAACCGCTGGTGTAGCGGATGACTCCGTCGGCCCGGTCGAACCGCACCGTACCCGGTGATGACTGGTGCGGCAGTGTGACACCCAGCACCGGCGCCGTAGGGTGATCCGTCCGCCACACCAGGACATCACGGTCGTCGGTGGTGGCGAAGAGCCGGCCGTCGGTGCTGAAATCGATCTGCCGAACCCCCTCGTGGGCGAAGGTGCCTGTTGCCCGGCCGGAGGCTACGTCCCACATGGCCAGTCCGTCATCGGTGGTGAGCAGCAGGGCGTGGCCGACCGAGGTGAAGGCGGCTGTGGGACACCCGTGGTCCGAGGATGTTTTCTCCCATCGTCCGGGCAGCCGCAGTCGCCGGCCGGTGACCTGCCGGACCTGGACTCCGCCGTCCGGGCGGCAGACCGCCACCAAGCGGTCGTCGGGGCTGACAGCGAGGATGCTGCGGGAGTTGACCTGGACGAAGGTGCGGGGGTCGCTGGTCCCTTGGAAGACTTCCGCGAGATTCGGGTCGTCGGTCCATGCGGCACCCGGGCAGGTGTCGAACAGCACCGTCCGCCGGTACGGGTCCCACAGCCGAGCCGGGCGGAGCGGTGTGCCACCGGATGCGAGTGAACCGGTCTGCTTGCACTTCGACCTTGCGGTGACCAACAGCGTTCTGCCGCTCGCGCCGAAGGCGACCTCCGCTGCCGGTCCAGATGTGCGCAACACCGGACCGTCCGGCAGTCCCGTCGCGGTGCTGTACAGCTGGATACCCGATGTGGTCGATACTGCCAGCCTTTTTCCGTCCGGCGACAGAGCGAACGCCGGATTGTCCTGCGCACGGATCCTGAAGCGGCTCTGCCGGTAATGGGTGCGCACGTCCCACCCTTCGGCCCGACCGTTTCGCAGCGTCACCAGCGTGCGCCCGTCCTCGCTGAGATCGACTGGTGCCGAGGCGGGGCCGGGAACGCGGAAGGCGTCCCGCGGAAGCTGGGCTGCGACTGCCAGCAACGCCGAGCGGGTCTCCGGGAGATCGGCGATCTCCCAGGCGGCCACGCTGAGTTTCATCGCCGTGGCCGGGTCGGACAGCCGCAACGTGTCAGCCACCGCGGCAAGACGTCTGGCCTCGGTCCGTACCCGTTCGGCGTCTGCCGCCCTGCTCTGCTGCCAGCCGAACAGGGCGGCCAGCACGGCCAAGACGGCCAGGACCGAGACGGAAGCCAGCAGCCGGCGCAGCCTCCGAGCCGAACGGAGCGTGGCACGCTGCTCACGTTCACGGGCTTCCAGCCCGGCGGCCAGAAAGGACCTCTCCAAGGCGGTGAAGTCGGCTCGGCCGCCAGGCTCGGGGAAGGCTTCCTCCGCGGCGGCCAGCCGCGTACCCCGGTACAACGCTCCTGGGTCTCGGTCCAGGTTGCTCCATATCTGTGCGTCTTCGGTCAGGCGGCGGTGCAGGCGGAGCCTGGACCGTTCGCTGTCGATCCAGCCGTGCAGCCTAGGCCACGCCGTGATGAGCGCCTCATGCGCGAGGTCGACGGTGTCATCGTCCAAGGTCAGCAGGCGTGCGCGGGTCAGGTTGTCGAGAACTGGGGCAATCTCAGCCGCAGAGGCGAAGTCGAACTCCTCGCGACGAACGGGGCGGCGAGTGTCCGGCGTGCCGTTACCGGGCGTGACCAGGCGAAGCAGCACGGCCCGGGTGAGTTCGGCCTGGGCAGGGCTCATGCCTGCGTAGACGCCCTCGGCCGTACGGGCGATCGCACCTGACAGGCCGCCTGCTGCCTCGTAGGCGGCCTCCGTGAGCGCGCGGCCCTTACGACGGTGCCAGGTCTCGAGGAGGGCGTGCGACATCAGCGGCAGGGCGCCGGGCTCCCCCTCGACCTCATCGAGAATCCGGGCGGTCAAAGAACGCTCCACGATCAGCCCACCGGCCTGGGCAGGTTTGACGACTGCCTCACGCAGTTCGTCGCGGCTCATGGGACCCACCAGGACGCTGCCGTCCTGCAGCATGGCGGTCAGCCGGGGGTGTTCGGCACACCGGCCGAGGAAGTCGGCGCGCACCGCGATCACGACCCGTAGCCGGCTGGCTGGGGCGGTGGCGGTCAGGAGGCGGTCGATGAACTCGTCGCGTTCGACGGCGTCGGTGCACAGGGTGTAGAGCTCTTCGAACTGGTCCACGATCAGCCAGGTATCGCCGTCCCCGGCGGCGGGCAGCAGGCGCTGGGCGTGCGTGCGCATCGGGTGCTCGCCGGGAGTGAGCACCCGCAGGGCCGCAGGCCGCAGCCCGTCGTCGGGGTCTTGCAGGCGCGGGATGAGACCGGCCCGCAGCAGGGAGGACTTGCCGCTGCCCGACGGACCGAAGACCGCGGAGAAGCGGGAAGAGCAGGCCTGCTGGAACAAGCGCTCGGTGAGTTCGTCGCGGCCGAAGAACAGATCGGCGTCGGCGGGTTCGAAACGGGCCAGGCCTCGGTAGGGCGGCTCGGCGTCTTGGTCATCGGCCCGGGGTTCGGCCGCTACCTCGGCGCCCGCCTGATGCCACCGTTCCTCCCACTCCTGCGGGTCTCCACCGCAAGCGCGGACGTAGGCGAGAACCACCGGCAGCGTAGAAAGCCGTTCGCCCCCAGCTGCCTGCGACAGCGTGCTCGCCCCCTGTCCGGTGCGCTGGGCCATCACCCGGTACGTCGGGCTTCCTGCCTCTGCACGGAGTTTGCGTAACTCGAACGCGAACCGGGCAACCGGCCCCGCGCTCGGATCCAACGCGCGTTCTGGACGTCCTGCCATCAGCTGCTCCCTCCCCCGTCCCGCCTCCCCCATGGATGCGATGCTGCGGCTCGCGAAACTACGCGCGCCTGTGGCGGAAGGGCAAACCACAGGCACGCTCTTTGGTCAGCGCCCCAACCGCAAAGTGACCTGCGGCTCGGCCATTGATCAGGCTGGCAGAACCGGCTGCCCATTCAATGCACAGGCCGCTGAACTGGGTGTCAGGCACAAGCCGGGCCGGGATCGGCGCACTTTCAGCGCCGAGGCTTCGGCCACCGCAACCCAGTGGAAGGAACACACTCACCATGAGCATCCGCAGTCGCTTCGCGCTCACCATCGCCGCCGTGATGTGCGGGGCCGCGATTGTCTCGGGACCCGCCGCCGCGGCCGCCGAAACCCCCGTGCAGCAGTCCGGAGCCACAAAACGCGTGGACGCCTGCTTCAAGGGAGCCTGCGGCAGCGCTACCTACAAGCGTACGAGCAGCAACTCCTACAATCCCGTCAACATGTCGGTCAAGGACAACAAGTGTGACGGCCACCCCGTCTACATCCAGGCTGGAGTCGTGGACGGGACCTACCCGCAAGGGTACGTCTGGCTGAACACCAAGCACTACAACAACCTCGGATGCCACGGCGGCTATGCGAGCTGGAGCTCCTACATCAAGAACTGGCACCTGCCCATCAAGGACCTGATCTTCCGCGTCTGCGTCGACGACTGGGGATCCGACACCTGCAAGGTGGCGTACTGAAACGACAAGCAGCCGTGGTCCACGACTACGACTGACTTGCAGGGGCGGGCAGTCTCGGGCAGTCGTCCTCAGTCCCGGGCCCTGGTCGTTCTGTCTGGATCGCTGGCCGGCGCAAGGGGACCGGCCAGCGGATCTTCTCGGCGGGGACGCTGAAGAGGGCGTGGGTCACCGGGCGGTCTCGGCGAGCGTGCACCACAGTTCGGCCTCGACGTCGTCGGCGGGCCGGGCGAGGGCTGCCATGGCGCCGGAGTCGTACTGGATGAGGACACGGTGCCGATAGGCCCGAGTGATCTCTCGGACCGCGGTCACGTCGTCCAGCTCGATCGCGTCGAGCTCCTTCTCGAACTCCTGCCGGTCGCCGGGGAAGCCCCACGTCGACAGCCTCGTGCAGCTCGGCCAGCGTGCGCATGGGCGGGCTGAACTGGCTGACGCCGGAGTGCTCGGATTGAGCGGTCACGGTGGCCTCCTCCTGGATCATCGAGAAGGGCCGCGCCGTCGTCGGCCCGTACCTGGACCGGCCCGAGCGGGCCATCGTCCTGTGCGGGGACGAGAAGTCGCAGATCCAGGCACTGGACCGGTCGGCGACGGCGCTGCCGATGATGCCGGGCATGCCCGAACCCCGCACGCACGACTACCTGCGCGGCGGCGTGACGACCCTGTTCGCCGCCCTGAACGCGGCCACCGGCGAGGTCATCAGCTCGCTCCACCGCCGGCAGCGCGCGGTGGAGTTCAAGAAGTTCCCGGCCAAGCTGGACAAGGAGGTCCCCGACCACCTCGACGTCCACCTGATCTGCGACAACTACGCCACTTATAGGGCCTTCGCCCGTGACCTGGCTGCCGGCCGGCGGCCCTGGACGGCCGAGACCGCTCAGTTGATCGCCGCATAGTTCGACCAGCTGGCCGCCGACTGGGACGCCACCCGCGCCACTGGCCGCGACGACCGCCTGCGCGACGCCCTCGCCCGAGGCGGACCACTGCCCGCGGGCCCCTGCTCGAACTCGGCTCTGGCACCGGGCTGTTCACCCCCCTGCTGAGCACCGTCTTCCCGCAGGTGATCAGTGTGGACCTGTCGCTGCGCATGCTGCAGCAGGCCCACGGCCGCTCACCGGTGCGCGCGTCCAGACCGACGCAAGCACTGTGCCGCTGCCCGACTCCTCCGTCTCCGTCATCGCCGCGATCGACATGCTGCTGTTCCCCAGCGAGACCGCCCGCGTCCTGGCGCACGACGGAGTACTGCTGTGGGTCAACCAGCTCGGCGGCGACGGCCCGCTGTACCTCCCCGCCACTGCCGTCGCTGCAGCCCTGCCCGGCACCTGGCACGCGACCGGGTCTGAAGCCGGCTGGGGCACCTGGGCCGTCCTACGCCGCACCCGCAGACACGCCTCCGCCCCGGCAGCGAGCCACAGCCGGGCGCCGGGCCCCGCTCAAGGACTGCACCGTGACCGTTGCTGCCGTACGTCTATGGCTCCGGTCCTCTACCTCGCCGGAGAGTTCCTAGCCCTCCATTAACGCCGCCACCAGGCGCGTCATAGCGGGCCGCGGGTCCGGTGTGCCCGGCCAGCTGGTCATCAGGAGATGGTGGGCGGTGCCGACGATGGCGAGGGCCACGGTGTCCGGATCGATCGTCTCCGCCACCCGGCCGAGCTTCTGTTCGTCCTCCAGATAGCCGGTGATGGCCTCCTGGATCGCGGTAAAGCCCGGCGCCCCACCTTCCAGGGCGGTGCGGATGTGCTGCGCGGCCGCGGTGCGGCTCACGGCGAGACCCGACAAGGCAGGGCCGCCGGAGTCGAACAGAGCGAGGACGACGGCGTCGAGATTCCGCGCCACCGTACCCTGCCCGGCGGCGTCGGACAGCCCTTGCGCCTTCGCCGCCGCCCGCGCGAACCGGTCGAGGCAGAGCTCGGCCACGAACTCGTCGAACCCTGCGAAGTGCGCGTGCAACAGCCCCTTGCTGCAGCCCGCCTCGGCGGTGACCGACCGGCTGGTGAGTGCGCCGGGCCCGTCCCTGTCCACGACGCGCTCGGCGGCCGCGAACAGCCGCTCGCGTACGTCCGGCGTCGCCACTCCGCGCGGTGACATGGCTCGCTCTCCCGTTCTGCCTCGAGGGCCGTAACTCCCGGATGATAGCGGGGATTGCCAGTTTGGGCACATGCCCATACTGTTTGGGCGCACGCCCATTCTCTGTCATCCACCGCAGGAGGCACCCGTGCCGGACGTCGTCAACACCAACCAGGCAAAGGCGTGGAACGGCCTCGAAGGTGCCCACTGGGCCCACAACCAGGACCGCTGGAACGCCGTGAACGAAGGCTTCAACGAGCCGCTGCTAGACGCCGCCGGAATCACCCCGGACCACCGGATCCTCGACCTGGGCTGCGGCTCCGGGCAGACCACGCGGCTCGCCGCCCACCGCGCACCCCGAGGGCAGGCGCTGGGCCTCGACCTCTCCGCTCCGATGCTGACCGAGGCGCGGTCCCGCGCCGAGCAGGAGGGCATCACCAACGCCTCCTTCACCCAGGGCGACGCGCAGGTGCACCCCTTCGAGACGGGCGCGTTCGACGCGGCGATCAGCCGCTACGGGGTGATGTTCTTCGCCGACCCCGTAGCGGCCTTCGGCAACGTCGGCCGGGCGCTGCGGCCCGGCGGACGCCTGGCGTTCGTCTGCCCAGCCGATGCCAGGCTCAACGGCTGGGTGGCGGCGATGGAGTCGCTCCGCGACTTCCTGCCGGTCGGCGACTTCGGAAGGCCGGGGCTGCCCGGCATGTTCTCCCTTGCCGCTCCAGACCGCATCCGTGACGTCCTCACCGCGGCCGGATTCACCAACATCGCCATCAACCGGACGCAAGCCGAAGGGGTATGGGGACACGGAGCCGAGGACGCGGCGGAGTTCCTGCTGGCAACGGGCCCCGGGCGCCACCTCATGAAACAGGCCGACGCGACTGCGCGAGCCCGCGCCCACCGCACCCTGACTGCCCATCTGCGAAACCACGTGGCAGCGGACGGCACAGTGCGGTTGCGCAGTACGTCGTGGCTGGTCACAGCGGACCGCCCGACCAACCCATCGGACAGGTTCTAAAATCCGGACAATCTCGGTTCCGAACTGCCGAGCAGCAGTAGTTTTAGCTGGGCGCGGCCGGTGTAGAGGGCGGAGGTTTATCCGGCGGGGCCGGAGCCGATGATGACGACCTCGCGCACGTCCTGCGGGTGCGGCACGTCATTCACGTCTCCTGCTTGGCGTCGATCTCAGCGGCGCTCGGAGCAGCGATCGGCATCGGCGTCGTCGTTGTCTTCCTGCTCAACGAGCTGATGGGCAGGTAACCGCCGACCACTCAACCGCTGCGGATACGCGAGCGAGCCTGGACCGATGCGGTCCGGTGTGACTGAGCGCTCCAGTTGGCCACTCTGAACTTCGTGGCCGGCCTCGAAGTATGGGTCGCTTTGGCGTGGTGAGGTCGTGTTCCTCGAAATCGACCGGACCAGGCGGCCGAGTCGCATTGGCCGCCTGGTCCGGTCGTTGTTCTGGGGCTGCGGAATCGGCTTCGGGTACCTACCGCCCTGGCAGGACCTCGGCCGGGGGCGCCCTGCTCAGCGTCGCGGGTACTACGCGGGGGGCCGCGGAGTCAGCGACTCGGGGTAGAACTGCTCGACGCGGTCGCGCTTGGTGTGCATGTCCCAGTAGTGCTCTGCGAGGTCGTCCGGGTCGGCGATCGGGAAGTGCGGGCCGTCGGCCGACTCGAAGGCGGCCTGGGCCGCTGCGGACACCTCACTGCGGGCGATCAGGGACGCGATGGTCAGAGCGCCGACGTAGATACCCGTGTCCGTCAGCTCGGCGTTGAGGGAGTACAGGTAATTGCGAGTGGCGGCCATCACCGGGCCCAGGCCGCTGAGGTGGGGCATGGGCTGTGCCGCCGAGTAGCCCTGAGCCAGCAGGAAGGTGCCCTCGCCGCGCTCGGTCCACTCCGGCAGTACGGCCCGGACCACCTCGACCGGGGTGAGCAGCAGCAGCGGGGTCAGGGCCTCCAGGGTGGCCGCGTTCAGCTCGGCTGCGGGGGTGAAGCCCTGGTCGCCGCTGATCGGCCCGTACTCGACCACGTCGATCCGGCCGAAGCGGTCGTGGATCGCCTCGACGAGGGCGGGCACCCCGGCAGGCCGGGAAAGATCGGCGGGGAACGCGACCGCTTCGATACCTTCACCGGCGAGCACCTCGACGAGGGCGTCCAGCCGGTCCTTGCGGCGGGCCACCAGGGCGACCCGGAAGCCTTCGCGTCCGAAGCGGCGGGCGACGGACACCCCCAGACCCGTACCGGCGCCGAAGACGGCGATCACTTTGGACATAGGACTACCCCTTGCAAGACAGCTTTCTTGACCCTTGGGTCAACTTATTCGCCGACGGTAGCACGCGACTTGACCCGGGGGTCAAGTTAGACTTTGGGTGTGGCCAGGATGGATGCAGCGCCGGAACCGGGAGGAACGACCTGATGCGGGCCGACGCGCAACGGAACGCGGAGAAACTGCGGGCAGCCGCCGCCGAACTCTTCCAGGAGCGCGGCCTCAAGGTGCCCCTCAAGGAAATCGCCCGCCGGGCCGGAGTCAGCCACGGCACGCTCTACAACCTCTTCGGCACCCGCGAGGCGCTCATCGACGAAGTCGTGGCAGGGCTGGCCGCAGACCGCCTCGGCGAAGCCGCCGAACAAGCCCTCTCCTTCGAGAAGGCCGGGGAGGGGTTCGCGTACTACATCGAGAGGGTCTGTGAACTACAGGCCACCGATCCCGCGGTCGCCGACGTCATCAGCGGACGCTTTCCCGCTGCCGAGTGCCTGATGGCCATCTGCGGCCGGACGAAGGACGCCGCCACACGGATCATCGAGCGAGCCCAGCTGGCCGGCGCTGTCCGCCCGGACTTCACGGCCGAGGACCTCCTGCTCTTCTTCGGCACCAACGCTCTCCTCGCTCGCGCGGTCGCGGACACCGCGCCCGATGCCTGGCGCCGCCAAGTCGCCTTCCTACTCACCGGACTGAGCACGGAACCAGCGCAGGAACCGCTTTCCGTCGCCCCGCTGGCCCCGCAGCAGATGTACGAAGTGATGGGCAGGCTCGCCGGCACGCCGTAGCAGGTGCGGACGCCGCCATGGAAGCACTCGACACCGCGACCAGAAGCGCCGCAGCGGCTCGGCGTTAAGTACCAGAGCGGCCAACCGAAACGCTCAGTGGCCAACTGAAGGGCTCAGTCACATCCGGGCTCGCGGGCTGTTCGGGGCGCGCCTGCTACAGGTCGAACTCGAGGTGCGCGATGTCCGTGAACCGGACCTCTTCCAGGGAGCCGGCGCGGCGGCCGCCGTCCTGGTCGCGGTCGGCAAGCTGGCCGTCTACTCCGCGGCAGCCGGCATCGACCCGGCCCGCGTCATCCCCGTGTCACTAGATGTGGGAACGGACCGCGAGGCGCTGCTGACCCAGGCCAGCGGTCAGGGCACTGACGGCCGCGAGCGGTGGTGGCAGGTGGCATCCGAGGAGGGGTGGGGCTTTCGCGACTCGGACTTCGCGGACACGCCCGTGGGGGCCGCCGCAGTCGGCGCGGTGACCCGCGGCATCTTTGACACCCGCGTCGCCCAGTACCGCACATATCTCGACCAGAAGGCCGCCTGGGGCAAAGCGTGGACCAACGCGGCCTTCAGCTCCGAGTGGCTACTCAACCTCACCCCCGCCGAACTCTCCGAGATGGGCGAGGAACTTGAGGAGCTGGCCCGGCGCTGGCGGGAGCGCGGCAAGGCCGCCAAGGCGGCCGGTGACACCGAGGACCGCGAGCACGTGTCCGTGCACCTATACGGCTTTCCCTTCCGGCCCTGACCCGGCCGTTTCCCCGACCTACTGGAGCCTGCCATGGCGGCCCTGCGGCCGCCTTCGCCGTCGCCGGCGCGTTCTTCGCACTGTCACTGCCGCTCCTGCTGACGGTACGGATACGGCACCTCGGGTCGAGGGACGCGGAGCGGCCGGGGCCCGGCACCGCGCGGAGTGACCTGCTGGATGGAAAGGGCTCAATGACGAGCAGGCCCCGCCAAACACTCGGCGGGGCCTCGTCTTCGCACTCGCGCTAACACGGACGTCCCCAGCGGCTGCGATCGCAAATCCGTCGTCCTCACAAGTGACGCAGGAACCTGACTGAGTGAGGAGCTGAACGCGTCCTGCGCGCCGAAGCATTCGGCCTCACGGTGAAGCCGCACCGGAGTGCTCCGGTGCGGCTTCACCGTCTCACGGATCCGCGCAGAGATGCCGCCAGGACAAACCCCGAGGGGAGCCTCGCCATATCACCCGCATATCACACAGCCATCACCAACTGGGCATACGCTCCCGGACCAAGTGGCTCTGACCTGCAATTGCATGCCCGCACTGGACTGGTATAGACGCCCCTGGACGGTCTCTACAACCTGCAGAAAGTTGGGACCCCGGCGCCAGCACATGGACGCCCGCGGAGCGCGAGGCCTACGCCAACGACCTCGGCGATCCCCGTGACCTGATCGCCGTCTCGGCCACCTCCAACCGGTCCAAGGCCGACCAGGGTCCCTCCACGTGGCTGCCCCCGGCCACCGGCTACCGCTGCACCTACGTCACCGACTGGATCGCCGACAAAACCCGCTGGGGCCTGACCATCGACACCCCCGAACAGACAGCGCTGGCCGAGGTCCTCGAACAGTGCCCCGACACCCACCGTCACCCTCGCCCGGTACCCCCCTCCCGCCGACCGCCGGGCCGCAATCGACCGCCCGCTGGTCTATGAAGCCGTTGCTCTATCGATGCTGGTGAGCTTGAGTTCGAGGTCGTCAACTCGGTCGGGTGATCTCGTGGCCGATGGGGCATGAAGGCGGGGCCTCCCGCACAGCTCGTGGGTGTCGAATCCAAACGAGCAACAGGAGGCCCCTGGTGCTGCAGTCTTCCGTGCCGACGCCGATGGCGTCCAACTCGGCATCCCTGTCGTGTGATTGTCTCGCTCACCGGTTCGGGAACGCCGCGGACCGGCCGCACAGGCGACCGAAGTACCCGTCGGACATGAGCGACGCGGAGTGGGCCGTCGTACGTGACGCGATGCCGGTTCCCGGGTGGCTCGAGGGCCGCGGCGGGCAGCCGGAGAGCTATTGCCACCGGCAGATGGTCGACGCGGTGCGCTATCTGGTCGCAGGCGGCATCACCTGGCGGGCGATGCCGGCGGACTTCCCTGCGTGGGACCACGTCCACGCCTTCTTCCGGCGCTGGCGGGACAAGGGCCTGACCGCCGAGTTCCATGACCGGCTGCGCGACCGGGTCCGCGTGGTCGCGGGCCGGGATGCGGAGCCGACGGCCGGCATCATCGATGCCCAGTCGGTGAAGGCAGCTGCGTCGGTACC
>NZ_JBFACU010000046.1:0-49757 GCF_040641015.1 Streptomyces sp. NPDC021356 | reverse complement strand
CCAACCGAAATGCTGACCGACCAGCACGAACACCAGCCCGCATCAGTGACGCGGAAACCCGAACACCCCAGTGGCGCCTTCCCCGAACCTCACATGAGTCGGACGGGGTGCCCTGCACGACGGATCCGGGCGAACTCGCGGCGTGGGTCGGGGGGTTGGAGATGGTGACCGTGTTCGCGACGTATGCGTCGGTGGGGCTCGGGATCCTCCAGCGGGCGCACGGGGTCGGCCTTCCGGTGTGGGACCTGATGGTCGTTGATGAGGCGCACAGGACGAGTGGGGATGCTGGGAAGCCGTGGGCGGCCGTGCACGTCCGAACTTGCTGCTGCTGAGGCAGAGTTGGCCGAGGATGGCGAGGACCAGGAGCAGGGCGGCGAGGGTGCGGCGCGGGTGAGTGCGGCGGCGGCTGGTGTGCTGCGGTTCAGCACCGAGCGCGACCCTGCGGCCGTGGCCGCATTCGTGCGGCTGCGGGTCATCGACCCCGAAGGGGCGTACTGGCGGCGCGGCATCGAGGCCGCGTCGCGGTGGCGGCGGGAGACCGGTTCGGAGGTGCTGTCGGTGCCGGTGGCGTACCGGAGCCCGCAGGACTGGGCGAAGGTCGGTTCCTACCCGTTGGGTGCGTGGTTGGCGGATCAGCGCCGGTACTACGCGGCCGGGACGCTGGAGGCTGAGCGGGTGGCCGAGCTGGAGAAGCTCGGCATGGTGTGGTCGGTCTACACGGAATGGGACGGCATGCTGGCCGTGGCCCGCTCGTACGCGGACGTGCACGGCCACTTCGTGCCCCCGGCCACAGCCGTGTGGGAGGGGCAGCCCATCGGGACGTGGGCCAAGAATCAGCGTCAGGCCGCCCGGAAAGCCGCTGTGAACGCCGCACGGCGTGAGGCGGGGGAAACGGGCGTACCGAGCACTGGGGAGCTGCCTGAGAGCCGCCGGGAGGCGCTGGAAGCGATTGATGCGGGGTGGTGTCCGGTGGACGTCGAGGCACTGGTGGGCGCCTTGCACCAGGCCACGGTGGAGAACAGTCACCTGCGCCAGAAGTTCGCCGACGGCCGGGCCGTCGTGCGCGTACTACCGGGGCAGGCACCAGGTACCAGGTAGCCGGGAAGGGGCCCGGCAGGGCTCACTGCCCGTGGAAGCGTCCGTGCTCGGCTACTCAGCGCAGCTGGTCGGTGGGCTCCGTCGGCTGGACCGGGGTGGCCGCGAGGCTGGCGAGGAGTTTGAGGTGGTCTTCGGAGGTGCTGCCGGGTTCGGCAGTGTAGAGGCTCAGGTCGTGCACGGCTCGCTGTGAGACGGGCAGGTCCACGGACTGGTAGGTGAGTTCCAGGAGGCCGACGTCGGGGTGCTGGAGCCGTTTGACGCCGTCGTGGCGGATGCGGACGTCGTGCGCCGCCCACATCGTGCGGAAGTCGGCGCTGAGGGTGGATAGTTCGCCGATGAGCTCGCGCAGGGTCCGGTCATGCGGTTCCCGCCCGGCCTCGGCGCGTAGCAGCGCGACGGTGGCGGCGGCGCCGGCGTCCCAGTCGACGAAGAAGTCGCGGGAGGCGTCGTCGAGGAAGTGGTAGCGGGCGAAGTTGGGGCGGCCGCGTTTGTCGGTGGTGGGGCTGTCGAACATCGAGGCGTGCAGGGCGCGGCCGAGGGCGTTGTGGGCGATGACGTCCAGGCGGCCGTTGCGGACGAAGGCGGCGGACATGGTGATGGAGTCGAGCAGCCACTGGGTGCGGGGCGGCACGGCGACGTCCCTGCGGCGTGAGGGCGTGCGGCTCGCAGGGCGTGCGGCACGAGCCAGGTCGAAGAGGTAGGTGCGTTCGTCCTCGTCGAGCTGCAGGGCTTGCGCGACGGCGGCGAGGACGTCTGCGGAGACTCCGCCGATGTGGCCCTTTTCCAGACGGGTGTACCACTCCGTGCTGACTCCGGCCAGGACGGCGACCTCCTCGCGCCGCAGGCCCGGGACCCGGCGCCGGCCGCTGGTGGGCAGCCCGGCCTGCTCCGGGGTGATCTTCGCGCGGCGGCTGGCGAGGAAGTCCCGGATCTCGGTGCGGTGGTCGTGCTGGTCGTCCATGCGTTCCACGGTAGGCGGCCTCGGCCGCGGAAGAGGGGTTGAGGTTGTACCCCCCATAAACGCGACCTTCCCCGCCTGCGCGGATGCCGGTCTCCTGGAACACGCACCCCGATCACAACCCCCATGGAGATCAACCGTGAGTACGCGAGGAGGAACCCTCCAGGCCCCCGCCGACGTGCGGGCCGAGCAGCCGGGGCAGGCAGCGCCGGCCCGGCTGCCGCTCGTCGTCTACATCCTGGCGCTGGGCACGTTCCTGATGGGCACGACCGAGTTCGTCGTGGCCGGCCTGCTGCCCGAGATCGCGGGCGACCTGAACGTGAGCGTGGCCCGGACCGGCCTGATGATCACCGTCTTCGCGGTCGGAATGATCATCGGGGCACCGTTGATGGCGATGCTCACGCTGCGGCTGCCCAAGCGGCTGACTCTGATGCTCGCCCTGGGCGTCTTCGCCGCCGGACACGTCGTCGTCGCCGTCGGCTCGGACTTCACCCTGCTGCTGGCCGCGCGGTTCCTGACCGCGATCGCCACCGGAGCGTTCTGGGCGGTGGCCAATGTGGCCGCCGCGAACGCCGCAGGCCCCGCCGCCAGCTCCCGCGCCCTCGGCCTCGTCGGGGCCGGAGCGATGCTCGCCAACGTCGTCGGCGTGCCGCTGGGCGCGTTCGCCGGACAGCTCGTGGGCTGGCGCGGACCCTTCTGGGCCCTGGCCGTCCTCTCCGCCGCCGCCATCGTGCTGATCGCCCGTACCGTCGCGCACGACGGACCGGCCCAGCAGACGGTGTCGGTCCGCTCCGAGCTGACCGCGCTGCGCTCGGGCCGCGTGTGGCTGGTGCTGGCGGCCTGCGCCGCCACGACCGGCGGTGTCCTGGCCGCGTACTCCTATATCGCGCTGCTGCTGACCGACCGAACCGGGATCGCCTCGGGGATCGTGCCGCTGGTCCTGGTCGGCTTCGGCCTGGGCGCGCTGGCCGGCTCGCTGGTCGGAGGCCGCCTCGGTGACCGCCGTCCGCACACGGTCACGATCGTGGCCGCCGCCGGAGCGCCCCTCCTGCTGCTGGCGATTTCCCTGCTGGCCGGCTATGCCGTGCCCACCGTCATCCTGGTCGCTCTGCTGGGCTTCTTCGGCCTGGGCGCCAACCCGGTGCTGATGGCCCTGGCCGTGCGCTTCGCGAAGCAGGCGCCCGTGCTGGCCTCCGCCCTGACCGTCTCGGCATTCAACCTCGGCACGGCCATCGGCTCCGGGATCGCCGGCCGCACCCTCGACTCCTCGCTCGGCGCCACCGGCCCCGCCCTCGTCGGCACCGTGATCGCCGCCCTCACCCTGGTGCCCGCCGTCGCCCTCGCGCTCCTCAAGCGCCGCCGCACGGCAACAGCCATCGCCCAGGCCACCGCCGGCACCGCGCGGTAAAGAGACGCGAAGACCAAGACCGCAAATACGAATAAAACCTGCCAAACCGACGAAAGTGGTCCGGCAAGCACCCGCTCGTCACTGGCATCCGGCCCACACCATCACGCACCATCTGGAAACGGAGCACCACTCATGCGCGCGACCCTCATGTACAGCGCCGGCGACGTCCGCGTCGAGAACATCCCCGACCCCGTCATCAAGCACCCCACCGACGCCCTGGTCCGCATCACCGCCTCCTGCGTCTGCGGCAGCGACCTGCACCCCTACGGCTCGATGAAGCCCGAGGACGGCCCCGCCCGGATGGGCCACGAGTTCATCGGCATCGTCGAGGACACCGGCTCCGAAGTGACCACCGTCGAGCGCGGCGACCTGGTCGTCGCTCCGTTCGCCATCTCCGACAACACCTGCGAGTTCTGCCGTGAGGGCCTGCACACCTCCTGCGCGCACGCACAGGCGAACTTCTGGGACGGCGAAGCAGAAGAGGGCGGCCAGGCCGAAGCCATCCGCGTCCCACTCGCCGACGGCACCCTCGTCAAGCTCCCCGTCGCGGCCGACTCCGCCCTCATCCCGTCCCTGCTCACCCTCTCGGACGTCTTCGGCACCGGCTACCACGCCGCCGTCGCCGGCGGCGTCAATGACCGCACCCGTGTCACCGTGATCGGCGACGGCGCCGTCGGCCTGCTCGCGGTCCTCTCGGCCAAGCGGCTCGGCGCCCAGCAGATCATCCTCATGGGCCGCCACCAGGCGCGCACCGACCTGGGCCGCGAGTTCGGCGCCACCGACGTCGTCTCCGCCCGCGGAGAGGAAGGAATCGAGGCGGTCCGGGAGCTGACCGGCGGGCACGGCACGCACGTGGTCCTGGAAGCGGTCGGCCACATGCCCGCCTACCAGCAGGCCCTCGGCGTCGTCCGCCCCGGCGGCGTGATCAGCCGCGTCGGCGTGCCCCAGTACGAGGACGCGCCCATCGGCATGGGCAGCCTCTTCCGCCACAACATCCGCCTCGCGGGAGGACCCGCCCCCGTGCGCGCCTACATCGAGGAACTGATGCCCGACATCCTCAACGGCACCATCGAGCCGGGGAAGGTCTTCGACGCCACCACCGACCTCGACGGCGTCCCGGCCGGCTACCGGGACATGGCCGACCGCAAGAGCCTCAAGGTCCTCGTCAAGCCCTGACCCTCGTAGCCGGAGGGGGCCGCGGCTATGCCAGCCCCCTCCGGCCACGCCTGGCTGGTCACCTCACTCCAACACGCTGAACTTGACAGAGAAGCAGTCCGAGACGAGCGCCCGGAAGTGCTCGAGTTCCAGGACCTGCTGTGGGTTCTCAGCTGAGCTGGTCTCCTCTCACCGGATCTGATCCGTACCTGATCCGTCTCATTGGTTCCATTCCGCCCGCTGCGGGCCCAGTGGAGGATGTCGATAACCTTTGCCGGATACTGAGGGTGAAGGGACAGGGTAAGAGCTTGTCTCACGTGGCGGGTTTGGCGAGCTTCTTGTAGCAGGTCAGAGCTGCCGCGAGTCCGAGGAAGGCCAGGAAGTGAGTGGCGTGGTCTGCCGGCCCGCGACGAGTAGGCTGATCGTTCGTCATCGGACGTGGGAGGTCGGCGTGGACTATGGCGACAAGCTCTTCTGGCTCTCGGTTGTGATTCAACGCAAGTACGCGCAGATCTGCACCGAGTTCGACCTGACCCCCTCGCAGGCCACGCTGCTCTGCGCAGTCAGGAACGAGCCGCGGCAGATGGCTGACCTCGCCGCGTCGTTGGGTATGACCAAGAACGCATTGAGCCAGCTGGTCGATCGCACCGCGCGGCGCGAGTTGGTCGGCCGGGCAAGCTCGGCGCAGGACCGACGGGTCGTCATGCTCAGTGCGACACCCACGGGGAAGGTGCTCGCCGAGGCCGTTTACGCCGAGGTCGCCAAGCGCCTGCCCGAGATCGCGAGGAACCTCGACGCCGACGACCAGCGCGACTTCGAGCGCGTGGCCACCGCCATCGTGGACACCACGGACCTCTCTTCGCCCACCTCGAACCAACCCATCACACCGTGAGGTCCCGCTACACCCGCACCTTGACGACGTTCATGCCATGAACTAATTTCGTTCATGCCATGAACTACTTAAGGGTGGCAGCGATGAGCACACAGACGACCGGCACGATCGCAGTCTTCGGCGCGACGGGGCAACAGGGCGGGGCGGTGGTCGACGCGCTGCTGGACCACAAGGCGCGGGTGCGGGCTTTGGTCCGCAACCCGCAGTCCGACCGGGCTCAGGCGCTGGCCGCCCGCGGCGTCGAGCTGGCGGCCATCCGGGCCGAGGACCCGGCGTCGCTGGCCGCCGCGCTGACGACGGTCGAGGGGTTCTACTTCATGACCCCGGAGGCGAACAGCCTCGAAGAGGTCGAGGCGGAGATCTGCATCGGTACCGCGCTCGTCGACGCGGCGGTCGAGGCCGGCGTCCCGCACGTCGTGTTCAACTCGGTCTTCGGAGCGGACCGGGAGTCGGGTGTGCCGCACCACGACTCGAAGCACTGGATCGAGGAGCACCTGAGGAAGTCCGGGCTGAGGGCCGCGATGGTTCGCGCGACCGCCTTCATGGAGAACTTCGCGAGCGTGATGGCACCGAGCCTGGAGCATGGGGAGATCGTGCTAAGGCTGCCACTGCCGGAGGACGTCGCCCTGAAGATGATCTCGGTCAGGGACATCGGCCGGGTCGCCGCCGCGCTCCTGCTCGACACCGCGGAGGCGCCCGGCGGAGCCGTCGAGCTCGTCGGCGACGAGCTGACGGGCCCTCAGATCGCCGCGGCGTTCGGCGCGCGCGCCGGGCTCCCGGCACGGTACGAGGCCCTCCCGTTGAGCGTGCTTCCCAACGACCTCGACCAGGCGATGTTCCGCGAGTTCGCGAAGGCGGCGGAATACCCTTCGGACCTCGCGGTGGTGCGCTCGATCGAGCCGGCCACCCTGGACCTGGTCGAGTGGATCCGAGCTACCGGCTGGACCGCGCCCACAAACGTGGCTGGTTCCTGAGCCTCCGGCCGCGATGAACGCCCCGCGATCGTGCCCACGGTCTCGGCGCTCTGGGCACGGCCACGCATCCGCCAACGGTTAAAGTAGTCACGAAGCTCCCGGGGCGTGCCCGAGGCCGACACCGGCACACTGGTTGTCGAGAGGCCGCCGGTCGACGGCGAGGTAAAGATCCACGTCCAGGAGGCCCCGGGCCGCCAGACAAAAGACCTCACCGACTACGCCCGCGAGCCGGCCCTCCGCGTTCGCCCAATGCAGCGCTGCTGCCGCATAGACGCCTTCCGCTTTCCGAACGTGATCGTTTGGTTCGGGGTGGGTGGGCATGAACTCCGGTTGGCGGCGGGAGGGATGGGCGTAGTTGGTCCGTTCGTCTCGTTTGTGGAGGTGGCTGGTGCCGTCGGTGCCCGGTCTGCTGGAGGCCCGGGAGAAGAAGGTCCGGGAAGAGGTCGCGCGGTTGCGAGATGAGGCCGAGCGGGTGCAGGCCGCACTCGGCGAGGCGGAACGCGCGCTTCAGCGTCTTGCGGATGCTCGTGTGACAATGACGTAGGCGAGGCGGGTGACGTCGTAGCCGGTGTCCATGACGACGAGGATGTCAAGGTCGCCCGGCCACCACTGCCCGGCGTGCACCAGCCGGGTGACCACCTCGCGCAGCTGGGTGGCGGTCACCGCGGTGGCGTCGTCGGCCGGCCCCAGCCGGATCGCGTCCAGCACGGCCGTCCAAGACGTGCGCCCCGTCTCCAGCGCAGCGACGAAGGAGTAGGGCCAGCCAGGGACGAGCTGATCCGCGCTGTGGCCCCGCCCATAGACGTGACAGAACAGCAAACTCCGGGCTGGTGGGGGCGTCGGGACGCAGCCGGTTGCTCACATCGACCGCGAGCACGATGCGCCCGTCGGCCGCACGCGGCAGCGGCGTGGAGGTCAGCAGCCTGCGCAGGCGGCACGGCTCCAGCCAGCCGTGATTGACTGCGTCGTACATCGCCCCATGCCCACGCCGGTGCTCGGCCGTGAGCGTCAACTCGCCCAGCGACGTTACCGGGCCGTCCGAGCACAGCACCGCGTCGGTGAGCTCGAAGAGCGCATCCGCCCGGGTATAGAGGCAGTCGCAGAACTGGTCACGAAAGTGGGACAGGACGCCCAGTGCGGCGTCAGCGGAATGTTCAGCGGCGAGACTCTGTGCAAGATCCGCGAGACCAGAACATTGTCCGCCCCCCAGGGCCAGGAGGGCGCTCTCGTCCAGGACCACGTCCACCGCCTGGGCGGGGGCAGGGCTCATGCGGTGTCGCCGAGTCGGCGGGCCAGTTCGGCGTCTGCCGCCGAGTCCTGCTCGGGGGTCGGGGTGTAGCCCGACATCTCCCGCAGCACCACCAGGGTGCGGGCAGTGCGTTCGGCGCGCTCGCTCGCCGTCTGGGTGTGCGCCGCGAAGTCGCTGACCAGCTGCGCGATGCTGGTGCCCTTCTCGGCGGCGAGGGCGGCGAGTCTGTCCCGGACGGTGTCCTCGACCTTGATCGTCGTGTGTGCCATGGAGGCAAGAAAATATCAGGTATACCGATGGGGCAGGTGAGTGGCGCCATCGGTCGGAATCGGTCGCAGGCGGTCACCCGGTCTCGTTGCAAGCTCACGCTCTCCGAGGCGATCGAGCGCCGGCTGATCGCCGCTTACCAGGTCGTGTGCGTGGACATCCGCGACCCCCGAATACGGGCACCGGGCGCAGCAGGGGTCGGACACGGAGGATGTGCGGCGTGCGCGGCTGGCGGCGTCGCAGACCGGGGTGCTCACCGCGGCCGCGCGGGAGAACCTCCGCAAACTGATGACCTTCCACTTGCGCGTCGCGGAGGCCGAAGCCATGTGGACGCGGCGGACTCCGTACGTGCCCTTGTGATCGGCGTGGATCTCGCGGATCTCCTCGACCAGGGCATCGTCGCCCGCCCAGCGGGACTGTCGTGCCTCAGCCCCGGCCAGCCACCGGTAATAGCCTGAGCGCGAGACCTCAAGGAACCGGCATATCCGCTGCACGCCGAAGTCGGCGCGGTAAGCGGAGATGAAGTCCCAGCGGCCGGTCATGCCCTCATCTCCTTGGCGAAATACTGGGCCGCCCGGCGCAGGATCTCGCACTCGAGTTCCCACTCCTTCTGCCTTGCGCAGCCAGCCGAGCTCGGCCGGAGCCTCGCCAGTTCCTCGCCCCGGTCCTCCGCCGTCTCGTCACCACGGACCTGCCCACGGCCGGCGACCTCGTCGGCCTGCCGGACCCGACTGCGCAGCGTCTCGCCGGTCGCCCCAACGTCCGCAGCGACCACGGCATACGTCCGCTTCCCGCCCGCCACGCGGTACAACGCCACCGCGTAGTTCCTGAACTCCACCGGATATGGAGACTCCCGTCCCCACCAGGACACCCTCCCTCGGACCTACAAGATCCATTGTCAGAGTGGCCACGCCAAGGGAGTCACCTCAGTATCCCTACCGGACAGGTTGCACCCGGTCAGCGGGCATTCACCGCCGCTGCGCGAAGCGTTGACGATCAACGCGGAGTCCAAGCTCATTGAGTACCCTCTGCCGAGGGGACACTTCTTGTAGTCTGCGCGGCCCGCTGGCGGCACAGGGGAACGCATGCGAGCCGCCAGGGAGGACGTACTCGCGCTGAACCTCGGCGACCCCGCCGCGCACGGTCTGCCGCCCGCCCGCGAGGCCGTGCAGACGGTGCGTGACCAGCTCGACGACTCCTGCGGATACAGCGCCGCCGGGCCCCCGGATGCCCGTGACGCGGTGGCCGGCAGCGGCAAAAGGCTCGACACCGTACGGTCGTGCGACATCTACCTCGGCAACGGATTTTCAGAGCTCGCACCCCTGGCCCCGCACGCGCTCCTGGACCCCCATCATCAGGTTGTCATCCCTGCACCGGACTATCCCATGTACCGCCTCCGTCGTCGTGGCGGGTCCTCGGCCCGGCGGCGGGTGAACGACCGCCGGGTCGTGCGGCACCGGGCGGGAGCGTCGTCCGCGGGGCGCCCGCTTCACCGGGGCGGCGCGCCCGGCCCGGCCGCGGCCTGGTGTTCCAGCAGCTCGCGGGCCCGGTCGAGGGCCTGGCCGAACGGGTCATGGAAGACACCCAGCCCGTGCGCGACCACCGCTCCCTCGTGCAGGAGCATCAGTCCTTGAGCCAGCCGGTCCGCCTCCGCCTCGTCGATCTCCCGGGCTAGGCGGGTGAACAGGCCGATCATCCACTGCTTCTGCCCCGTGATGACCGGGTACGCCGGGTGGGCCGGATCCCCGATCTCCGCATGAGCGTTGATCATGCTGCACCCTCTGGAGCCGTGTTCCCCCGCCCAGGCGCGCGCGGCCCGGAAGACGGCCAGGATCCGGGCCGCCGGCGCCTGTCCTGCGGCCGCGTCCAGGTGGGTGCCGAGCAGTTCCCGCCAGCGTTGGTCGCGTCGGGCGAGGTACTCCACGACGAGTTGCTCCTTCGAGCCGAACCGGTCGTACAGCGTCTTTTTGGTCACCCCCGCCTCGGCGGCGATGAGGTCCACGCCCACGGGGTGGATGCCGCGCTCGTAGAACAGCCGGTCGGCGGCTTCCAGCACCCGTCGCGCGCCGGGTGTCATGCGGATGCGGTGCGGGACTTCATCGGTCTCCATGACCCACGAGTATACCGGTCTGTATAGTGGGCACCCATGGCAGGTATACCGTTCTGTATAATTTCGAGTATTCACGGGATGTGGTCAAGTGAACGCCCTGCTCTCCGTCGCCTTCGTCCTGTGCTGGAGCTCCGGCTTCATCGGAGCCAAGCTCGGCGCCGGAACATCGACCGTGACCACGCTCCTGATGTGGCGTTTCCTGCCGCTCGCGCTGGCTCTCGTCGCCGCCGCGTCCCTCTCCCGGGCGCCGTGGCGGGGCCTGGGGCCGCGGGATCTCGGCCGGCAGATCGCCATCGGCGCACTGTCGCAGAGCGGGTACCTGCTCAGCGTCTACCACGCCATCCAGCTCGGCGTCTCCACCGGAACCACCGCTCTGATCGACGGAGTCCAGCCGCTTGTCGCAGGCGCGCTGGCCGGACCGCTGCTGCGGCAGCACGTCTCACGCCGGCAATGGGCCGGGCTGTGGCTGGGCCTGGCCGGGGTCGCCACCGTCACCGCCGCCGACGCGGCAGCGTCGGGCTCCGACGTCGCCTGGTGGGTATACCTCGTGCCCTTCCTCGGCATGCTGTCCCTGGTGGCGGCCACCCTCCTGGAAGGCCGCTCGCGCGTACCGGTCGCACCCCGGGCGGCGCTGACGATCCATTGCGTGACCAGCGCCGTCCTCTTCTCTGCGCTGGCTCTCGGCACGGGAGCGGCGGTCCCGCCCGCTTCCTTCTCGTTCTGGGCGGCGACCGCCTGGCTCGTCGTGCTGCCCACCTTCGGCGGGTACGGACTGTACTGGCTGATCCTGCGCCGCAGGGGCGTCACCGAGGTCAACACCCTCATGTTCCTCATGGCCCCGGTCACCGCCCTGTGGGGCGCCCTCATGTTCGGCGAGCCCTTCGGCGTGCGGACCGCCCTCGGACTGGCCGCCGGTCTCGCAGCCGTCGCCGTCGTCCGCCGCGGGGCAGGCGCCCCCGCTCGGCCGGCCCGATCAGCCGCCGGCCCGGGAGACGCCGGTCAGGCCGCGGTCGGTGCCGGCGATGGGGACGCGGCCAGGAACGGCAGGAGGACGTCGGCCGGCTCGTCGGGGACTTCCTCCGCCAGGTCGATGCTGCGCCAGCGGTGACCGGTCCTGGGCACCCGTGCAGCAGCACCACCGCAGGGCCGGACCCGGCCGGGTCAGTGGTCGAAGGCCAGGATCCTGGCGACGCCGTTGCGCTGGATCTCGAACATGCCGGTGAGAATGCGGAACATGCGGACCTTGCGGATCTTGCGGATCTTGCGGAAGAGGTACTCGATCTCGTTGCCCTGGGTGAGCCCTTCCCTGCCGTGGCGGGGTGCGGCTCACGCATCACCAGCAGGAGGACGAACAGGACGAGGGCGATGAGCGCATCGGCGAGGCAAGGCTGGAGCAGGGGGTGGGTGCCGGACTGCGCCAGGCCCACGGTGCCGAGCGCCGCAATGGCGATGCCGAACGGTGGACGCCTTACCGGGCGATCAACGGATCGGCGTGCTCCAGCACTCGGGCCCGGGCCGACGTCTCGGTGCAGGTTCACGCCTGCGCTCCACCTGCGGTCAGCCCGCTGCGGACACGATCTCTGTCAGCAGACCGGCGACGGCTCCCGCTCGCTGATCATGAGATCGTGTCCCCTGTCGATCTTCCAGAAGCGGCCTTCAGCGCGCACCTTGGCTATCAGATCCTGGTTATGGACACCCAGAGCCAAACAACTTGCAGTGGAGACGATCCGGTACCGCGGTATCGCCGCCACTGCCGACTCGTTGCTCAGGACGAGCGGCTGCTCAAGAGCCAGGGCGGAGCAGCCGGTTGGCCGCGGAGTCGAGGTACACGGAGGCCTTCACGGCGCGGGCCTCGTGGGCCAGGTAGGCGAACACCAGGACGCCGTCGACCTCGACGCACGACAAGCTGTCGTAATCGGTCTGCGGGTGGAAGGTGGCGTGGCGGTTGGCCTGCTGACTCGCGTCCTGGTCGAGGAAGCGGTAGTCGAGCAGCCCGATGCGGGGCCGGCCGTGCCGGGCGATGGTCTCGGCGTAGAGGGGTGTATCCCTCGTCCGTGCGGCTGTCGCGTTCGGGGCCGTAGTCAAGCCGGCCAGCCTCGCGGTCACCGGTGGGCGGCTGGTCGGGGACTCCTCCCTCACCCACGAGGTCGGCCCAGACTCCGCGCACGTACTCGGCGAGCTTGGACACTGCGAAATCGTCATCCGCATGCAGCGTCACGGCGTCGTCGTGACGGTCCCAGCGCCGCAGTACCCAGGCCTGGCCCGCCAGCCGCGGGCTGAGGAAGGTCACCACATCGCGGGAGGCGGGGCTGCTGGCCGGCTGGCACCCTCGGCGCGCAGGGCATCGCTGGCGCGCTCGAGGGGGACCTGGCCAGTGGCGGGCGAGACGGAGGATGCGGCGGCGGCCGGTGGTGACGAGCTGGCCGACGACGGTGAACAGACGGAGTCTCAGGCGGTGGTTCCCGGAGTCGGGCCTTGCCAGTCAGCGAGCCTTTTCCAACTTCTCTCGGAATCAGTGCAGTTGTACGTCTGCTTTCTTGGTGAAATCGAGTGTTGCGTCGTACCGAAGACTCAGCCTGGCTGAGCGGGACAAGGACACATGGCCGACCGCACATAAATCGCGCATACGCCAGGGGAGACAGGGAACGGTGGGGGCACGATCTGTGCCACTGGCCTGGGCAGGTACTTCCGGTTCGGGGATCTGCAAGGGATGATCACGGGGTTCCGCGCACCCGCCCGGTCCGGCTCGCGCTCATCAGGGGACCCCATGTACCGTCGCACCCGCCGTATCACCACGGCCCTGGCCGTCATCGCACTCCTGACAGCCGCAACACCGGCCTGCCGGCTCGGCCGAGACGCCAAAGGCTTCCTCATCGAAGAAGACGACCGCCAGCACTCCGGCCACATCCCCTGCGCAGTGGGTGTCCCAGCCCGACCATGAGCGGCTCGACAACAAGGCCCGCCGCCTGCTCGGCAGCACCGGCCCTCCGAGCACGGACGGCGACGGCTTCATAGCGTCCGGGACGCTCGCGATCCCCGGACAGAACCTGGACGAGACCATCGAGTCCGGAACCGCGCTGTGAGTGGAGGTGACCTGCGCAGGAGACGGCACGGTCACGTTCACGGCCGTCTCCGGCACCGCCAGGGCCGTCAGGCGCCTCGACTGCACGCAGCCGGTGACGAAGGCGTTCCGCCTCACCACGGCAGCCCCGCGCCTCGCCGTCCTGGCGGATTCCGCCACACCCGAAACGGTCGGCACCGCCTACATGGTGCGCCGCGCCGACTGAGGTGGATCCCCGCAACCCGGCCCGCCCGCCGGCGCGGGCATGGCAAAGTGCGCGCTGTCCTGGAGAAACGACGTGTATGGCGCGGTGCCCAGCCGGGCGGACCAGCAGCTCATCGATCACGCGCGTGAGCACGACTTCACGGTGACGGGCAAGCAGTTGGGCAGGTGGAGGCGCCACGGGCTGCTCCCGGCGAACGCGCATGGCGCAGGGCTCGGCCGCGGCCAGGGCAGTACCTCGCAGCCGGTGGCCGCTGGCTTCGCTCTGGTGCTCGGTCTGGCCCGGCTGTCCGGGCGAGGGAAGCGACCGGCGGACGTGGCCCTCTTCCTATTCGGAGAGGGTCTGCCGGTGCCGGAGCCGACGGTCCGGGCAGCCTTCCAGGCCGCCGTGGACACCATCCACCTTCCGGGCACTGAGCCGGGGCAGGACGTCGACGAGACGCTGGACACCGTCGACGCCTACATCGGCCGCGGCGGCCAAGCCTCGGTCATGGTGCCCGCGCGAGCACGCCGGGTGGACGAGCAGATCGCCGCGTTCTTCAAGTCAACCGGTGTCCCCTGGACCATCGGCGGCTTCTGGCGCCGGGGGCTGCGACCCACCTCTCATTGAGCCGGCAGCCGCACGGCATGAACATCACGTACGTACAGGAATGGACGGGCGGAACAGTGACGCAAGAAGCGACGACCGAGGAACGGCCCGAACAGGCCGATCGCCAGACAGTGTGGCGCAGCGGGAACTTCCTGCTGCTGTGGGGCGGTCAGACTGTCGCCGAGCTGGGTTCCCGCATATCCAGTGTCGCGGTTCCGCTGCTCGCCGCCGAGACGCTCGACGCGAGCCTCTTCCAGATCTCGCTCCTGACCACCCTGGCTGGCTGCCGTACCTGCTCATCTCGCTGCCGGCCGGACTGATCGCCGACCGGGTCGACCAGCGCAAGCTGATGATCGCCTGCGACCTGGGCCGCATGACCCTGTTGCTGTCGCTGCCTCTGGCCTCGCTCGCCGGGGTGCTCAGCCTCGCTTTCCTGCACGGCCTCATCCTGACCTGCGGCGTACTGACGGTCCTGTTCAACGTGGCCTACCGGTCGACGCTGCCACGCCTGCTGACGGAGCACCAGCTCGTCGACGGGAACGCCAAGCTCACCATGAGCCAGGACCTGGGCGAGCTGGTCGGCCCCTCGATCGGAGGTGTGCTGATCGGGGTCCTTGGCGCCGCCAGGACCTTCTTCGCCAACGCCTTGGCGTACCTGACCAGTGCCGTCACGCTGTGGATGATCCGGGCCGAGCCCGTCGACCGGTCGGCCGGGGCCCCTGAGGAGCGCAGGCCGCTGCGCGCCGAGCTTACGGAAGGGATCGTCTTCATCAGCCGGCACCCGATCCTGCGCAGCCTGCTGCTGTGCAGCACGACGTCCAATTTCTTCGTCATGGCCTCCGGGGCCATCGAAGTCACCTTCATGGTGCGCGAGCTGGACGCCCCCTCGTGGCTCGTCGGCGTCGTGTACAGCATCAGCGCCGTCGGCGGTCTGGTCATCGGCGCGCTGTCCCGGCGCATCTCGGAGCGGGTGGGCAGCGCCCGGATCATCTGGGTGGCCATGGTCGCCCCCGGCCCGCTGTACCTCTGCATGCCGCTCGCCCAGCCCGGCTGGGGAGTCCTGCTGTACGGCATCGGGCTCGCTGCGTTCTCCGCCAACATCGTGCTGTACAGCGTCGCCGCCACTTCATACCGGCAACGCGTCACCCCGGCCCACATGCTCGGCAGGGTCAACGCCTCGGTCCTCTGGATCTGCTACGGGGCAATCCCACTGGGCTCCCTAACCGGCGGCGGCCTCGCCAGCACGCTCGGCCTGCGCACCGCACTGTGGATCTGCGTCCTCGGCACCTGGAGCGCTGCCCTGTGGGTCTTCTTCTCCCCGCTGCGCACCATGCGTAACCTGCCTGAGAGCCGTACCGTTCCCGAGCCCGAGCCCGAGTTCTCAGGAGTGTGAGCCGACCGAACCACCGTACCTGGGCCGCCCCAGACGCGGTAGCTCCCCCGTGGTGTGCGCCGCTCCGGCACGAGCCGGAGCGGCGCACACTTTCGTGTACCCATGGGGGTACCCCCTCGCAGGTCGCGGGGGTGGGCCGGTCACCATACGCTGGGCGCGGGCGCCCGATGCGTGCGCCCCCGGCGCCCGGGCGTCAAAGCTTGTACGAGCGCTGGCGGGTGGTCTGTTCGCGGATTCCGCCGGGGCGGGGCGGGCTTGTCCGGCATCATCACCACCGTCTCGGCCTGCTTGTGATCCCCCTCCCACACCTCGTTCCGCGCCACCTGCGGCCGCTGAAAACATCGATCGAACCCGCGGGTCGCCGGAATCCCCTCGCGCAGGCCCGCCATGAAACCCGGATCGAGATCACGGGCGATCGCATCGTGCAGCGTCGTCAGACCGACCGGCTTGACGCCCGCCTTCTTCGCGACGCGCACCAAGTGCTCGTGAGCGCGTTTCACGTTGCCCTGGTAATCGGCGAGGCCCTCGATCACCTCATCGGTGATCGTGAACCGGCGCCGCTCCAGCTTCTCCACACTGCCCGTCCGCTCCGCCTGCGCGAGCCAGACCCACACCGTCCGCTTATGCACACCCACTGCATCAGCGACCAGCCGTACATGCGCCGTCGTCAACTCCCCCGCCCCACGCAGCCGCAGCAACTCACGTACCGCGGCGGGACGCAGCTCGTCCCGGTGCCGCCCCAGACCGTCATCCCCGGCCCCAGGAGCATCGCCGTCCACCGTCACCGGAGCCGACACCAAGGCCACGAGCAAACCGATAACCAGGCAGTGATCACTGCACCAGCCTCCGCGACGTCAAGTACCGTCCCACACAAAGCAGTTCACGCAAACGCCCGTGACAGGCGCGACGGATGAGACGCTAAAGCCGACACCCGGCGCGCGCCCCTTCGCTCACTTGGACGAGTGACAACGGCCCCGTTACACCTCCGCCCCACACCCTCATGCGCTATAGAGCGCACCGCGAAGGAGGTTCACCGAACACAGCACCGGCCGATTCCCGGTCGAGCCATGCTCAAGACCTGTGGATCGAGCTCGGGGAGCACGCGGAGGGCGTACCTTCCCGAGTGATCGACTGATGGTCATCGAATAGGCCGGTGTTCGCAGCACCGGTCGGGAAGGCACGCAGCGTAGTGAACGCCGACGGCTCCACCGAGTCCGGCTCCCTGATCGACGAGATCGTCCGGGAAGGCGCGAGGCGCATGCTCGCGGCGGCCCTGGAAGTCGAAGTGAACGCGTATCCAGCCGAGTTGGCAGCTCAGCGGGACGAGACCGGCCGTCGGCTCGTGGTCCGCAACGGCTACCACCAGGCCAGGGAAGTCACCACCGCGGCCGGGGTGGTGGAGGTGAAGGCCCCGCGGGTGAACGACAAGCGGGTCGACGAGAGCACGGGCGAGCGTAAGCGGTTCTCTTCCGCGATCCTGCCGCCGTGGTGCCGCAAGTCCCCGAAGATCAGCGAGGTGCTGCCGCTGCTCTACTTGCACGGACTGTCCTCGGGCGATTTCGTCCCGGCCTTGGAGCAGTTCCTAGGCAGTGCGGCCGGGCTCTCCCCGGCCACGGTCACCCGGCTCACACAGCAATGGCAGGCCGACCATACGGCGTTCATGGACCGCGACCTGTCGGAAGTCGACTACGTGTACGTGTGGGCCGACGGCATCCACCTCAACGTCCGCCTGGAGGAGGCCAAAGCCTGCGTCCTGGTGCTCATCGGGGCCCGCGCCGACGGCTCCAAGGAACTCGTCGCCCTCAGGGACGGCTACCGCGAGTCGGGCGAGTCCTGGGCCGACCTGCTGCGCGACTGTGCCCGCCGTGGCATGCGCGCCCCGGTCCTCGCAGTCGGCGACGGAGCTCTGGGCTTCTGGAAGGCCCTGGCCGAGGTGTTCCCCGCCACTCGCGAGCAAAGGTGCTGGGTTCACAAAACGGCCGATGTCCTCGACTCCATGCCGAAGTCTGCGCAGCCGGGCACGAAGAAGGCCATCCAGGACATCTACAACGCCGAGGACCGCGACCATGCCGAGGCGGCGATCAAGACGTTTGCCCAGCTCTACGGCGCGAAGTTCCCCAAGGCTGTCAAGAAGATCACTGATGGCCAGGACCAGCTGCTGGCGTTTTACGATTTCCCGGCCGAGCACTGGATCCACCTGCGGACCACGAATCCGATCGAGTCGACCTTCTCCACCGTGAAGCTTCGGACCAAGGTCGCCCGCGGCGCCGGCTCCCGCACCGCCGCCCTGGCCATGGTCTTCAAGCTCGTCGAGTCAGCCCAGCAACGGTGGCGCGCGGTGAACGCCCCCCACCTCGTCGCCCTCGTCCGCGCCGGAGCCCGCTTCGAACGCGGCCAGCTCGTCGAACGCCCTGAGGCGGTCGCTGCATGAGTCGGCCGTCGCACGGCATGCTGCATCACGTCGAGCTGTGGGTGCCGGACCTCCATCGCGCGCTCGTCTCGCTCGGCTGGCTGCTGGAGGTGCTGGGGTATGCCCTCTTCCAGAGCTGGGAAGGCGGACGTAGCTGGCGGCTCGGGCCGATCTACCTGGTCATCGAGCAGTCGCCGGCTCTGACCGCCGACGAGCACGACCGCTGCCGCCCAGGGCTGAACCACCTGGCCTTCCACGTCGAAGACGCCATCACGCTCGAGAAGCTGGTGGCCGATGCCGCCCACCACGGCTGGCACCTGATGTTCCCCGAGCAGCATCCCTACGCCGGCGGCGGACAGCACTACGCCGCCTACCTGGAGAACGACGACGGCTTCGAAGTCGAACTCGTCGCGATCAACTCACCTGAACGAAAGTGAGATCAACCGATCCACAGGTCTTGACGATTACTCGCCGCCGAGCTCCGCGCCCTTGTCGAGGAAGCACGCCAGGCTGACCCGGCAGGAACGGATGTCGACCTGCCGACTGGCTGGGTCCTCGTCTCAGGAAACGACCGTGCCGTCTTCGAGGCCGAACTCGTCACGGAGGTCGCAGCCGACCTCAAGCCGAGCCACCCGCTCGCGGAGCGTCCGCTGACGGCAGTTGCACACTGCAGCCAACGAGACCACCTGCTCTTCAAGGTTACCGAAGAGCCGATCCGCTGGGCGCTGGTCGCGTTGAGCTGGTCGGGACAGCCAGAGACCGGCATCCGTCCCCACTGGCAGTTCTTCGCCTCCCTCGAGACCGCGGCAGCCGGACTCCGGGAACACACGCGATAGCTCGACAGCCGTCCCAAGCTGGTCGATCGGGAGAGTTCCGGCAGTGTCGGTCTGCCCCGCTGCTCTTGGAAGTGGACTTCTTCGGCTGCGACTACCCGACAGCCCTCGGCGTCATCCACGACCTGATGACCCAGCGCATGCACCAGTTCCAGCACGTGGCCCCCCACGAGCTGCCGATCGTCTACGACGGCGTTGAGATCACGCCGCCCATATCTGCATCAACGACCCGGACACGAGGCAGTCACCTGACTGACCGGACGAGTCCTAATCGCCCGAGAAGCCGAAGATTCCCAGGTGGGTGGGCTTGGCGTTGGAGTAGAGGATGACGTAATAGCCGGTCCACCGCATCCGACACTCGTCGAACAGGCTCCGCACGTGCTCCTCGTACTGCTCGACAGTAGGGCGGTCGGTACCGAAATGGTGAACCACCCGGCTGAGTGTCAGAGGGCGCAGGGTGCCGTAGTCAGAGACACGAGACGGCACCGGCGGAGCATCTGTGGCAACGACCCTGTCGACGTCGAGGATCGTATGGGTGCCCTCTGTCCCCATGAACTCCTCATCCTCATACAGGTCCTCCAGGCATTGGTAGTTGGCACCGTCGCCGTACTCCTCCTGAAACACCCTGGCCTGCAAAGTTGCCAAAGCCGCCTCGACGTCCCCGTCGTACCTGGTGACGTAGTCCCATCCACTGGCGCCCATCGAGCCTCCCTCCCTGTAGATCGTGAACGGCCAAACGCTAGCGGCGGACACTGACAACACCCGGGCTTGGCACTGGGCTCAGGCTGACTTCCCGGATTTGCGGCGTCCCGAGCATGGTCGGCGGCGCAGAGATCGCCCGGACAGGTCCTAGCCGATGAGGGCCTCAGTGATCTGCCGGGTGGTCTGCGCGGCGACCTGGGGGTTGACGGTGGCGTAGTGGGTGTATGCGCTGAGGGCCGTGGTCAGTGCCCAGCCGCGGCCTCGGGTCCAGGTGGCGTCGTTCACGCCGAGCGCGGCGCGGAAAGCGGCCCGGCTCCCAGGCGACATCAGCGTGAAAGCGATCATCAGGTCGCAGGCTGGGTCGCCGATACCGAGCCCGCCGAAGTCGATGACTGCGCTGAGGCGGCCGTCGACGGTCAGCAGGTTTCCGGTGTGGAAGTCTCCGTGGAACCAGACCGGAGGACCATCCCATTCGGGGGCGCTGATCGCTGCGTTCCACAGCTCGGTCATGGCCGCAGCGTCGAACACGCCGTCGACCTCCGCGATAGCGGCCCGCGTCGCCTGATCCCGTGCGGCCAGTGGCTGCCCAGTAAGATCCTCACGGGCGCCCTGGGCCGGGAGCTCCCCGGGCTCGAAACGCTGAAGGGCGGCCAGGAACTCTGCCAGTTCGACGGCGGCATCGGGCGAGTCGGCCAGTGCCTCGACGGTCGCCACTTCGCCGTCCACCCAGCGGGACACCGCCCACGGCCACGGATAGCCGAAGCCGGGCTCCCCTGCCCCCACTGGAACCGGGACAGCCAGTGGCAGGTGCGGCGCGAGCCGAGGCAGCCACTCGGACTCCTTCCTGGCCTGTCCGATGGCGCCGATATGACGCGGCAGCCGGACAGCCAGCTCCTCACCCAACCGGTAGATCACGTGGTCCGAGCCGGCCGGGTCGAGCAGTTCCAGAGGTTGAGCGACCCACTGAGGGAACTGCGTTTCGACCAGGCGCCGCACCAGTGCGGCATCGATCGCGGGGTCGGTGGCCGCGCTTCTCTCAGTTGACAAGAGCAGCTCCTGGAGCGCGCCCGCCCGTGCGGCAGGCAGTTGGGGCCATCTCAGTGCGTCGGAGGTCGCCTGTCACCCGGTTTTCCATGTCCCGGCGTGTGGGCTGGAGCCGGCCTTGATCGTGATGGGCATAGCCGGTCTGTAGACGAAGACAGCCACCGTTGACCATCGTGAGTCGTGTCGACACAAGAAGATCAGAAGACGGCCGCAGGTCAGAGCGTAGACCCTGCCCGTTGGCAGCCGGTGTTCGACAGCCTGACGGCGAAGGTGGCGGGGCGGTTCGCCCGGGTGGAGCCGCGTGCACTCCGGCGACGCAACGCCGCAGATCGTCGCGGTGCAACATGTAGTCATCTGCCGCGTTTTGCACCCCGGGCTGGTCTCCCCGTAGTCGCCAGCTTGTGTCCTTGCTCGCGCGTCAGCACTGTGACGCCGGAGTACCCCCTGCCCAGCCGCGGTTGATGGTTCCGACGACTCGTTTGGGTCGGTGCGAGACGAACGACAGGGGTTCGGCAGGAGTGGGCAGCGACCACCGGCGCCAGGACCGCCTGTACGAGTTCGTCAGCGCCCAGTTCATGACGCTCGGATCGCACCCGGAGGCCCGGGGCCCCCAAGGCGGCGGTCTGACGAGGTCATCCAGCGGTCTGGCCCCTGATCAACGCCGTGGGCAGCGCCTCGTCCAAGACCTGTCCCCGTGGAAGGGTGAGCTGGAACTGGTTTTCTACGATGGCCAGGGATTTTGTGTGTGCGACGTCTCGCTCCGTTTCGCCCGGGATGCCCGCCGTCAGGACGGCTTCCTTTACCAGGCCGGGGTGTGCCCCTGTGATCTCCACGGACCACGTATACATGTACATGTCGAATCCGCACATGTAGCGTCCGTCGTGGAAGTAGCTGAACGTGGGAGGGGGGAGCTTGGGGTTTTCCTTCTCGTAGTACAGCCGGAAGACGTGGGCACCGTCCTGGGACAGGCCGTCGGAAATTCCCAGATCCATCTCTCCTGGCCAGTGGCCGTCCGCTATGGCGAAGGCCAGGTCGGCGACGGCGCCGTACCGCACGGCGATGGTGCCGGCGTTGCCCCTCTCTTGGTCCCGTTGGCTGAGATACCTCTCGAGCTCTGCAGCGGTGCGCTGACCCAGTGGGGCAGGGGCCTTTTCTCCTGCGAGGCGGCGGACGAGTTCTTCGGGCTCCATGCCGCGTGCCAGCGTGATGCAGTAGCCGAGCCAGGAAATGTTGCTGTGGGCGATCCAGGTAATTCCGTCGTGCATCTCGTGTCTCCTGCGGGGAAGCGGGGGACGGCGCATAGCACCGCCCCCCGCAGACGCCCGTTTGTCGTGTGGCGGGGTTTGTCTTTTTACAGGGTTACCTGATGTCGCACTTCACGACCGCCTTGCTCGCGTCGCACTTGTCGAAGCCAGGGGTCCTGACGAAGTGCAGGTCCTGGTCGAGCAGCCGGTACTGCTTGGCGAAGTTGGGGGGACGGCTCATGGAGGTGGAGTTGATCCGGCCGGATATGGCCGACCGGCCGCAGACTTCCTTCCACGTAGGGCCGGCCTTGCGCTCGTCGTCGTACAGCTTGCGTGACCGTCCCGCCCGCATCAGGCGCCGTCTCGAGGGACAACGGCCAGACATGTTCGCGCACTTCGGCTCGGGCGGCGCGGATTGCTCTCAACGCCTTGTCGCCGCAGGCTGCGAGAGTGTCGACCAAGCGAGAGACCGTCGGGTCGGAGGCCACCGGGCCGAAGACGGCCGGCTCGGCCCGCAGCATGGCGACATCGGCCAGGCAGTCTCCGCCCATCGCGACCGTCAGCGCGAGGTCGAGGAGAATCTTCCCGGGATCGTGGACGGCCCGCTGCTTCCGCCAGGGCGCCAGCGCGGCGGATATCGCCCGGTCGAGACCGGTCTTGCGGATCGTCTCCACCAGCAGGACCGAACCTGCCTGCGAGACCACCTGTCGGCCGTCCCCCTGGACACGGACACGTGGGTACGACGCGATAGTCTCTCACCTGGAAAGTGCTCTTTTCCTTGCAGCCAACAGGACCCTCAGCAAGTCCTATCTTTGCAGGTCAGGACAATGCCGGTGATTTAGGACTTTTCCGCAGGTGAGGGTGGGTGTCCCGGGTTCCGTGTGACTTTGAGTGAGTAGCTGACGCGGCTGGGCGGGCGGGGCTCGTCCCGGCGTTTGGCTTCGAACGTGTTCCGCGATGGTTTCTTCAGTCGTTGGCAGCGGCGGTCGCGGCGTGGGGGCAGGCGGTCGTTGAGGAGTTCCTGGACGACTTCGAGTCGGGCGGCGCACAGGGTCTGCGGGTTCGCTGCGGTCTGTCCGGCGGTGGTGAGCCGGGCGAGCCGCACGGTCGTGGTGAAGGAGATTCGGTCGGGATCGGTCTCTCCCTGTTCGGCTGCGCGGACTTTGAGCGCGCACAGTGCCTGGTAGACGGTGAGCAGTGCGTAGATTTCCTGGCAGATCAGCTCGGGGGTCTTGGACCGCAGGATGAAGCCGGAGCCCCGCAGGGGGTTTTTGAGTTCGGCGAAGCCGTTCTCGATCTCCCAGCGCTGATGGTAGAGCTGGGCCAACTGCCGTGCGGGCGCTTGCCGGTGGTCGAGCAGGCTGGTCGCGAGGCGAATCTTCTCCACCTGCACCGGCCCGTGCTGGGGCCGGACGGTGACGGTGTAGTCGATGATGCGCACGAGGTGTCCGTCGGGCAGCCCTGTCGGGGTGCGGCCCTGGAAGCGGGCGTTGCCCAGGCGCTGGCCCTCGGCGGGAGTGGGCATGACGGACACGTACGAGCCGTCGGGCAGGACCCACAGCGGCGGCAGGACGAGGTTCTTCTTGATCCGCCAGGCGAGGTGGCAGCCGGTCGCCTCGACCAGGCCCCACAGCTCGTGGCCGGCGAAGTTGCGGTCGGCCAGCAGCAGTATGCCGGGCCGCAGGGAGGCCAGCAGGCGGCGGGCGAGCTTGTGCTCACTGAACCTGGCGATCGAGTCGAAGGCCGCGTCGATGACGGCGTGGGTGCCGCACTCGATCAAGGTCCATCAGCCTGACCTGGGGGTTTCCGCTCTTGTTGGTGCCGTCACGGCCGGTGAATCCGAACGTGGCGGCGTTCTCGGGGCTGTCCGGTACGTCCAGCGCGGTGCCGTCCCAGGCGACCAGCCGCAAACCGAAGGCGAATGCTCCCGGGGTCGTGGGTGTCGCCTGGGCGCCGCACCGGCGTTCGAAGAGGGCCTGCAAGGGCTTGTCTCCCAGGCGCTGGCGGGCTCGAGTGAGGGCCGAACTGGTGGGCAGGCGCTGAACGAGCCCGCCCGGCAGGTGCCGCAGTTTCTCGGTCAGGGCCCGCAGGACCGCCCGGTATCCCGGCGGCCCAGCGCTGTCGGAGCTGCTGAACAGGCACAGAGCCAGGACGAAGTAGACCACCGCGCGGGCCGGGAGAAGCCTGCGGCGGCGCTCGGCCCTTCCGGTCAACTCCAGTACTTCGTCGACTACTTCGGGTGTGATCTCCTCGGTGAGTACACCGAGCCTGATCCGGTCGCCGAACTGCGGTTCCGACCGCCTTCGGGCACTTCGAGATGGCACCGGACGGACCGCCGTGGTGATAGCTGGGGCAACAGCGATGGCAGACTGAGTGCCCAACGGGGCTCCCTCGCAGACAGTCGGATCTTGGTCGATCTCCTGTCCTACCGGGAGCCCCGTTGCCCTGTCCCGAGATCACCTGGCGCATCATCAGATCGTGGCGGACCGCCTGTGCAGCCCAGGGTCTACCCACCCAGAACAGTCGTCGTCACGCGCCCTACCTGCACTGATGCCCTAAATCACCGGCATTGCAGGTCAGGAGCACTCTCCGTGTTTCTGATCAGCTCTTGGACCGCCCACCTCGTGAAAGCGCGAGGTTAGCGTTGCCGACATGAAGCGGGACGGCATTGACGAACTCGACCGGGCGGTGATCCATGCCTTGCAGATCGACGGACGCGCCCCGTTCCGGCGTATCGGCGAGGTGCTCGGGGTCTCCGACCAGACCGTCGCGCGGCGATTCGGCAGGTTGTCCGGTGCTCTTGGCCTGCGCGTGCTTGCGCTCACCGATCTGGTAGTGCTGCACGAGCGGCAGTGGGTTCTGCGCGTCCGGGCTGCTCCCCAAGCTGCGGCGGAGATCGCTGATGCCCTGGGAAGGCGTTCGGACCCCAGCTGGATCAGTCTGTGTTCGGGCGGGACGGAGATCGTGGCGTCAGCCTCTGGCGACAGCGTCGAGTCACTGCTCTTCGAGGGGGTGCCACGTACTCGTCACATCCTCGATGTGGGGGCGCATGAAGTGCTGCACGTCTTCTATGGCGGTGCCGGTCAGCCGTTCACCAAGCGGGGGCCTCTCACGGAGAGCCAGACGACCCAGCTCGCGCGGCACGTTCCTCCCGCGCTCGGACCGCCGCCGAAGATGGATGAGACGAGCGGTCGCATGCTGGAGGTGCTGCGAGCCGACGGACGGGCGTCGGTCGAGGAACTGACGGCCGCCACGACCGCGTCGGCGAGCACGGTCCACCGCCGACTGCACGAGCTGCGGGCCAGCGGTGTTCTGCATTTCGATGTCGACATCGACCTCGCCGCCTTCGACGCGTCGGTGCGTACCATGTTGTGGCTCACGATCGAGATCGACGCACTTCTCGCCGCAGGGGCCGTGCTTGCCGCGAGTCCCGAAGTGGCGTTCGCCGCCGGGATCACCGGGACCAGCAACCTGTTCGCCAGCGTCGCCACGCGGGACACGTCCGCTCTGTGGCGGTTCCTGACGTCGGTCGTGGGGCGGCTGCCCGGACTGCGGGACGTCGAGACGGTGACGGCCCTGCGCCCGGTCAAGGGCGCCGTCGCCTTCTTCTCCCGTCCGCCGGAGCACGCGCCGCGGCACGCACCGCTCCGAGCCGGGTCACCGCGCCCCGACGCACGGTGACCCGGTGTCTCAACCGGCCGACTCGGACAGCCGGTGGCGGGTGACGAACTCGCTGATGATGCGAGCCGTCAACACCGGGTCCTCCAGCGGCATGGCGTGGGTGAGATCGTCGACGACCAGCGTCTCGGCGCGCGGGAGATGGGCGGCGATGGCGGTGGCGCGTGCCCGGTGAGGCGTGCCGAGCCGGTCTCCCCCGCCTGCGACGACGAGCAGCGCCGGCGCGCGTACCGCGCTCATCTGCTGTGCGCCGAACTGCCAGTCGGCGAACGCGACCGATTCCCGGGTGAAGAAGTGGCGGCTGCTTCCGACGGCTTCGGAGAGCCCCTCTTCGCCGAGCCGGTCCGCGAACAGACGGCGCACGTCCGGCCCGCACACCCGGTGAGAAAGGTGTGGAACGCCGCTTCCCATGCACCGGTTCTGGCCTCGGCGATCGCGGCCGGCATTGCCGTACTCGCGGGCTCGTCGTCCGCCCGGGGCAGCGCGGGCTCCAGGAGGACCAGCGAGGCAGCCAGGTCCGGGCGGGAATGGGCCAGGTGCAGTGCGATGTCGGCCCCCGCGGAATGCCCCACCCAGTGGGCACGCGGCACCCCCAGCTCCGCCAGAACCGCGGCACACCGGGCGGCCTGCTCGGGCACGCCGACCCCGCTCGTGCGGTCCTCGCTGCCGCCGTAGCCCGCACGATGGATGGCTATGCGCCGAAACCCCGTCAGCTCGCGCGCCAGGGGCGTGAGCCATTCGGCGCACAGCGAACCGTGCAAGAAGACCACGGGTTCGCCCTCACCGACGTCGTCGTAGACGATGGTGGCGTCGGGCAGTTCAAGTCTCATCGCCCGGACCCCGCTCCCCGGGCCGGGTCACGCAGCCCGTCGATGAAGCCAGCCACCTCGGTCAAGAACCTCTCCGGCTGCTCCAGTTCGATGAGCTCGCCCGCCTCCTCGAAGACGGTGAGCGTCGCGCCCTCGATGCCGCGCACGAGCTCCTCCGACAGCGGAAGCGGCGTGCAGAAGTTGTGCTCGCCGCACAACACCAGCGTCGGATGGACGATCTCGCCGAGTCGTGTGAACGTGTCGTGCGCCGCGATCATGTCGATCCGGGCCAGGCCGATCCTCCGGTCCTCGGGGTGGGTCGGGAGCGCGGCTGCGCGATCGATTCACTCCACGACGGCCTCTGGGTGCTCACGGGTGTAGCGCGGACCGAACAGGAACAGTGAGTAGCAGGACAGCAGATCACGCCTGTCCCATTCGGCGGCGAGCCTGCGCCGCACCTCGAACTCCCGCCTGGTGAAGGCATCAAAGCGGGCAAAGGTGGAACTCAGGGTCAGCGAGCGCACAAGCTCCGGATGGTCCAGCGCCATGTCCTGCGCGATCGCGCCGCCCGTCGAGGAACCGGCGACATGGACCGCACCGACAGCGAGTTCCTCGACGAGCGAGGCCATGTCCGCCGCGAGCTGCCGAGTGGTGTATCCGTCGGAGGCCCTCGTCGTGCGCCCCGTACCCCGCTGATCCGGCAGGATCAGCGGGGTACCTCTCGGCGAAGCGCGCGGTCTGCCTCCCCCAGCTCGCTCCCACCCCGCCCAACCCGGAGATCAGTAGAACCGGCGGGGCCTCCGCATCCCCGTGGGTCTCGTAGTAGAGGGAGATGTCGTTCACGTGCAGAGTGCTCATACGGTTGTTCCTTGTGTCCGGCGTGGTGCTGCTCCTTCGACACGAGACAAGCACTCATCGTGGACTGGGCCGCTCCCGAACATCCCGATCCAAGGGATACGCGACATCAATCGCCGTCGATTGCAAGAAATCGACACACCGCGGTGCCACGTACAACCTGTCAGGGCCGGCGGCGGCACCCTCGGGGCGTCCGCGAATCCGCCTGCACGAGTGCACAGGGGACGTTCACCCCGAACGAGGGAGTCGACGGTGACGTGGTCGTCACTGCCGGAACCGCTTGCCCCGAGGGCTGCACCTTCCCGACCGGCGCCGATCACCTCGCCCGCCCCCTGTGCAACCGGCCGTGCGTAACCGCGCAGGCCGGTTCCCCGGACGGCGCGCCTGCGGATGGAGAACGCGCGCGCTGGTCGTGGACTGTTCCGCGTCGGCTCCGGCAGCGGGCTCCGCCCAAGGGGAGGCCGTCCGGCTCAGCGGAGCGCACGTCGGCCCCGACGCCGGGCGTGGGGTCGGGGCCGAGGCCGTACGAGTCCCGTCATGGGGTGAGCGGACCGTGCGGTGCAGACGTCCGGCTGGGACGGCGGGAAGAAGGTGGGCGGCCGCAAGCGTCACCTGGTGGTCGACTGCCTCGGCCCCGTCCTGGCCGTCACGGCGACCGCGGCGAGTGTCCAGGACCGCGATGCCGCTGTCGGACTGCTCGATGGGCTGCGCACGAAGTACTTCTCGATCCGCCTGGTGTGGGCGGACGGCGGATACGCGGTACGGCTGGTCGACTGGGCGGCCGAGAACCTCCATCTCACCCTGGAGATCGTCCGACGTACCGACGACACGAGTGGGTTCGTGGTGCTGCCGCGCAGGTGGGTGGTGGAAAGGACGCTCAGCTGGCTCATGCGTTCACGTCGTCTCGTCCGGGACTACGAGGCGCTGCCCGTCATGCACGAGGCCATGGTGCTGTGGTCGATGACGATGCTCATGAGCGGCCGCCTCGCCGGCCGGCACTCGGCAGGGTTCAGCCGCTCTGCGGCAAAGCGGTGAAACTCCCGGCCGCACCTGCCGGATCCAGCCCCGCTCCGCCAGCCGTTTCGTCTTCGACCGCACCCCCTCGACCTTCGCCGGCACCACCTGGAGCCCCAGCGCCGCAGCCAGCTGCTGACAGCGCATACCCTCCCGCCCGACGTCCGACTCCAGCAGTTCCACGATGTGCTGGTAATCCACTGCCAGCACGGATACCGCCATGCCCTCGGTCCGGTGCGGCACCGTCGATCCCGCAACCGCCCCCTTCAGCGAAGACCCCGGCGCCGGGGCCGGCGCCACGGTCAGCACCTCCGTCACCGTGACCCGGGCATCCACCAGACGCTGAAGCGCACGTTCCGCCTCATCGAGCGCGGCACGCAACCGCGCCACCTCCTCCCGGATCCCCTTCTCCCGAGCCTCCAACAGACCGATCACCGACGGCATCAGCCACCTCCACGACCGAGAAGAGCGGACGAACACACCCATCTCTCCCGCCGCGAGGCACCACTCATTCCCACCCAGGCCGAACCAAACAATCACGTTCGGAAAGCGGATGACGTCTGATGAGTCAGAAGTGTCAACTCAGTCCTGAGACCTCACACCACACCCCGGGGCGACTCCCCCGCCGGGGGCGAGCGCACCAGGGACCCGTCGATCCGCTCTGCACGTCGTTGTTCGCGGTGCTCATCCTCGCCTCCGGCCGGGCCGTCTGTCCGGCCGGAGACACCAGCCGCCCGGCTACCGGCGGCGTGTGATGCCGAACCGGCCGCGGGGGTTCACCGCCGGCGTTTCGGCGGCCGCGCGTTCGGCTTCCTCCGCCTGGCGGCGCGCGACGCGCTCAGCCTCCGCGCCGCTGGCGGCCTCCGTCACGCACGGCCCGCACAGGTCGTCCCGCTTCTCCGGCCACGAGGACCGCTTCACCAGCTGCCAGCGTTCATCGGTGAACCCCGCTCCGCAGCGCGTGCACACCGGCCGTTGCGCCTCCCGCTTCGCGGCCTCACGCTGCGCCCGGTGGCGCTTGGCTTCCTTCCACTGCACGGCATACAGGCGGTCGCCGTCCGCGTTGTCCAGGGCCGGCCTGAGCAGCCGCGTCCGGCCCGCGGTCAGCCGCACGCACCGGCACAGCCGGGCGGCGGGACGACCGCCGAACTCGACCGCAATCGACCCCGGCCACCCCGCTGGCCCGGTGCTGGAACAGCGGTAGGGCACGGACAGACCCGGCCCCTGCCCGACGAACGTCGTACGGGAACAGCTCCCGACGTCGCAGAAGTACCGGCGCACCCGCAGTCGGGTGGCGCGAGCCCAACGGCCTATTGCTCAGAGTGCGTTGGTACGGACCGCGTACGCTCCTCGCCTGCTTCCCGCAGTCCGGTGACCCGCCCTCGATGAGCTACAGCCGGGAGAGCCGCCCTCCGGACCGTCGCCGTGACAGAGTTCGTGCGGCCCGTGACGGTTCGGGTTCCGGGATGCTCAGGGGCGACAGCCCAACACAGCGCCGGCAGAAGTGATCACTCAGGACGGTGAATGATCGAGACCCGGGAAAACCCTCGGCAGCGTGGGATCGCTGTCTGGACCCATGCCCGGATCACTCCGACGTGATGTGGTTTTATTGCCCGATTGCGTCGGCTGCTTACCGGCCTGCGTCGCGGCTAAACCTATTGAGGAGTCCATTTCATCACCGGAGAAGACCGTTCACCGCCCGAACGGAATGCCCCTGGAGGCGGAATTTCGGCACGCCAGGCGCCCGCTTTCGGTGGCCTTTATCAGCCGCCTACGGCAGGGCCGGCTTCCATCCTCGACCTTGGCCGCACCCCTTCACTACCGAAGAGTTCTCGCTGTGCCGAAGACCAGGTCGCCTGGCGTGACAACAGGCCGAATGAGCCTCAGGCATCTCTGCGACCTGCGCTTTTCCTGAATCTTCGTACATAGCGGTGTGCCCCCACATCGTCATGCGCAGATTCTCCCGCGCTGCCGGATACGCGAACACTTCATCCACCCTCTCGCACAATCCCTCCAACTCCACTGCTAGTGCGCAGCGGCCAGTGACTGTGGTACTAGTAGAGAACCCCATTGACCCAGGAGGCAATCCATGGGCATTCCTCCGGAATATCTGCGGGACCCAATCGATCAGGCCGACCCAGCAGCGGTCCTGGCGATGGTGTCGGAGGTTCTCGGCGTCGACGTCCCTGCCGACGGAACGTTCATCGGGTATGGCGGCGATTCTTTCAACGCGGTGGTCCTTATTTTCCGGATCCACGAGGCGTGGGGGGTCGAGATGGATCTGTTGACTGTCCTCAACTCCACGCTGGAGGGACTCGTCCAAACGCTCAACGCCGCACTCGCGGAGCTTCGGCAGTGACGACGGGTGATCGAATTTCATAGCTCAGTGCCGTTTTGATCGGGTCTGTCCGCCGATGACAGGCTCCGCGTAAGACGCAGTGTCACGCACCGGGCGGCGCGCAGGCCTGGTCCGCATCTGGGGTCGTAGGTCGCATTCGTCTGGGAACCGGGCGGCAGAGCTGACATGACCGGCAGAGGCGCAAGCACCTCACGGCCCCCTGCCGCGGCCCCCCCCTGCTCCCCAACCACCTCAAAGCGAAGAGCGCTTTCCTAGATGCCGGGAGACCTGTATGACCCGTACGAACGTTGCCGGTTCCGGCGATCCTGTGGCCACCGACCCGCTCCCGCTGTCCTTCACTCAGGAACGGATCTGGTTCGAAGAGCAAATCCGTCGCAACACCCCAACGTACCACGTACCGATGATCGTGCGGGTGTCCGGGTCACTCGACCTCGTCGCCTTGCAGCAGGCAGTGGACACAGTGGTCGCCCGGCACCATGCGCTGCGCACTGTCTTCACGGACACCAACGGCACACCCCAGCAAATGGTGCTGCCAGAGGTACGGGTGCCAGTGACCGAACAGGACTTGCGAACACTGCCAGACGCGGCCACGGCAGGCGAAGACGCTTCCTTGCGGGAGGTACGGCTGCCGTTCGACCTCGGTCGGGGACCACTCCTGCGGGTGGCCGTCCTACGGATTGCCGACCGGGAGTACCTGCTGGTGGTCACTGTCCACCACCTTTGCTTCGACGGATCGTCCTTCACCCCCTTCTTCGCAGAGCTGTCGGCGGCGTACAACGCCGCGCTCTCCGGTCTGGCACCGAAGCTGAATGCTCCACGTCGGCAGTTCACCGATGCCGTCCGTTCGGAGCGGAAGGAGCTTACGCCGGATGCCATCAACGGGCTGCTTGACTGGTGGCGCGGCTACCTTGCCGACGCACCGGACATGTCGGAACTGCCGCCGGACCAGCCTGCTTCGGAGCGCCGGGGACATACCGGCGGACAGCGGCGACTGCTACTCGACCCGGAGGCCAGCGCCGGTGTACGAGACCTCGGCCGGGAGCACGGCGCTACTCCGTTCATGACATTGTTGTCGGCGTTCGCCGTGGTTCTGTCCCGTCAGACCCATCAGACTTCATTACTGGTCGGGACTCCGGTATCCACACGCCAGGTGGCCGACTACCAGGCTGTGGGGTGCTATCTCAACACGCTGACGCTGAGACTCGACCTGGACGGCAACCCGTCTTTCGCAGAGCTGCTCGGCCGGGTCCGGCACGGCGCTCTCGATGCCTTCACACACCAACGGTTACCTTTCCAGCTGCTGGTCAAGGACCGGGCGCAGGTCCACGGGCGGGCACGGAACCCGTTGTTCCAGGTGTTCTTCAATGTGCTCCCGCCGGTCCCCGAGCTCAAGCTACAGGGTTGTACCGCACAGCAGCTGCCTATGCCCGACACAGGCAACAAATTCGACCTGACCCTCTATGCGTCTGTACAGGGCGATCAGTGGGCTCTGGAAGCTGTCTATGACGCGGACCTGTACGTCGCCGACCGGATCGACGACCTTCTGGAACAGATCGCTTCGGTGCTCCGTCAGGCGCTCGACGCCCCTGAACGGCCTGTCGCGGACTTCGCTCTCGCCACCTGCAAGGCTGTCGCTCTCACTCCCGACCCCACGATCGAACTCCACGCAACGGCGACGGGGTCTCTGCTGGAACGGCTACTCCGACACGCGACAGAGCACCCTGACCGTCCTGCGCTGACCGGCCCGTCCGGCACGTGGACCTATCGTGAGCTGGCAGACCATACCGAGCGACTAGCGTGCCGCCTCGCCGACCTGGGCGTGGGTTCGGGTGACGTGGTGGCCGTTCAGGGCGTTCGTGACCCTGCCGTCGTGGTGGCGTTGCTCGCGACAGTTCGTGCGGGTGCGGCCTTCGCCGTGTTCGACACCGCCCTACCCGCGGCCGAACTGGCCGCACGTGCGGAGCAGGTGCGGCCGAAAGCATGGATCGAGTCAGTGCCCGGTCAGATGGCCTGGACAGACGCGAGTGGTCCAGTGGTCGCGATGAACGACGAGGGAGAGTCGCTGACCGGAACCACCGTTCCGTCGGTGTCGGACCTCGCGTACGTCAGCTTCACCTCCGGCAGCACCGGCCGGCCCCGGGCGATCCTTGGGACCCACGGCCCCCTCGCCCACTTCCTCGACTGGTACACCCGGACGTTTGCGATAGGCCCCAGCGATCGCTTCTCGGTGCTGTCAGGACTCGGTCACGACCCGTTCCTGCGCGACGTGCTTGCGCCCGTCTGGGCGGGGGCCACAGCTGTGTTTCCCGAGGCCGACCTCCGGGACACGGCGGCCCTGGCCGAGATGCTGGGCCGTCAGGAGATCACTGTCGCCCACCTGACTCCGGCGCTCGCCGACGCGCTGGGTGATGCCGCCGTGGCTGCCGGCATCTCGGGATGGCCCACCTTGCGGCTGGTCGGTTTCGGCGGTGACGCGCTGCAGCGACGAACAGTGCGGGAATGGGCCGCACTCGCCCCAGGAGCCGACCTGCTCAACATGTACGGCACGACGGAGACGCCACAGGCCGTCTCCGTGCACATGGCGAGGCGCGGTGGTGAGACGGTGCGGACAGGTGTCGGCCTGGTACCGCTCGGCCCCGGTATAGACGAGGTCCAGCTGCTTGTTCTGGCCGGCGACCGCCCCGCGGCGATCGGCGAGATCGGCGAATTGGTCGTCCGTAGTCCACACCTCGCGCGGTATGCAGACTCCTCCGACAACGGCGGGTTCACCACAAACCCTCTCACGGACAGCGAAACCGATCTGGTGTACCGCACCGGTGACCTCGCCCGTCTGCGGCCGGACGGGTTGTTCGATTGCCTCGGACGGGCCGACCTTCAGGTGAAGGTGCGCGGCTTCCGTGTCGAAACGGCTGAGATCGAGGCCGCCGCAGCCGCGTACCCGAATGTCAAACAGGCCGTGGTCATCCCGGAACCCCAGCCCCGTGGCGGCCACCGCCTGGTGTGTTATCTGGCGACGGGTGAGGTTCGCCCAGACCTTGCCAGGCTGCGGGCCGCTCTCGCCGAGCAGTTGGCCGACTACAAGATACCCGCGGCCTACGTGGTCGTGGACGCGTTCCCCCTGACCGCCAACCGGAAGATCGATCGGGCAGCCCTCCGTGGACTCGGTCGCCAGGAGTCCGCTGCCGACGCAAACGAGTACATGGCGCCAGCGGGCGGCATCGAGGAGATGCTGGCAGCACTGTGGCAAGAGGTGTTGGGCCAGGAGGGCATCGGTTCCCGAGACAACTTCTTCGCCCTTGGCGGGCATTCGTTGCTACTCAACCAGATCCTGGTGCGAATCCGCAGGACCCTGCAGGTCCAGTTGTCGCTCCGCGAACTGTTCGACCACCCCACGATCGGTGCCCTCGCCGGGCTGATCGAGCGGTCAGTCGCGTCGACACCGGAGCAGCCCATCCTGCACGTCGACGAATCCGAGCCAGCGCCGTTGTCCTGGACCCAGGAGCGGCTTTGGCTCGAGGACCAATTGCGTCCGAGTGACGCCGCGTACAACATGCCCACGGTCTTGCGGCTACGCGGTCCGCTGGATGTGAACGCCTTGCAGGAGGCGTTGGATTCTGTCGTACGCCGTCACTCGGTGCTGCGGAGCCGATTCGTGCTGGTACAGGGCGCTCCTGTGCAACAGGCCGTCGCGGACGCCCGCGTGCCCCTACGCCACATCGACCTGCGCGGCCACGCCGACACCGCCCTCCAGGAGGCGATGCGGGAGACCAAGCGCCCCTTTGATCTTGCCGCGGGCTCGCCCTTCCGTGGGCTGCTGATACGTACGGCCGCCGAGGAACATCTCCTTGTCCTGACGGCACATCACATTGTTTTCGACGGCTGGTCTTTCGCGGTGCTGCTGGACCACCTGTCCCGAGCCTACCGAACACTGCTGGATGGCGGCTCGGCAGACCTCGGTGCTGGTCTGCAGTTTTCCGATGTGGCGCGCTGGCAACGCGCCGGACTAGAAGGGCAACCGCTCACAGAACTGCTTGCCTGGTGGTCACGAGAGCTGGAAGACATACCGGCCGTTCTGGAACTGCCCACGGACCGTCCCCGGCCCGCCATTCAGGCACACCAAGGCGCGCGACACCGTCTGGTGATCGAGTCCAGCCTGGCCAAGCAGGTGCGTCGACTCTCTCGGGACGCGGGCAGCACTCTCTTCATGACTCTGCTGTCGGCGTTCGGCGTCATTCTCTCTCGCTACACCGGTCAGGATCGGCTGCTCGTCGGAAGCCCTGTCGCCAACCGGGAACGGGCCGAGTTCGAGGACCTGGTCGGCTGCTTCCTCAACACCGTGCCCATTCCTCTGGATCTGACCGGCGACCCTGGCTTTACCGACGTGGTCGCTCGCACAACCGACAGCGCATTGGCGGCTTTCGCCCACCAGCAAGTGCCGTTCGGCATGTTGGTCAACGAGTTCGTACCCGACCGGGATCTTTCGCGCAGCCCGCTGGTCCAAGTGCTCTTCGCCCTGCAAAGCGTCCGGCTCGGTACGTTCGAGGCGCCAGGGTTGATCAGTGAACAGGTCGAGGTCTCCGAAGCGAACGTTCAATTCGACCTGAATCTGAGGATGTCGGACACCGGCGACGAGATCATCGGGTGGCTCGACTACGACACCGACCTGTTTGACGCGGCGACGATCGACCGGATGGCCGGCCACTTCACCAACCTGCTGGCCGCAGTATCTGCCGAGCCGCTGACCTGTGTCACCACTGTGGACTTGCTCAGCCAGACCGAGCGCGCCCTTGTCGTGCACGAGTGGAACTCCACCCGCGCCGCATATCCAGATCTGACGTTGACCTCGCTCCTGGAAGAGCAGGCACGGCGCGAGGACAGCAGGATCGCCGTGCGCTGCGGTAACGACCAACTCGACTGGACGGGACTGCACCGACGGGCGAACTGGCTGGCCTGGAAACTGAGGGAACTAGGGGTGGGCCCGGACGTCGTGGTCGCCATCCACATGGAGCGCTCGGTCGAGCTGGTGGTGGCTCTCCTGGCGGTGCTCAAAGCAGGCGGAGCCTATCTGCCACTGGATCCCGGCTACCCACGGGAACGGCTGGAGTTCATGCTCACCGACTCCCAGGCTCACGTCCTGCTCACCGGTCCTGGAACACACGCGTACGGGCTGGCCACCGACGGGAGCATCAGGGTCGTCGCCGTCGGGCCCGACCCCGGGGCCGGCCGTGACGACCAGCCGCCCGAATCGCCGGTCAGCTCGGACCACTTGGCTTACGTCATCTACACCTCCGGCTCCACGGGACGCCCCAAGGGTGTTCAGGTGCCGCATAGGGGAATCGTCAACCGGCTGCTTTGGATGCAGGAGGCGTTCCGGCTCGAGCCGGGCGACGTCGTCCTTCAGAAGACACCGACCAGCTTCGACGTGTCGGTGTGGGAGCTGTTCTGGCCGCTGATCACCGGTGCCCGGATGGTTCTCGCCGAGCCCGGCGGTCATCGCGACCCCGACTATCTGGCGCGCCTCATCCAGCACGAGCACGTGTCCGTCTGCCACTTCGTGCCGCCCATGCTGGACCTCTTCCTTTCGGCCCCACCGGCTGCGCAATGCAGGTCACTAAGACTCGTGGTGTGCAGCGGGGAGGCGCTGCCCGTCGAGCTCGCCCTCAAATTCCACCGGACGCTTCCGGCGAAGCTGGAAAACTTGTACGGCCCGACTGAGACCTCCGTCGACGTGACCCGGTGGTCCAGCAGACCGGACTGGGCCGGGCAGAGCGTACCGGTCGGTGCCCCCATCGCCAACACCCAGGTGTACGTTCTGGACGGCCGGATGACACCCACTCCGATCGGAGTGCCCGGCGAACTCCATGTGGGCGGGGCCCAACTGGCCAGGGCGTACGGCGGCCGACCGGACACGACCGCCGACCGCTTCGTCCCCGACCCGTTCTCCGCTCCCGGTGCCCGGCTGTATCGCACCGGCGACCTTGCGCGGTGGCGGTCTGACGGCACGCTTGAGTACCTCGGCCGGATCGACAGCCAGGTCAAGGTTCGCGGCTTCCGGATCGAATTGGGCGAGATCGAGACAGCCCTCACCCGGCAGCCCGGTGTCGGACAGGCCGTGGTGGTGGTGCGCGAGGACGAGCCGGGCGATCCGCGGATCGTCGCCTACCTCACCGCAGACGCTGGCGGCGCTCCTGACCAGACCGGCTTGCGGAGAGCACTCGGCAAGACGCTCCCCGAGCACATGCTGCCCAGCGCCTTCGTGGTACTCGACACACTTCCGACTGGCTTGAACGGCAAACTGGATCGCCGCTCCCTCCCGGTGCCCAAGCACCACAGGCCCCTGGACGCCGGGCACACCGCGCCGCGCACCGACACCGAACGCCGACTGGTCGGACTGTGGCAGCGGGTGCTGAGAGAGGAGCACGTCAGCCTCACCGACAGCTTCTTCGAATTGGGCGGCGACTCGATGCACGCAGTCCGGCTCGTGGGGCTCGCCCGGGAACACGGTCTCGACTTCGCTCTGACCGAACTGTTCACCCATCCCACGGTCGAGTCACTTGCCGCCTGGCTGGCTTCCACCACCGTCGCCGGCCAGAAATCCGCCACCTCGGCGGTGAAGAAACAGATGCCGCTCGCCGCCTTCGGATTGCTCTCGCCAGAAGACTTCGCCAAGCTCCCCGGCCACGCGTCCGAGAACGAACGTTAGAAGAGGAACGACATGACGAACCCCTCCGACATCATCGATGCCTACCCACTGACCAGGCTTCAGGCAGGGATGCTGTATCACAGCTTGCAAGATCCGGACACGCCCACGTACCACGACGTCTCCGTCATCCGGCTGGCCGGGCGTTTCGACGAGACGGCTCTGCGCACGGTCCTCGCCCAGGTTGTCCAGGACTCCGACGTCCTGCGCACAAGCGTCGATCTGACCAATTTCAGCCAGCCGATGCAACTGGTGCATGCCTCGGTGCCGACACCGCTCACCGTTGACGACCTGCGCGAGATACCCGAGGAGGAGCAGCGGCGCCAGGCCGAGGAGTGGGCCGCCCGAGAGAAGGCAACCCCCTTCGACCTGGCCAACGCCCCGCTGCTCAGGGTGCACGTCCATGTCTTCAGCGACGCGCACTTCCAGGTCGGCGTCAGCTTCCACCACGCTGTCCTGGACGGCTGGAGCCTGTCACTCGTCACTTCTCAGCTGCTCACCGGATACGACGCAGTGCTGGCCGGCCGCACCGCTCCCGCCACCACACCGGTCACACGGTTCCGGGACTACGTGATGCTGGAGCAGGAGGCACTAGCCAGCGCGGAGGCCCGCGACTACTGGGCCGGTGCCCTGGACGGCACCGTGTTCACCGGGATCTTCAGGGATGACGAACCGGGCCTCACCACTCACCGTCAGGCACAGGTGGTCGAGGTTCCGTTGCCGGACGGCGTCGCGGTGGAGCTGCGCTCCGTGGCGGCGCAGGCGAAGGTCACTGTCAAGGCGGTCATGTTCGCTGCACACGCCAGGGTCCTGGCGTTGCTGTCCGGGCATACCCGGGTGGTGACTGGCCGGGTGAGCAACGGCCGGCCAGAGACGACGGACGGTGATGAGACGATCGGCCTTTTTCTCAACACACTACCGTTGGTCGCCGAGGTGGCCGAGGTCAGCTGGATCGAGCTGGCACAGCAAATTCACCGCCAGGAGAGCGAGGCTCTGCCGTACCGCCGCTACCCGATGGCCCAGATGTTGCAGGACCTCCAGCGGCTCGAACTCTTCGAAACGATGGTCGATCACCGCAACTTCCGTAGTTACGACATGCCGCTCGACCGGATCGCCATCGTGTCCGACGACTTCTTCGAGCAGACCAACTTCCCGTTCACCGCCAACTTTGGCACTGATCCGAAGACTGGCGACCTACGGCTGCGGATCAACTTCGACCGGGCTGCCTTCTCCGAGCAGCGGATCGCCGAGATCGGCGGCTACTACGCGGCGGCACTCACCGCGCTGACCGCCGACCCCACCGCCCCGGCGATGGCGGCCAACCTGCTCGGCCCCGAGCAACTCGACCGGCTGGTATGGCGCTGGAACGACACCGCGAGGGGCCTTCCCTCCGTGACGCTGCCCGAGCTCCTCACCAAACAGGCGGACACCCATTCGAACTCTGTGGCGCTTCGTGCCGAGGGGGCAGAACTCACCTACGCCGAACTGCACGCCCGATCGAACCGTCTGGCCTGGCGTCTGCGCGAACTCGGCGTCGGGCCGGACGTCTTGGTCGGAGTTCATCTCGCCCGGTCCGCCGAGCTGATGGTAAGCCTGCTCGCGGTACTCAAGGCGGGTGGCGCCTACGTACCACTGGATCCGGAGTACCCGAAAGACCGGCTCCAGTACATGCTGGCCGATGCCCATGTCAAGGTGCTGCTGTGCGACCCGGAGCTGGCCGGGACACTCCAATCGGGCGATGTGCCGGTACTCTCTGTGGGCATCGTCGGCGACGCGTACCCCGACCACGAACCCCCGCTCGCCGTCACACCTGAACACCTCGCGTACGTCATCTACACGTCAGGCTCGACCGGACGTCCTAAAGGGGTGCAGATCACTCACGGTGCCCTGCTGAACCTACTGCTGTCCTTCCAGCGTGATCTGGCGTTCACCGAACACGACAGGCTGCTGGCGGTAACCTCGCTCTCCTTCGACATCGCCGCACTTGAGGTCTACCTGCCCCTGATGACGGGTGGCGAACTTGTTCTCGCACCGAACATCGCGGCGGTCGGGATTCGACTGCGCGAGTTCCTGCAATACAGCGGTACTACCTTCATACAGGCCACCCCGTCGAGCTGGCAGCTGCTCATGGAGGCCGGGCTGCAACGGAACCCGGCCGTGAAGGCGATCTCGGGAGGCGAGGCCCTCCCGGCCGACCTCGCCTCGGAACTGACCAGCCGGTTCCCAGCGGTATGGAACGCCTACGGACCGACCGAGACCACCATCTGGTCCTCCCTCCAGCGTCTCCGCCCCAACGATCCGGTCACACTCGGCCATCCGATCGCCAACACACTGACCTATGTCTTGGACTATGCCCTCAACCCCGTCCCCGAAGGTGTACCGGGCCACTTGTACATCGCCGGCGCCGGCCTGGCACGCGGCTACCTCGGCCGCGCGGACTTGACTGCTGAACGGTTCCTGCCCGACCCGTTCGCGCAGGACGGCAGCCGCATGTACTGCACCGGCGACGTGGTGCGCCGACTTCCCTCGGGCGCGCTGGACTTCCTCGGACGTGCGGACCATCAGGTCAAGGTCCGCGGCTACCGAATCGAGCTGGGCGAGATCGAGTCGGTTCTGTCCAGGCACCCCGGCGTCGGCGGTGTGACAGTGGCCGCCAGGGAGGACCGAGTGGGCCATCAGCGGCTGGTCGCGTATGTGACACCGCAGGGTGCCACCCCCAGTGCGGCGGAACTGCGCGCCGCTGCCGCCTCTGCTCTGCCTGCATACATGGTGCCAGGTGCCTTCGTGGTGCTCGATTCCTTTCCACTGACTCCGAACGGGAAGATCGACCGTAACCGGCTCCCGGCACCCGGCGCGGAGGAGCTGGCGACGAAAGCGTTCATCGAGCCACGTACCGCGACCGAGCGTGCCATCGCCGAGATCTGGTGCGACGTCCTCGGCGTCGATCAGATCAGTGCCACAGACAACTTCCTCGAACTCGGCGGCAACTCGCTGGCGGCCCTGCGTGTGATCATGCGGCTTCGTTCGCTGGCCAAGCGCGATATTCCGTTCGCTGCTCTACCAAGCAGTACGCTCGAGGAATTTGCCGAGATCATCGACGGCGAGCGGGAAGCCGTGAGCAGCGTCGTACTGCCGCTCCGTGCGGCAGGCAGCAAACCTCCGCTCTTCTTCGTGCATTCGCTGGGAGGGAGTGTCGTCAGCTATGCGGACCTCTCCGAGGCACTCGGCGCCGACCAGCCGTTCCACGCGATCCAGGCGCCGGAGTACGCCGGGCCTCAGGTCCCCAAACCGGAGACCGTCGAGGCGATCGCCGAGCTGTACCTCGCCGACTTGCGCGCTGTCCAGCCGGAGGGGCCGTACCATCTGGGCGGCTGGTGTATGGGCGGTATTGTTGCCTATGAGATGGCCCGCCAGCTTCAGGCCGTCGGCGAGCGGATAGGGTCACTGACCATCGTCAGTGCCAGCATCGACGACCCGGTGCCGCCGCGGTACATCACATCGGAGGCCGCGGCGATCCTCGGCGCGTTCGCCCACAAGTTGCCGATCACCGAGGCAGAGCTCGAGGTCTTGGACCCGGATGCCCGGCTGGAATGCGTCATACGGCTCGCCCAGGGCACCACGAGCGAGCGCGTCGATGCGGGCAACGTCGAGGATCTGCGCCGCCTGGTCCGGCTGTACCAGCGGCACTCCCGCGCCCTGATCAGGTACCGGGACACCCCCCGCAAGCCGTACCGGGGCGATGTGCTGCTGATCAGGGCGGAGCAGGGGCCCTTCCCCGGCTGGGACTACGGATGGAAGCAGCGCGTCGACGGTCAGTTGCTGATCGATGAGACGCCCGGCGAGCACCTCTCCATGATTCTCGACGCAAACGCCTCAAAGCTCGCGTCCCGGATCGCGGCAGCCCTTGCGGGCCGACCCGCGGGCGTCCTGGCCCGCTGACCACGATCAACCACTGCGGCGGGTCCCCGCCCGGCTCCCCTTCACACCCCAGGAAGCTGCATGTCATCCACTGCCGCAAAGGGTTTATCAGATCCAAAACCGCCGGTTCGTCCAAGTTTGTGGGCGAACACGGACTTCACCAAGTTGTGGATCGGCCAGACCGCCTCATTGGTCGGGGCCCAGATCGGCGACTTGGCCCTGCCGCTGACCGCGGTATTCGCGCTGCACGCAACGTCCCAACAGGTCGGGCTCTTGTCCACCGCCATCCGGCTTCCCTATCTGCTGGTCGCGCTGTTCGTTGGCGTACTCGTCGACCGGGTGGGGCGACGCCATCTCATGATGGGCGCGGATCTGGGCAGGGCACTCGTCCTCGGCATGATTCCGCTTCTGTACTGGCTGCAGGCGCTGGGTCTCAGCTCTCTGTACGTCGTCGGTTTCGTAGCAGGCTGCGGCACCGTGCTGTTCGATGTCGCCGCGCAGGCTTACTTGCCGAGGCTGGTCGATCGTGACGACATCGTGCTCGGCAACTCGCACCTTGGCAGCGCCCAGTCGGCGGCAACCATCGGCGGCCCGGCGCTCGGCGGTGTCCTGGTCCAGTGGCTCACCGCGCCCGTCGCGGTGTGCGCAGCATCGTTCTCCTATCTGCTCTCGGTGCTCAACGTCTGGTTGATCAGGCACCGAGAGACGGCCACCGAGCCCTCCTCGGGCAGCGGCGTCGCCGGGACGTTCCGTCAGGTACGGGATGGGCTCGCGCTGGTGCTGCGCAACGAGCCACTGCGGTCGATGAGCCTGATGGCCGCGGTCTTCAACCTTTCGTTCACCGCATTCGAAGTGGCCTTCGTCCAGTACATGCCCCACGACCTGAAGCTGACAGCCGGCGAGATCGGCCTGGTGATGGCCGCGCTTGGACCCGGCTTCCTGGTCGGTGCGATGTTCGCCGCCGGGCTCCCGAAGCGGTTGGGCTACGGCCGAGCGCTCATACTCACTGCATGCGTAGCCAATGCCGTAATGCCGCTGATCGCCTTGCTGGGCCCCTGGGGTTTCCTTACAGTCGCTGCTCTGATGGTGATCAATTTTCTTTTCGCCTCGTTCGGAGTAGCCAACACCGTGGCGGTTATGACGATCCGACAGTCGATAACTCCGGACCACCTTCAGGGGCGCGTGGCCGCCACGAATCGTTTCGTAGCGATGGGAGTCGCCCCACTCGGCGCACTCCTCGGCGGAATACTCGGATCGACCGTCGGCCTGCGTGGCACCGTCCTGATCACCACCATCGGACTGTGCTTCGCCCTGGTTCCTCTGGGCACCTCATCTCTAGCGCGTATTCGTCACGACCTGCCGGACCCGATCGCCGGGTGATCATTTCCTCCCCCGGATGTTCGCTATGGATCCGTACCGACAAGAAATGGAACACTCTGCAATGTCCGAGCACTCGTCCGCACATACCGTCGTCGTCAACCACGAGGAGCAATACTCGGTCTGGCCCGTTCGCGTACCCGTACCCCAGGGGTGGCGTGAAACCGGGTATCGAGGCACTCGGAGTGAATGTCTCGAGCACATCAGGAGCGTCTGGACCGATCTGCGTCCGCTCAGCATCCGCCAGTGACTTTGTTTAGCTTGTGTCCATCACAGCGCTGGAGACGGGCCGTCACCGGCTCGGGCGCGGACTGGATGATTCCGCGCCCCGGCTCGTTCGCCCAGAATCTGGCTTCTCCGTCTGGGCAGTCAGAACGCCGGCACGATCAGCAGAGCGTTGAGGGCGACGATGACCAGGGTCGCAGCACCTGCGAACGCTGTGGTGAGCGAGCGGTTCACCCACTTGCCCATGACGTCCGGCCGACGAGTGAGGAGGAGGAGCGGGATCAACGCGAACGGGATGCCGAAGGAAAGTGTCACCTGGCTGATCACCAGAACCCGGGACGGGTCCACGCCGAGGGCCAGGACCGCCAGTGCAGGTACGACCGCGAAGCTCCTGCGCACGTACAACGGGATCCTGCGCCGCAGGAAGCCCTGCATGACGACCTGGCCCGCGTAGATGCCGACGCTGGACGAGGCCAGGCCCGAGGCCAGGAGTGCGACGGCGAACAGCACCGCGACGAACGGGCCCGCACTGGTGGCGAACTGTGCGTGGGCGCCTCGGAGAGTCGGTGCGGCACCGGAGCCGTGCAGCATCGTCGCGGCGGCGACCAGCATGGCGATGTTGGCCAGGCCGGCGCCCCCCCCATGGCCGGAACGACGTCAAGTCGTTGGGCGCGCAGCAGCGCCCGCCGGGAGAGTCCGTGTCCCGCGGCGAAGCGCTCCTGGGTCAGGCCGGAGTGCAGGTAGATGGCGTGCGGCATGACCGTCGCCCCGACGATCCCGGCGGCCAGCAGCAGGCTCGCGCTGCCGTCGAAACGGGGGACGAGACCCGCGGCCAGATCCGTCGCCGGAACGCCGGCCTGCAAGGTTTGGTAGAAGAAGGCTCCCGTCACTACGGCGAGCATGGCAGTGATCAACGCCTCGAACCGCCGCTGGCCGGCCGTGCGGACGGCCAGCAGGGCGAATGAGGCGGCTGCGACCAGCACCCCGCCCTGCAGGGCGGGAAGGCCGAAGAGCAGATTCAACGCGACGGCGCCGCCGATGAGTTCGGCCAGATCCGTCGTGATCACCACGATCTCCGCCTGACACCACAGGCCCCACACGATCGGGCGGGGGTAGTGGTCGCGGCACAGTTCGGGCAGGTTGCGGCCGGTAGCCGTGCCCACCTTGGCGGAGAGGTACTGGAGGAGCATCGCCACGACGTTGGCCGCGAGGACCACCCACAGCAGCAGGAAACCGAAGCGAGTTCCGCCCTCCATGTTGGTCGCGAAGTTGCCCGGATCGACGTAGGCGACTGCCGCGACGAATGCGGGGCCGACCACCGAAAGCACCCGCCGCCCGACACGAGGCCGGACGGAACCGGGCACGGTGCCCGTCGAAGTCTCAACACCTGTGGTCATGGCGGAGCACTTTCATTCGGTGGGGATCGGATCGTCGAGTGCCTTTCGGCAGAGATAGGCGTATCCGGCGTTCAGTTGCCGGGCGGACCAGGTCTCCGCTCTCTTCTGCGCCACTTCGTCGGCGTCGGACCAGGCGGTCGGACCGCCCGCCGCCAGAGCCCGCAGTTGGATCGCACAGGCCCGTTCGAGCAGGACGGCGTGCATCACCGCGGAGGCGAGATCGGGCCCGACCGTGACCAGGCCATGACTGACCATGAGACACCCGGCACCGTCGCCCAGCGACGTCGCGAGCCGCGCGCCGAGCCGGCGATCGCTGATGAGCCTCCCCGACGAATGGCGGCGTACGTCCGGATCGACGAAGGGCACGGCGTCATGGGAAAGCGGCAGAAGAGGCATGCCCAAAGAGGCGAAGGTCACCGCCGCGGGTCCGTGGGTGTGGACCACGGCGCCGACGTCCGGGCGCACGGCCATGATCTCCGTATGGATGAGGTACTCCAGGTGGGGGCGCCCCTCCCCCGCCAGCGCTTCCCCTGCGGGGGACACGAGGAGAACGCGCTGAGGTGTGACCTCCTCGAACCCCCAGCCCGACGCCTTCATCCAGACGCCGCGACCGTCCGGGTCCCGCAGGGAGACGTGCCCCCAGACCAGGTCGGACTGTCCGGCGGCCCCAAGTGCGCGGGTCGCTGTGGCGACTTCGACGGCAGGGTCTGTCGTGTTCATCGGCTGCCCCTCCCCGCGATCAAACGGTGGCGTCTTCGACGGACGCGAAGGACAGCGGATATTCCCGGCGGTGACGCCACTCGCTCTCTGGGTCGTAGCCGTAGATCCAGTTCATGCCGAGGGGGGTGTCGCCCTGTCGTTCGCGGGCCTTGAACGTCTCCTGGCGCTTCTCTCAGTCCCCGGCGTGCACGAGCTTGCTGTTGAGGAGAGACTGGCGCTGGACGGCGTGTGCCCGGGGAATACGCACGTTGCGGAATTCCGCCAGTGCCAGCTCGGGGTCCTCGCGGTTCACGTCGAGCCAGCGAGACAGGACCGTAGGCGTCCTCGACCTGACCGTCACCACGGCAGAGCGGTCGAAACCCACCAAGATGCTGCACACCTGCTCATGACCCACGACAAGAACAGCAGCAGCGGCACCGGCGACACAGCCCCAGCCCCAGCCCCGGGCCAGGCTCGGGAGGACGGCAGGCTGGTCGATGATGTGCAGGCCGGCCCGGGCGGCGCGATGACCGACGAGGTCGGCGTCACCACCGGCGACCTCACCCTCGCCACCACCGCCCAGGCCGACGGCCAGGCCCGCCTCACCATCCAGTACGCGGAAGCCGACGAGTGGTACACCCTCCCCGGCAGCCCCACCCCCATCCCACCCAACGGACTCCAGACCCTCCACCACGACGTACTCGACCGCATCCGCCACGGCGCCGGCGCCCAAGCCCCGCACTGACCCAGCCGCTCCAGCGCCGCTCGACGGCTCCACACGTACAGCCCTCGAGAGAGACCAGGCGGGCACTCGTTCATCGACCTCGCCTCAGGCCGCCTCCTCGGCTGGGCGATCGCGCATCACATGCGCACCGATCTCGTCATCGACGCCCTGGCCGCCGCCGATCCAAGACACCCATCGCTCCACCTCTCGATCAAGGTGTTGCGACGATCGATTGAATCCGCCCTTTGCTCCGGGGGCCACACCCGTCGGGAGGGGCCGGCTGGCCGGCCGCGCGGCCGGCCCCGGCGCTGCCGCCGGGGCTCGACCGCCTGCCTCAGTGGTACCTGACCTCCAGCGGACGGTGCACCGACTGGGCCGGTGCGGTGACGGTCAGGGTCCGCGAGCCCGCGTCGAAGGACCAGTGGGAGGCGGAGACCCGCCGCCCGTTGACGAAGACCTGCTTCGGCGCGTGCGCGTTCATGAAGGAGACCGTCCACGCGCGGCGGGAGACCTGGCCCTTGAACGATCGCGACGCCGGGGCGATGGAGACCGTGTGGTTCGCGCCGTGCTCGGCGTAGCGGATCGCCGTCGTGGCGCTCTGCCTGCTGTCGGCCGTGGTGCCGTTGTCCTCGTACAGGCTCGTGGCCCCCGGCGCGCCCTGCGCGACGGTGACCGTCGCCTTGGTGAGGGGGTTCGGGACATCATTGGCGACGTTGCCGGTGCGCGTCGTCATGATGCCGCCGGACTTGATGAAGACGGGCATCGTGTCCAGACCCGTGGTGATCTTCTGCGTGGTGCCGCCCGCGTACGTCTTGCCGGTGAAGTAGTCGGTCCACGAGGAGCCGGCCGGGAACCAGACGGACGTCGTGGCCGATTCGCCGGGCGTGGTCACCGGGGCGACCAGCACGTCGGGGCCGTAGAAGTACTCGCTGCCCGCCGTCGCGTACGCGTCCTGGCTCTCCGGGTACTGCACGTAGGTCGGTCGCACCACGGGGGTCCCGGTGCGGTTGGCCTGCTCGGAGAGGCTGTACGTGTACGGGACGAGGTCCTCCCGCAGGTTCAGGAACTTCTCGGCGGACGCGTCAGAGGCCGGGCCGTACTGCCAGGGCAGCCGGTCGGCGTGGTTGCCGTGCAGGCGGTCCACCGGCTGGAAGGTGCCCAGTTGCACCCAGCGGGCGTACAGGTCGTCGGGCAGCTTCGTGGTCCCGGGTTCCGCGCCCTTGGCCTGGGTGCCGTCGTTGTTGAACCCGCCGATGTCGTGCGACACGTTGGACAGGCCGGTGGACGCCGACTCGCCCGGGGTGTAGCCGACCTCGAACTTGAGGGTGGCCCAACTGGACGTGGAGTCACCCGTGAAGTGTGCGGTGGTGCGCTTGTCGGCCCACGGCCCTGTCGGCAGGCCGTGCGGGTTGTAGTTGCCCTGCGGCAGCGCCCCGAAGGCCCGGGAGAACGCGAAGGAGCGCTGGCCGTTCTTCGCCGAGTCGTCGGCGTACTGCTGGTTGATCCAGGCGTCAGGCGTCACCCCGCCGAGGGACGAGACGGACGCGTCGCAGCACCAGTCGAGCCACCAGACGTCCACGCCGGCCTTGTCCATGGGCTCGTGCAGATCGAAGTACGCCTTGAGCTGGTCGGGGTCGCCCCAGTCGAAGGTGTAGGTGTTGTTGCCGCTGTCCTTCAGCTTGCCCTTGGCCGTGGCCTGCGCCTGGGCGAACCTGGGGTCGTCACCGGAGATGCTCGGGTGGATGTTGAGCGAGTTGTGCAGCCCCTGCGCGGCCGACCAGTCGAAGAACGCCTTGGGGTCGGGGAACTTCTTCGGGTCCATTTCCCAGCCGTCCCAGGTGCTGGGCGACTTGAAGTCCGTGTCGGTCACCAGGACGTCGAGCGGGACGCCGTCCTTGCGGAACTTGGGCAGGATGGTGTTCTCGTAGTCCGCGGCGCTGCGGTCGTAGTACTCGGAGTACCAGACGCCGTACGCCCAGCGCGGCAGCAGCGCGGAGGGCCCGGTCAGGGTGGCGAGGTCGGCCAGGCCCTGCTGGTAGTCGTGTCCGTAGCCGAACACGTACCCGTCCTGGTAGCCCTTCCCCGCGTGGTCGCCCCGCTGCGTGACCTTCCGGGCGGCGTTGTCGAAGATCGCCGAGGCGGTGTCGTCGAGCAGCGTCCAGCCGTCCTGGTAGAGCAGGCCCGGCGTCGTGGGCGCCTCGCCGTTGACGCCGTCGAGGCTGCGGCGGTACCCGCCGAGCGGCGCGTGCGGGGAGAGCAGCGGCGAGGTGCGCGAGGTCACCGCTGCGGTGTCGAGGTTGACGCGGCATCCGTCGTCCTCCGGGCAGCCGACGGTCACGTCGTTGGCCCCCGCGGCCAGGTGCACCGGCACGGTGGCGGTGCGCCAGGCGTCCCAGTCGCTCGTGGCGGGCAGCGAGGCCTTCACGGGGACGCCCGCGCCGGCCTTGACGGAGATGTCACGGGCGGCGCCGCTCGCGTCGCCGTTGGAGTACCGAAGCTGGAGGGCGTAGTCGCCGGCCTTGGGCACGTCGACGACGTGCAGCGTGTCCCGCGCGCCCGAGGACTCGAGACCGGCCACGAACCCGCGGCCCGAGTAGCCGTTGTGGTCGGACTTGAGCGCGGCGGAACCGCCGAGGCCCGCGGTCTCGGCCTGGCAGACGGTGCCGAAGGAGCAGTCCTCGACCGGTGGCGTCACGGGATCCGGGTAGGGCGCTCCCGGCGTCAGGACGGCAAGGTTGTCAAGGTTGACGTTGCCGGAGTCGGCCGCGGTGCGTGCGAAGGTGACGGTGTGGGTGCCGGCCGACAGGTTGAGCGTGACCGACGTCGTGGACCAGGTGTCCCAGCTCGCGGTCTTCGGGAGCGTCAGCGTCTTCGCCGCGCCGCCGTCCGCCGACACGCTCAGGGTGCGGTCCTCGTCGCCGCCGTCGCCGCCGACGGCGTTCGCGTAGCGGGTGGCGACCTGGTAGGCGCCGGCCTTGGGGACGGTCACGGAGAACGACAGAGAGTTGCCCGTCGACTGGAAGCCCGCCGCGAAGCCGGAGCCGGTGTAACCGGAGTGGTCCATGGCGACGCCGACGCCGTTGAGGGTCTGGTCCTCTGCCTCGCACCGCGTCCCGACTGCGCAGACCGGCGCGTTGGGCCAGGGAGCGGCGGTGACCGACTGCTTGCCGGCTTTCTCCGTCACCTTCAGGTTGTCCGCTGTGAACTTCCCTGAGCCGACCTTGTACGTCAGCGTCATGGCGCTCGTGCGGATCGTCAGCTCGCCGTGGCGCGTCGACGACGTGAACGGGGTCCTGCCGAACGTGTCGCGGCCGATGGCGTTGAAGGTCGCCGCGTCGACGAACTTCGCGTCCCCCGCGTACTCGGTGCGTATGAGCGTCGAGGAGAGGACCTCGAACCGGGCGTCGCCCGAGACGACCTCAGAACGCGCGGCGCTGTGACCGCGAGCCGCTTGCGCGCCTTGCGCTGCCTGTGCGGGGGACCCGGCGGCCCCCAGGGCCACCAGAACGCCAGCCGCGGCAGCGGCCGCCGTGAGTTTGCGACGTTGTCGCCGTCTGTGAGTCATGGAACCCGGTACTCCTTCGGTATCTCCTCGAGGGGGTGCTTCACTACTGACAACGATGTCAAGAATCGGTGAAGCGGCAGCTGGGGCGCGCGCACCGGGGTGCGGGAAAGGACGGGGGCGCGTCTCGAAGTGTGAGTACGAGTACGGCGGTTGCCGATGGGACACGTAGTCCGAGCCATCCGCGACCGCCTCTCGACCGGCACCGGTACCTCAGATCATGTTCCTTTCAATATCAACCCACCGCGCCACACTTCGTCAATGCGTCGGCACGGCCGGCTAGGTGGGTCGACGGGCGGCCCCTCGGCAGGGGTCGGCGGCGGTCTTTCCCCGTCCTGGCGAACCTGTTCCTCCACTACGCGTTCGATGCTTGGATGGCCCGGGAGTTCCCGGGCGTCCAGTTCGAACGGTACGTGGACGACGCGGTTGTGCACTGCGTCAGCGAGCGCCAGGCCAGGATGCTGGCCGAGGCGATCGGCAACAGGATGGAGGCAGTCGGGCTGGGGCTCGACTGCCGCCGCTGTCCGCCGCCCCGACGTGCCGCGGGCAACCGGCTGGTGACGAAATCTGTTCCCCGTACCTGGGGGTGCAGAGCTTTGAGGAGGGCGGGGCGGGCAGAGCCTACCGGTGCGATTTACCCACCCTGGGAGTGACACAGGGCTGATTCCGGGCGTGCCGCATTAGGGCACCGCTACGAAGATCACGACCTGTCCGTGACCCTCCAAAAAGGGAGTCTCTAACCTCGATCTTGCGTGACGGTCTGCCGACGGAGTCGGCGGACCGTTTTGCTTTGTCCGGTGGGTGATGGTCAGGCCGGTGGCCCGACTGTCG
>NZ_JBFACU010000045.1:0-55570 GCF_040641015.1 Streptomyces sp. NPDC021356 | reverse complement strand
TCCCTTTCGGGCCCGGTCTGGCGTGCCCCTGCGGCCTTCCTAGGGGGCGGTGGGTGCCCGTACCACGCGTACGGCCCCCGTCCGCGCGGACGGCGCCCTTCCTCGTCGTACCCCCGGCGGGGAGGTCACGCGTAGGCGGTGATGTCCTCGACCACGGCGAAGCCCAGCCCGTACGCGCTCATCCCCCGTCCGTACGCCCCCACGTGCACCCCTTGCGGAGTCGATCCGGCGAGCACCCAGCCGAACTCGGACTCACGGTAGTGGAACGGGGTCGGCTCGCCGTCCACGGGCAGCGAGAGCGACGACCAGTCCGGACCGGACAGGTCGTCGGCCAGCACCCACGCCGTCTCGGTCTGCTGCTCCAGCCAGTCGTCGCGCAGGGCGTGGTCCATCTGCACGGGCCAGGTGACGGACAGCAGGCCGACCCCGGCCAGCCAGGCCGCCGAGGAGACGGAGGTGGCCTCCAGGCGGCCGGTGCCGTCGGCGAGTTGCCGTACCGGGTTGGCGGCGACGGTGACGACGACCGTGAACTTCTCCCTGGGATCGTCCGGGGAACCGGACACGAACTCGTTGCGCACCGAGGGCTCGTCGCCGTGCCCGAGGGAACCGTGCTCCACGCAGCCGTCGGCGGAGGTGCCGACCTGCATCAGCCGGCGCGGCCCCGTGAAGGCCTCGTCGAGGCCGTACCACGGGAAGGGCGCCAGCAGGTAGCCGTCGACCGTGCGCCGGGCGGAGGGGAGCGGTTGTCCGCCCTCCTCGGCCGGTGCCTGCGCGACCGCCCTACTTGTCGTCTCCATGTACCCGGACGCCTCCTCGCTCTCGTCGGACCGGCGCGGCCCGCCCCCCATCGGGCGTACTCGTCCGGTCCGCACAACAACTCGGCAGCATATCGACCCCGCCCGGGGCGGCAGGGAACGCGCCCGGGGCGTGGCTCTCCGGAGCGTCGGGTTCAGGCCGTGTGGCTCAGGTGGCGTCCGCGTCGAAGGGCGGGCGGTCGTCCCGGTCCGTGCCCTCGGGCTTCTTCGTCATGTCGACGCGGCCGCCGGCCGGACCCGCCGAGGCGCCCGCGGCCGAGACCGGGGACACCGCGGAAGCGGACGAGGACGACGAGGCGGCGGAGGAGTCGGCGTCGCGGCCGGTGACCGCGTCCGTGACCTCGGCCATCTCCTTCTTCAGGTCGAAGCCGTTGCGGATCTCCTTCAGCCCCAGGTCCTCGTTGTCCAGCTGCTTGCGGATGAACGTCTTGGGGTTGAGGTCCTCGAACTCGAAGTCCTTGAACTCCGGACCCAGCTCCTTGCGGATGTCCTGCTTGGCGCTGTCCGAGAACTCGCGGATCTTCCGGATCGTGCGCGTCACGTCCTGGATGAGCTTGGGGAGCTTGTCCGGACCGAACACGAGCATGGCCAGGACGATGAGCGTCGCCAGCTCGGGCAGTCCTATGTCGTTGAACACCTGAAGCTCCTTGCGATGTCCGTGGTCCTCGGCCCTCGGGTGGTCCGGTCTGTGCGGGTCCATCCGTGGTCCGGGCCGGATCCACGGTACCCGTCCCAGGTGTCGGACCGGTACCGTCCCGAGGTGTCGGGCCCCGTGTACACGACCAGTTTTCCGGCTTGTCCGCGTTGCGGAAGGTCCGCGTCGTCCTGGGCGGGTCACGTGCCGCCGACGGGGCCCGGCCGGAGGGGCCGCGTGTCAGCCGCTGTCCGAGGAACCGAGGACCAGGGTGACCCGCCGTTTCCTCCCGTCGCGTTCGACGGTCAGGTCCAGGTGGGCGCCGGGGCGGTGGGCGCGCGTCCTGACGATCAGTTCCTCACCCGAGTGGACGCGCACGCCGTCCACCGCGGTGATCACGTCGCCGGCCCTGAGGCCGGCCTCGGCGCCCGGGCCGCCCGGCGTGACCGGGGATCCGCCGTCCTTCGCCCGCGCGCCGACCTTGGCGCCGTCGCCCTGGTAGGCCATGTCGAGGGTCACGCCGATCACCGGGTGGCTGGCCCGGCCCGTGTTGATCAGTTCCTCGGCCACCCGCTTGGCCTGGTTGACCGGGATGGCGAAGCCGAGCCCGATGGAGCCCGCCTGTCCCGTCTCCACGTCCGAGCCGGTGTCGGCGGAGCGGATGGCCGAGTTGATCCCCACGACCCGGCCGCGGGAGTCGAGGAGGGGGCCGCCGGAGTTGCCGGGGTTGATCGGCGCGTCCGTCTGCAGCGCGTCGACGTAGGACAGGTCGCTGCCGTCGCCCTTCTCGCCACCGGCGGTGATGGGGCGCTCCTTGGCGCTGATGATGCCCGAGGTGACGGTGTTGGCCAGGTCGAACGGGGCGCCGATGGCGACGACCGGGTCGCCCACCCGCACGTTGTCGGAGTTGCCGAGCGGCATCGGCGTCAGCCCGCGCACGCCGCGGACCTGCACGACGGCGAGGTCGTACCCGGTGTCGCGGCCGACGATCCTGCCGCGGGCGGTCTGCCCGCCGCTGAAGGTCACCGATATGTCGCCACCGGAGGCGGCGGGCCCGACGACGTGGTTGTTGGTGAGGATGTGTCCGACGCGGTCGAGCACGAAGCCCGTGCCGGTGCCCTGCTCGCCGGAACCGGACACGTGCAGGGTGACGACGCCGGGCAGGGCGCGCGCGGCGATCCCGGCCACGCTGTCCGGTGCCCGTCCGGCGGGCTCCTTGCCCGCCTGCGGCAGTTCTACGGTGCCGATGCCGCCGTTGCGTTCGAGGTAGGCCCCTACGATCCCGCCGAGCACGCCCGCCGCGAGCGCCAGCAGCACGGCCCCGCCGGCGAGGGACCGCCGGCGGCGCCCGCGCCGCTGCTCCGCGCTCGCCGCACCGGTCCCGCCGTGCTGGAACGGTCCGTGCCCCGGCCGCGCCGCCCACGGGTCGTAGCGCTGCCACGGGTCGGCGGGGACGGCCGGGCCGTGCGGCGCCGGGACGGGGGCCGGGGCACCCTGCGCAAAGGCAGGGGGAGAGACGTGCGGAGAGACCTGGGGGGCCGTGAGGCGGGCGGAGGCGGCGGCAGCGGCAGGGGATCCTGCCGCCGGGTCCGGTACCGGCACGGACTGGGGCCGCGGGGCGGCATCCGGGGCCGCGGTGGGCGTGGGCGCCGCAGCGGGCGCTCCTGCCGCGGGACCCTGCGCCGGGACGGCCCCCGAGAAGGGCGCCGGCGTGGCCGCGGGCGGCGGTGTCGGGGTCGTCGGGTGCTGGACCGGTGGGGCGGGCGCCCAGGGGCCCGGTTCGCCGTAGGGCGGGGTGCTGTAGGGGTCGGGGTCGTGCAGGGGCCCGGGGCGCTCGGCGGCGGGCGCGACCGGCTCCTGGGAGGCGGGCGCGGGGGTGGCGCCCGAGAGTTCCCCGGCGGGGCGCTGGAGAGCGTAGTCCCCGTCGCTCCCGACGTTTCCGTTCCCGTGGTCAGGGGCGACCGCGGGCCCGGCCGTGCCGGGAGCGGCGTGTGCGGTCGCGGGCGGGTCCTGCGGGGCCGTGGGGGCCGCCATGGGCGCAGCTTCCCCCGGCGGGGTGGGCCGGGGGCGGCTCCACCACCTCGGGCGGGTGGACTTCGGGGGCTTCCCCTCGTTCATGCTCTCCCCACAGGTGCCCGCGGCACGGCTCGTCGGCGGTGGCCGTGCTTCGTCGACCGCGCGCCCGGACGGGTGTCATGGGCGCGACCACCTGGATTCAACCAGGTTCACGGGCCGCCGCGCAGGAGCCTGCCGCCGGTCAGGGCGCCAGGTGCGCGGTGGCGGGAGAAGGCGGACTGGGCGTCGGGCCCGGCGCCGGTGCCGCGAGCAGACCGGGCGCCGTGAGCTGCGGGTCGGCGGACCACGCCGTCAGGGAGACCGGCGGCCGGGTGCCGAGCGGACGTATCAGCGGGGACAGCATCGCGGCCCCGGCGGACACGGGCGCCGTCAGCGTGCGCACCACGTCCGTCACCGGTACGGCGGCTTCCGGGGTGGGCACGCCGGGCAGCAGGGGCGCGGACAACGACGTCGGTGCCGCCGGTCCCGCGCCGGTCGACCGCTGGATGGGCAGGGGCGCGCTCGGCGACTGGCGGCGCCGTGAGGCCTCGGGCCCGACCGCCGCCGCACCGGCCGGGCGCGCCGGGGTCGCGTTGCTGCCCGTACCGGAGCCGCCGCGCGCCTCCGCGGCCGTGTCTCCCGCGGCGCCGGTGGTGACGCCGCCGAGGGCGACCGCCGCCAGCGACACCGCACCGGCGGCGACGAAGGCGAAGCGGAGCCCGCGCGAGGGCGGCCGGTCCCCGTCGGGGCGGCCGACGTGATGGATCCGGAAGCCTTCCGGCCGCTCCGGTTCCGGCTCGGGGGCGAACGGGGCGGCCGCCACGTACCCGAACTCGAACCGCTCGCCGCGCCGCACGCCGAACATCCCGGTGTCCCCGGAGTCCTGCGCGCGCCCGGAGAGGCCGGAGATCCTGCCGGGGAAGCCTCCCGCGCCCAGCGGCGCACCGCCGTCCGCGTCACCGCCGCCCGGCAGCCCTTGGAGGCGGGCCAGGAAGCTCTCGGAGGGCGGCGGGGGGGCCGTCTCGGCGAAGACATTCTTCAGCCGGCGCTGGGCGTCGACCTCCGCCTTGCACTTCGGGCAGGTCGCCACGTGCGCCAGGACGCGCTCACGCGTCTCATGACCTAGCTCCCCGTCCACCAGGGCGGAGAGCCGGTCTCCCAGATGCTGTTCCGCGAAGCCCCTCGCGGCGGGGTTGGATCGGGACCCACTCACGCGGTCGCGCCCCCTCCTCCCAGCGCGGCGACGCGGGGCACGAAGCGGCGCCGCTCCGCCTGCCGGGCCTCGGGCGAACGGTGCGCCAGGGCCTTGCGCAGCTGCGAACGGCCGCGGTGGATACGGGAGCGGACCGTGCCGAGCTTCACGCCCAGGGTCGCGGCGATCTCCTCGTAGGAGAGTCCCTCGATGTCGCACAGGACCACCGCGGCGCGGAACTCGGGCGCGAGGGTGTCCAGGGCCTGCTGGACGTCCGCGTCGAAGTGCGCGTCGTTGAAGAGCTGCTGCGGGGTGGGTTCCTTGCTGGCCAGCCGGTCGGCCGCGTCGTCGCCGAGCGCGTCGAAGCGGATGCGCTGCTTGCGGCGGACCATGTCCAGGAAGAGGTTGGTCGTGATGCGGTGCAGCCAGCCCTCGAAGGTGCCCGGCGTGTACGTCGACAGGGAGCGGAAGACTCGGACGAAGACCTCCTGGGTGAGGTCCTCGGCGTCGTGCTGGTTACCGGTGAGGCGGTAGGCCAGGCGGTAGACGCGGCCACTGTGGGTGCTGACGATCTCCTCCCAGGTGGGCGGAGTCCACGCCTGCCCGTCCGCGTCGCTGGAGAAGGTCGCGGTCTGGGCGGGGCCCTCGGCGTGGGTCGGGTCAGCAGCGGTGTCGTTCACGGATTTCGGCCTGCCTGCCGATCCGAGGAAGCGCCGCAGCACTCCTCCCCGATCCACAGGCGCGGCCGCACCTCCCCTGTCGGCTCTGGTGGTGTCCAGTGGAGCCCCTACCATAGCCACCTCGCCCGTTAGCTCCGGATAAGCGGTTTTACTTGAATTTGACACGCCCTGCCACGGGTCATCCGGCTGCGTCGGCACTTGCTCGTCGTCCCGTTCCATCCCATACCCCCCGTCCGGCCTCCGGTCACGTCGCCCGCTGCTCCCCCACCCCTTCAAACGACCGGTCCCATCTGCGGGTTCCCGGCCCCAACGGATACAGTCACGCCCAGGCATCCAGGGGACAGGAGAGGGTCATTACCGGCAACCGGCAGACGAGCTGGGCGTTCGCCGACGCCTATGTCGCCGAGGACGACGCGCTGCACTGGGCCAGGGACCGGGCCGGCGAGGCAGGGCTGCGCGCGGTGTCCCCCGCCGCGGGCGCGGCGCTGCGGTTGCTCGCCGCCACCGTGGACGCGAAGGCGGTCGCGGAGATCGGGACCGGCACCGGCGTCTCCGGCATCCACCTCCTGCACGGGATGCGCCCGGACGGGGTGCTGACCACCGTGGACCCCGAGCCGGAGCACCAGCAGTTCGCCCGGCAGGCGTTCCGGGCCGCCGGGTTCGCGAGCAACCGCGCCCGCTTCATCCCCGGCCGTGCCCTGGAGGTCCTGCCCCGGCTCGCGGACGCCGGGTACGACCTGGTGTTCTGCGACGGCGACCGGCACGAGTTCCCCGACTATCTCGCCGAATCGTTGCGTCTGCTGCGCCCCGGTGGCCTGGTCGTCTTCGAGGGGGTCTTCGCGCACGGCCGGACGGTGGACTCCGGGCCGCAGCCGGCGGAGGTCGTCCGGCTGCGGGAGCTGCTGCGCACGGTGCGCGAGAGCCCCGAGCTGGTGCCGTCACTGCTCCCGGTGGGCGACGGCCTGCTGTGCGCGGTCAAGCGCTGAGCCGTCCGGCGAGCGCAAACCGCCCGGCCCGGACGCCCGGCTCCCCGGCCCGGCGCCCGGATTCCCGGCCCGGCCCCGCCCCTCCGGCCTCCGCCCCCGGCTCCGGCCCCTGACTCCCGGCCCCGGTCGCCCCGCCCTCGGCCCCCGGCAGGACAGACAGCGACCCCGGCACCGCGTGCGGTACCGGGGTCACCGAAAGGGTATGGTCGCTTCCGCGTCAGCCGACGACCTTCTTGAGGGCGTCGCCGAGCGCGTCGGCCTCGTCAGGGGTCAGCTCGACGACGAGTCGACCGCCGCCTTCGAGCGGAACGCGCATGACGATGCCCCGCCCCTCCTTGGTGACCTCGAGCGGGCCATCACCCGTCCGCGGCTTCATGGCCGCCATGCTCGTTCCCCTTCCTGAAACCCAGCTCATCGTCAAAGCCGACGGCGCACCGAAAAGGGCACGCGCGCGCTCCACGCCCCAGAACGGCCCAGGACACGCGACACCGGCATCGAACACATTGCTTCCCAGCCATTATCCCGCATCCCAGGACCCGATGACCAACATCGGTCCGCATCGCTTGGGCAACGCGCGCGAGCAAAACCACTCAATTCGGGGATGTGACTGCGATACTGCGCCCCCACGCCCGCGTCCCCCGGCACCCGGCCCACCCGAATTCTTTGACGCAGGTCACACGCCCGCTCCGCGCTCGGGCCGGTGATCTCCGTCATGCTGTCCTTCGGACACAGGACGTACCGAGCGGTACGCCGGAGCCGACACCGGAGGGGATGCGCCATGGCCGACACCGTGCTCTACGAGGTGAGCGACGCTCTCGCGACGATCACGCTGAACCGCCCGGAGGCGATGAACGCGCTGGACATCGCGACCAAGGTCGCGCTCCGGGACGCGGCCGAGTCCGCGGCGGCCGACGAGGCGGTCCGGGCGGTGCTGCTGACCGCCGCGGGTGACCGGGCGTTCTGCGTGGGCCAGGACCTCAAGGAGCACATCGGCCTGCTGGCCGCCGACCGCGAGAGCGGGTCGGGGCAGACGATGAGCACCGTACGGGAGCACTACAACCCGATCGTGCGGGCGCTGGCGGGCGCGGCCAAGCCCGTGGTGGCCGCGGTGAACGGGGTGGCCGCCGGGGCGGGCTTCGGCTTCGCGCTCGCCGCCGACCACCGGATCGTCGCGGACACCGCGTCGTTCAACACCTCGTTCGCCGGGGTCGCGCTGACCGCGGACTCCGGCATCTCCTGGACCCTGCCGCGGGTGGTCGGCGCCGGCCGCGCCACCGACCTGCTGCTCTTCCCGCGCACCGTCACCGCCCAGGAGGCCCTGGAGCTGGGCATCGCCGACCGGGTCGTACCGGCGGGCGAGCTGCGCGCCGAGGCCGAGAAGGCCGCGCGGAAGCTGGCCGCGGGCCCCACGCTGGCGTACGCCGCGCTCAAGGAATCGGTGGCCTACGGCCTGACGCACTCCCTGGCGCAGACGCTGGAGAAGGAGGACGAGCTGCAGACGCGCGCGGGGAGCTCCGAGGACCACCACATCGCCGTGCAGGCGTTCGTGAACAAGGAGAAGCCGGAGTACCTGGGCCGCTGACCCGCGCAGCGCGGCGGCGCCGCTCCCGCGGGCGCTCAGGGGCGGCGCCGTGCCACGCAGTCCACGAGGTGGTCGTCGACCAGTCCGCACGCCTGCATCAACGCGTACGCCGTCGTCGGGCCGACGAAGCGCAGGCCGCGCTTCTTGAGCGCCTTGGACAGGGCCGTGGACTGCGGGGTGACGGCGGGGACGTCCGCGAGGGTGTGCGGGACCGTGCGGGTGGCCGGGTCGGGGGCGTGGGACCAGATGAGGGCGTCCAGCTCGCCCGGGGACCAGGTGGCGAGCACGCGCGCGTTGGCGAGGGTCGCGTCCACCTTGGCGCGGTTGCGGATGATCCCGGTGTCGGCGAGCAGGCGCTCGCGGTCGGCGTCGGTGAACTCCGCCACCGCGGAGATCTTGAAGTCGGCGAAGGCGGCCCGGAAACCGGGGCGGCGGCGCAGGATGGTGATCCAGGACAGCCCGGACTGGAAGGCCTCCAGGCTGAGCCGTTCGTAGAGGGCGTCGTCGCCGTGGACGGGGCGGCCCCACTCCTCGTCGTGGTAGGCCACGTACTCGGGCGCCGACAGCGCCCAGGGGCAGCGCCGTGCGCCGTCCGGGCCCGCGAGCGCGGCGCCGTCGGGCGCCGCCTCGGTCACCGGGCTCTGTGCTGTCGCGTCGCTCACTGCTGGTCCTCCGGTTCCGGCTTGGTCAGGCGTACCGGGGCCGCGGCGGACCGGGCGCCCGCCAGCGCGGTCCGGAGGTCGGCGATCCGGGCGTCGCGCTCGGCGAGTTCGGCGCCGAGGCGGCCGAGGGCGTCGTCGACGTCGGCCATGCGGTAACCGCGGACGGCGAGCGGGAAGCGCAGGCTCTCCACGTCGGCACGGCCCACCGGGCGGTCCGGTGGCAGCGGGTCGTGCAGCCGCTCGGGCGCGGCCTCGGGCAGCGGTCCGGTGCCCCCGCCGCCCACGACCGCGAGGGTCACCGCGGCGACGACGACCGCGAGCGCGACGACCAGGAACAAGAACATCACCATCGCTGAGGTCCCCACGGAGTCCGGAGTCTGTCGTATGTGTCAGGGTCCGATCGTGCCATGCGACGCTGCCGGTTAGGGTCGCAGGCGGCCGAAGAGCGGAACGTACGAGAAGAGGTCACAGCGGATGCTCAGGCTGGGCAGGCGTGAATTCGACGCCCACGAGCCGGTGATCATGGCGATCGTCAACCGGACCCCCGACTCCTTCTACGACCAGGGGGCGACGTTCCGCGACGAGCCGGCCCTCGCGCGGGTGGAGCGGGCGGTCGCCGAGGGCGCGGCGATCGTCGACATCGGCGGGGTGAAGGCCGGCCCCGGCGAGGAGGTGACGGCCGAGGAGGAGGCGCGGCGCACGGTCGGCTTCGTCGCCGAGGTGCGGCGGCGCTTCCCGGACGTGGTCATCAGCGTGGACACCTGGCGGGCGGACGTCGGCGAGGCGGTGTGCGAGGCCGGCGCCGATCTGCTGAACGACGCGTGGGGCGGTGTGGACCCGCGGCTCGCCGAGGTCGCCGCCCGCTACCGGGTGGGGCTGGTGTGCACGCACGCGGGCGGCACCGAGCCTCGGACCCGGCCGCACCGGGTCACGTACGACGACGTCATGGCGGACATCCTGAAGGTGACCGTGGGGCTGGCCGAGCGGGCGGTCGCGCTCGGGGTGCCGCGGGAGTCGGTGCTGATCGATCCCGGGCACGACTTCGGGAAGAACACGCGGCACAGTCTGGAGGCGACGCGGCGGCTCGACGAGATGGTCGCCACGGGGTGGCCGGTGCTGGTGTCGTTGTCCAACAAGGACTTCGTGGGGGAGGCGCTGGACCGGCCGGTGAAGGAGCGGCTGGTGGGGACGCTGGCCACGACCGCGGTGTCGGCGTGGCTGGGGGCTCAGGTGTACCGGGTGCACGAGGTCGCCGAGACGCGGCAGGTGGTGGACATGGTGGCGGCGATCGCGGGGCACCGGGGGCCCGCTGTCGCCCGGCGGGGGCTGGCGTAGGGCGTTTCTCGCCCCCGCCGCCCCTTCCCGTCCCGGACCCGGGGGCTTCGCCCCCGGACCCCCTTGCGTGCCCTTTCGGGCGCGCGCCCGGTGGGCCGGTCGCGCCCACGCGGCGCAGCCGCACGGACCCGCGACCCCCGCCGGGGCGCTCTACTTGCCCGCTTCCTTCGACATCAGGGCCACCGCCTCCTCCACGTCGTCCGTGACGTGGAACAGGGTCAGGTCGGCCTCGGCCGCCTTGCCCTGGGCGATGAGGGTGTGGGTCAGCCAGTCGACCAGGCCGCCCCAGTACGCGCTGCCGAAGAGGACGATCGGGAAGCGGGTGACCTTCTGGGTCTGGACCAGGGTGAGCGCCTCGAAGAGTTCGTCGAGGGTGCCGAGGCCGCCGGGCAGGACCACGAAGCCCTGCGCGTACTTCACGAACATCATCTTGCGGACGAAGAAGTAGCGGAAGTTCAGGCCGATGTCGACGTAGGGGTTCAGACCCTGCTCGAAGGGCAGCTCGATGCCCAGGCCGACCGAGATGCCGCCCGCGTCGCAGGCGCCCTTGTTCGCCGCCTCCATCGCGCCCGGACCGCCGCCCGTGATCACGGCGAAGCCCGCGTCGACCAGTCCCCGCCCCAGCCGCACCCCGGCCTCGTACTCCGGCGAGTCCACCGGGGTGCGCGCCGAGCCGAACACGCTGATCGCGGGCGGGAGTTCGGCCAGTGTGCCGAAGCCCTCGATGAACTCCGACTGGATGCGCAGCACCCGCCACGGGTCGGTGTGCACCCAGTCGGTGGGGGCGCGCTCGTCCAGCAGCCGCTGGTCCGTGGTGCTGGCCTGGACCTGGCTCCGGCGCCGGAGCACGGGTCCAAGGCGCTGCTCCTCCGGTGGCCGCTTCTTGCCCTCCGGGTTGCCTGTCGGCATGTGCGCTCCCTCCACGTGCGGTCGTTCCACCTCAGCGTAGGTCTTGGCGGGTTACGGGCGGGGGACCTCGGTCGGTCGGGTTCGTGGCCGCGGGTCAGCTCGTCAGCCAGGCCCGCAGCCGCTCCTCGCCCAGGAGGATCTTCGCCGTCTCGACCCGCTCGTCCCGCTTGTGCGCCAAGTGGGGGTTGCCGGGGCCGTAGTTGACGGCCGGCACGCCGAGCGCCGAGAAGCGGGAGACGTCCGTCCAGCCGTACTTGGGCAGCGGTGTGCCGCCGACCGCCTCGATGAAGGCCGCGGCGGCCGGGTGGTCGAGGCCGGGCAGCGCGCCGCCGCTGTGGTCGTCGACGACGAACTCCTCGACGCCGCAGTCCGCGAAGACCTCGCGGACGTGGGCGATCGCCTCCTCCTCGCTGCGGTCGGGGGCGTAGCGGAAGTTGACGGTGACGACGCATTCGTCGGGGATGACGTTGCCCGCCACGCCGCCCGAGATGCCGACCGCGTTGAGGCCCTCGCGGTACTCCAGGCCGTCGATGACCGGGTGGCGCGGCTGGTACCCGGCCAGCCTGGCCAGGATGGGCGCGGCGGCGTGGATGGCGTTGGCGCCCATCCAGCCGCGCGCGGAGTGCGCCCGCTCCCCCTTGGTCTTCAGCAGGACGCGCAGGGTGCCCTGGCAGCCGCCCTCGACCTGGCCGTCGGAGGGTTCGAGGAGGACGGCGAAGTCGCCCGCGAGCCAGTCCGGGTGGGCCTCGGCGACGTGCCGCAGGCCGTTCAGCTCGGCGGCGACCTCCTCGTTGTCGTAGAAGACGAAGGTCAGGTCGCGGTTGGGTGCCGGGACGGTGGCGGCGACGCGCAGCTGCACCGCCACCCCGGACTTCATGTCGCAGGTGCCGCAGCCCCACAGGACGCCGTCCTCGTCCAGCCGGGACGGCACGTTGCCTGCGATGGGGACCGTGTCGATGTGGCCGGCCAGGATCACGCGCTGGTCGTGCCCGAGGTGGGTGCGGGCGACGACGTTGTTGCCGTGCCGGTCGACCGTCAGGTGCGGCAGGGCGCGCAGCGCGGCCTCGATCGCGTCGGCGAGCGGCTTCTCCGTGCCGCTCTCCGAGGGGAAGTCGACGAGCTGCGCGGTCAGCCGCGCGGCGTCCAGCGTGAGGTCAAGCGGGGTATCGGCCATACCGCCGACCCTAACGCCCCCGGCCTGCCGCGCGAACTGCCCTGACCTGCCACGCGCCGGGGCGTTTTCTCCTCACCGGCGACGGTTGCCCGGTCCGTCTCCAGTACCTTGTACGCGTGCCAGAGCCGTCCCCCACTCCGAAGCGTCGTGGCCGCCTCCTCAGGATCGGGGCGGCCCTTGTCGTCCTGCTCGCGGTCGCGGGTTATCTCACGGTGCAGTACCTGACGGGCGGGACGGGTCCCGGCTGCGAGGTCGTGTCCTCGGGCAAGGGCGGCGGGTCGTACGAGTTCACGCCGGAGCAGGCGGTCAACGCGGCGACGATCGCGGCGGTCGGCACCGGGCGCGGCATGTCCGAGCGGGCGGTGACGATCGCGCTGGCGACCGCCCTCCAGGAGTCGGGACTGCGCAACATCGACCACGGCGACCGGGACTCCCGGGGACTGTTCCAGCAGCGGCCCTCGCAGGGCTGGGGGACGTCGAAGGAGATCATGGACCCGGCGTACGCCGCGGGCATGTTCTACGAGCACCTGACCAAGGTGCACGACTACACCCGGCTGCCGCTGACGGTGGCCGCGCAGCGGGTGCAGCGCAGCGGTTTCCCGGAGGCGTACGCCCAGCACGAGCAGGACGCCACGCTGCTCTCCGCCGCCCTCACCGGGCGGGCCGCGGCCACGCTGACCTGCCAGGGCCGGCCGGGTATCAGCCCCGCGACGGGTCCGGCGGCGGTGCGGGCGGCGCTGGTGCGGGACTTCGGGCGGGACATGGTGCAGGAGGCCGGTGCGGAGGTGGGCGGTCGCCGCGGTGCGTCGCCCGCGCCCACGGCGCCGGGCGGCGCGGCGGGCGCGGACGGCCGGACGGTGACGCTGCCGGTGCGGGCCGGCACCGGTTCCGGCGGCGGGCTCACCCTGGCGCGGCGCGGCTGGCAGCTGGCGCACTGGGCGGTGGCCAACGCCTCGGCGCTGCACATCGAGCGGGTGTCGTACGCCGGCCGGGAATGGACCGCCGGGGTCACCGAGGGCGAGTGGCGGGCGACGGACGGGAAGAACGCCGACGGGACCTCCCTGGGCTCCGGCACGGTCCGCATCACGACGGCGAACTAGCCTCCCCCACTGGACCCCCGTTCGGGTCGTCACCCTCCGGGGTGGCGCGGGCCGGGCCGGGGCGGTGGTGCGCACGGGCGTGCGCGGTGTCGGCCGCCGATCCGCCGAATCCCTTGGAAGGGCGCTGCTGTAAGGATTCAGCAGCCTTTCCGGCCCGTTTCCTTTTGCCCGTTTTTATCCACAGCAGATAATGCGACGCATTGCGAACTCTTTACGTCGCCCCGCCGCAACCTTCGCGCGCTTCGAGCGGTAGTCACTGCGTCCGAGCCCGGCCCGCCGGCGGCCCCACGGCCCTCGGTGAACTACCGGGCCCGGTCGGACACTTCAAGGTTCTCTCCCGTCGAAGGAGCAACATGTCCCTCCCCCTGACCCGCCGGATCGCCCGTGCCGCGCTGCTCGTCGCCGCCGGGGCGGCAGCCGGGGTCGGTGCGGCCGGCTCCGCCGGTGCTGCGCCCCAGCTGCCGGCCACCCCGAACCTCGGCGGCCTGACCGCGCTGGACGGGGCGAGCGTCGGCAACACCGTGGACGGTGCGGCGCAGCACGTCACCGGGGTCGCGGGCGACACCGGCGGCAAGGCCGTCAAGCAGGCGGTGCCGGCCGCGGGCAAGACCGGCGGCAGCCTCGTGAAGAAGGCGACCCCGGTGGCGCAGAAGACGGCGGGCGACGCGGCCGGGTCCGCGGCCGGTCTCCTCGGTGACACCGCGAAGAGCGCGACCAAGGGCGGGCTGCCCACGCAGGGCCTGCCCACCCCGGGCCTGCCGGTCCAGGGCCTGCCGCTGGGCGGCTGACCGCCCCTCGTACGCACGCGACGGGGCCGGGGGAGATTCCCCCGGCCCCGTCGGCGCGTGTGCGGGCGGCCGGTCAGAGGCGGCCCACGGCCGCCGCGATCCGCTCGTCCGTCGCCGTGAAGGCCACGCGGACGAACCGGTCGCCGGCCGGGCCGTAGAAGTCGCCGGGGGCGACCAGGATGCCGAGGCGGGCCAGGTGGGCCACCGTGTCCCAGCAGGACTCGTCGCGGGTCGCCCACAGGTAGAGGCTGGCCTCGCTGTGCTCGACGCGGAAGCCGTGGGCGAGCAGGGCCGCGCGCAGGGCGGTGCGGCGGGCGGCGTAGCGCTCGCGCTGCTCGCGGACGTGGGTGTCGTCGCCCAGGGCCGCCACGACCGCCGCCTGGGTCGGCGCCGAGGTCATCATGCCGCCGTGCTTGCGGATCTCCAGGAGCGGGCCGAGGACCGCCGGATCGCCCGCGAGGAACGCGGCGCGGTAGCCGGCCAGGTTGGAGCGCTTGGAGAGCGAGTGGACGGCGACAAGGCCGTCGTACGAGCCGCCGTTCACGTCGGGGTGCAGGACGGAGACCGGGTCGGCGTCCCAGCCCAGTTCCAGGTAGCACTCGTCGGAGACGACCAGGACGCCGTGCTCGCGGGCCCAGGCGACGATCCGGGTCAGCTCCTCCTTGCCCAGGACCTTGCCCGTCGGGTTGGACGGCGAGTTCAGCCACAGCAGCTTCAGGTGCGCCGGGTCCAGCTCGGTCGGGTCGTCGTAGGCCACGTACTCCGCGCGGGCCAGCCGGGCGCCCACCTCGTACGTCGGGTAGGCCAGGCGCGGGAAGGCGACCGTGTCGCCGGGGCCCAGGCCCAGCTGGGTGGGGAGCCAGGCGACCAGTTCCTTGGAGCCGACGATCGGCAGGACGTGGCGGTGGGTGACCCCGCGCGCCCCGAGCCGGCGCTCGACCCAGCCGGTGATCGCGTCGCGCATCTCCGGCGTGCCCCACACCGTCGGGTAGCCCGGCGAGTCGGCCGCCGCGATCAGCGCCTTCTGGATCAGCTCGGGGACCGGGTCGACCGGAGTGCCGACCGACAGGTCGACGATGCCGTCGGGGTGGGCTGCGGCCGTCTTCTTGTACGGCTCCAGCTTGTCCCAGGGGAAGGTGGGGAGTCGGTCGGAGACTGCGGACACGGGGATCAGGCTCACTTTCTCGTACGGAAAACACCTCGGTCCCGCACGGCCGCCGACACGCTCGAAGCGGTCAGGCCGTACGGGACCGAGGCGATGGCGGTCTCCCCTGTTCGAGCGAAGCCGAGAACTTGGGGGAGGCTCGCGACCGCCGGACGGTTACTCGCCCTGCGGCGGCAGCGCGCTGATGACCGGGTGGTCACGCTCGATCAGGCCCAGCTTGCTGGCGCCTCCGGGAGAGCCGAGCTCGTCGAAGAACTCGACGTTGGCCTTGTAGTAGTCCTTCCACTCCTCGGGAGTGTCGTCCTCGTAGAAGATCGCCTCGACCGGGCAGACCGGCTCACAGGCACCACAGTCGACGCATTCGTCCGGGTGGATGTACAAGGACCGCTGGCCCTCGTAGATGCAGTCGACCGGGCACTCCTCGATGCACGCCTTGTCCTTGACGTCGACACAAGGCTGCGCGATGACGTAGGTCACGCTGTCGTTCCTCCTCGATAGGGCGCTGGCGGGCCTCCACAGGCTCCGCCGCCTGGCGCGCGGGAGCGCGGCGTCGTCGATGCCCGCCACCTAGTATCTCCGTTCCGGGGCATGATCCATACAGGAGGGGTGAACTGACCTGTGGAAATCTGGGCGACGGGACGGCTCGAGGTCCGCATCACCACTGCTGACGTGGGCAAACGGGTCTCCGTAAGGCGCTTGAGCGAACCTCGGGGCACGGGTGAGAAGTTCACTGACACGGTCGGTGTTCTCACATCATGGAACAATGGTGTGCTCCTGATCACACGCAAGGACGGCGAAACCGTCCGGATCGCGGAATCCACGCTGGTGGCCGGAAAGGTCGTCCCGGCCGCGCCGGCCCGCCGCAGGGGCCCCGCGGCCACGTACCCCGAACTCGCGCGTGTCGCCGCGCGCGCCTGGCAGCCGGTGGAGAGCGAGCGGCTCGGCGACTGGGAGCTGCGGGCGGCCTCCGGCTTCACCCGCCGGGCCAACTCCGCCCTGCCGCTCGGCGACCCCGGCCTCCCGCTCGACGCGGCACTGGCCGCCGTACGACGCTGGTACCAGGAGCGCGGCCTGCCCGCCTACGTCCAGACCGCCACCGGCGCCGAGGGCACGCAGGAGTCGCTGTGCGCGGAGCTGGAGCGGCGCGGCTGGCTCCGCGAGGTCACCGCCGAACTGTGGACCGGGGCGCTCGCGCCGGTCGCCGACCGGGCGGCCGGGGACCTGGCGGAACCGTCCGGGGTGGTGCTGTCCCGCACGGCCGACCAGGCGTGGCTCGCGCGCTACCAGCGCAAGGGGGTGAGCGAGGTGGCCCTGAAGGTCCTTGGCACCGGGCCCTCGGTGTGGTTCGCGTCGGTTCCGGGCGCGGCGGCCGGGGACGCGCCGGCCGCGATCGGGCGGTGCGTCGTGGACGGGCGGTGGGCTTCCTTCGCCGCGGTCGAGGTGGACCCCGCGCGGCGGCGGCAGGGACTGGCCCGTGCCGTCCTGGCCGCGCTCGCCCGGCAGGCCCTGGACGAGGGCGCGTCGGCCGCCTGGCTCCAGGTGGAGACGGACAACACCGCGGCGCGGGCGCTCTACGCCTCTCTGGGCTTCGCCGCGCACCACACGTACCACCACTACCGCGAGCCGGACCCGGCGGCGGGGGCGGCCGCGCCCGGCGTCTCGTGAAAGGACCCGAGCCCGCGATGCGCCATCCCAGTCCCCCACCGCCCGACCGGTCCGCCGAGCTGCGCCGCCGCTTCGCCGAGGAGGCGCGCGCTCGGCGCCCCGACCTGGCGGCGCTGTGCCTGCTGGTGGGCGCGGCGGGCGACGGCATGCTGGACGAGGCCGGTCTTGACGCGGCGCAACTGGAACTGGACCGGCTCGCCGGGCAGCTGCTCTACCGCCCCGGCGGGCCCCTCGCGTGGGCACGGGCCCTGCGTGACCTGCTCGGCGACCGGCACGGGTTCCGCGGCTCGGCCGCGGACTACGAGCGGCTGGACTCCTCCCTGCTGCACACGGTGCTGCGGCGGCGGCGCGGGCTGCCGATCCTGCTGTCGGTGGTGTGGATGGAGGTCGCGCGGCGGGCGGGGGCGCCGGTGTACGGGGTGGCGCTGCCCGGGCATTTCGTGATCGGCCTCGGCACGGCCGGGGAACAGGTGCTCGCCGACCCGTTCGACGGAGGCCGGGTGCTGACCGGGGCGGACGCGGAGCTGCTGGTCGCCGGGGCGACGGGGGCGCCGCTGGAACAGTCGATGCTGGTGCCCGCGGAGCCGCTGGCCGTCGTCCTGCGGGTCCTGAACAACATCCGCGCGTGGGCCGCCGCACGCCCGGAGCGGTCGGACGTGGCGCTGTGGGCGGTCGAGCTGTCCCTGCGGCTGCCCTCGCACCCGGCACGGCTGCGGTACGAGCGGGCGCGGCTGCTGGTGGAGCGGGGGGACTTCGTCGGCGGTGCCGAGGCGCTGGAGGCCTACGCGGATGTCGTGGGCGCGGTGGACGAGGATGCCGCCCGGCGGGTGCGCGGGGAGGCGCATGCCGCGCGGGCCCGGCTGAACTGAGCTGTCCGACGGGGGCGCCTGGGCGCCGTGCGGGGATGACCGGTGGGCGGGTGCGGGACTGTCGTGGCTTGTCGCGCCCACGCGGCGGAGCCGCGCATCGACACGGCCCCGCGCGCCTCTGGGCGGGCTGCCTGCGCCTTTACAGCCAGCCCTTCTCCCTCGCCATGCGTACCGCCTCCGCTCTGTTGCGCACCGCCAGTTTCTGGATGGCTGTGGAGAGGTAGTTGCGGACCGTGCCCTGGGAGAGGTGGAGGGCGGCGGCCAGTTCGGCGTTGGTGGAGCCGTCGGCGGCGGCGCGCAGGACCTCGCGTTCGCGGTCGGTCAGCGGGTTGGCGCCCTCCGCGAGGGCCGCGGCGGCGAGCGTGGGGTCGATGACCCGCTCCCCGGCCAGCACCTTGCGCACGGCCTCGGCGAGCTGGGCGGCCGGGGCGTCCTTGACGAGGAAGGCGTCGGCACCCGCCTCCATGGCGCTGCGCAGGTAGCCGGGGCGGCCGAAGGTGGTGAGGACGACCAGTTTGACCGCGGGCAGTTCCTTGTGGAGCCGGGCCGCCGCCTCGATGCCGGTGCAGCCGGGCATCTCGATGTCGAGCAGGGCCACGTCGATGCCGTGGGCGTGCGCGGCGGCCACGACCTCGTCACCGCGCGCCACCTGGGCGACGACCTCGATGTCGTCCTCCAGGCCGAGCAGGGCGGCCAGTGCCTCGCGGACCATCGACTGGTCCTCGGCGAGGAGAACTCTGATCGTGCTGCTCATGCCGGGGATACTACGTGTCCCGGTACGGCGGCCGGCACCCGGGCGACGAGGCGGAAGCCGCGGCCGGAGCGGCCCGCCTCCAGCATGCCGCCCGCCTTCTCCAGCCGCTCCTGAAGGCCGGTCAGGCCGTTGCCGGGCCCGTTTCCGGCACCGCCCGAGCCGTCGTCCTCCACGGACAGTTCGAGCATCGGGCCGTCCAGGGTCTGGCGGCGGACGACCTCGACCGCGCAGCGCCGGGCGCCGCTGTGCCGCACCACGTTGGTGACGGCCTCGCGCAGCGCCCAGGCGAGCGTGGCCTCGCTCTCCTCGGGGACGCCGGTGAGGTCGGGCTCGGCGGGCAGGTCGGGGCTCACCCCGGCCGCCGTCAACGCGACCCGTGCACCGGCCAGTTCCGGGGCCAGGCGGGGCCGCCGGTAGCCGGTGACGGCCTCGCGCACGTCGACCAGGGCCTGCCGGCTGACCTGCTCGATGTCGGCGACCTGCTGGGCGGCCTTGTCCGGGTGGCCGGGGAGCATCCGCCCGGCCAGCTCGCTCTTCAGCGTGATCAGGGAGAGCGAGTGGCCGAGCAGGTCGTGCAGGTCACGGGCGAGACGCAGGCGTTCCTCGTTGGCGGCGAGCTGGGCGACGGTGGCACGGGCCTGGCGCAGTTCGACCGTCGTGCGCACCAGTTGCCGTACGCCGGTCATCGCGAAGCCGACGAGCAGCACCAGCAGGACCATCGTCCACATGTCCCCCGCGCCGACGAGCCGGCCGACGGCCACCATCACCGCGGTGGTCAGCGGGATCGTCCAGTAGGCGACGCGCAGCGGGAAGGCCGTGCCGCACACCACCGCGACGTACACGAACAGGCCGACCCATTCGCCGCCGAGGGTCAGGCACAGCACCACGGCGAGGACCCCGAGGACGGCGACCAGGCAGACGAGGACCGGTTGCGGGAAGGGCCGGCCCATGTTGCGGAAGATCAGGGCCAGGTAGGTCCCGGTGAAGGCGGCCAGGCCGGCCCAGCCGCCCGCGGTGGCCACCGCCGTGTGCGCGCCTCCGGTCAGGTCGCGCACCGGCGAGCTGAGGAAGATCAGCCAGGGCATGATCCACACCAGCTTGCGCCAGGCCTCGCCCAGGTTGCGGGCCGGCTCGCCCATGCGCAGCAGCCGCTGCTCGCGGGCCGCCTGGGATCGGTCTTCCGTCATGACGCTCACGCCTTCAGCGTGTCCTTCCGGTACAGCCAGGCCGCGCCGCCCGCGAACAGGGCGAAGAAGACGACCAGGATGGCGATGTCCTTGGCGTGCGGGGCCTGGCTCTGTTCGATGGCCTGCCCCAGAGCAGCGTACGCGTGCGTGGGCAGCCACTTCGCGATGTCCTGGAGCCACTGCGGGAAGGTGGTCGAGGGCATCCACAGGCCGCCGAGCAGCGACAGGCCGAAGTAGACGATCATGGTGATCGGGCGGACCGCGTCACCGCTGGCGAGGTAGCCGATGGCGACGCCGAGCGCGGCGAAGACCAGGCTGCCGGCCCAGATCGCGGCGGTGAGGGCGAGCCACTGCCAGGCGTCGAGGCGGACCTGCTTGACGACGGCGGCGACCACGAAGACGACGACGATGGACGGCAGGCTGACCACGGCCGCGCTGGCGGTCTTCGCGAAGACGTAGCCGCGCCCCGGCAGCGTGGTCAGCCGCAGCTGCCGCACCCAGCCGCTCTCGCGCTCCTTGGCGATGCGCTCGCTGTTGCCCATGAGCACGGCGGTCAGGGCGCCGAAGGAGGCCATGGAGACCATCATGTACGTCGGCAGGGTCAGGCCGGTGCCGTCGACCTTCGTGGCGCCGTCGGCCTGCCCGGCGATGATCAGGAACAGGATCGAGGGGTAGAGCACCGAGAAGAACAGGAACTTGCGGTTGCGCAGGGCACGGGCGAGTTCCAGCTTGATCAGGCTGTTCACGACTGCTTGGCCTCCTCGGCCTCGGTGATGGCGACGAACGCCTGCTCCAGGCCGAGCCCGGCGACTTCCAGGTTGCGGGGGTAGACACCGAGCCCGTACAGGGCGTGGACGGTCGCGTCGGCGTCGGAGGACTGGATGCGGACGGTCTGGCCGGACACGTCGAACGAGGTCAGGAAGGGCAGGCCGCGCAGGGCGGACTCCTCGACGGCGCCCTCCAGGTCGAAGGCGATCCGCCGGGCGCCCGCCTTGGCCTTGATCTCGGCGGCGGTGCCGTCGGCCAGCAGCCTGCCCCGGTGCAGCACCAGCACGCGGTCGGCGATGGCGTCGGCCTCTTCCAGGTAGTGGGTGGCGAACAGGACCGTACGGCCCTGGTCGGCCTGCTCGCGCATGGTGGCCCAGAAGGCCTGGCGGGCGGAGACGTCCATGCCGGTGGTCGGCTCGTCCAGGACGATCAGGTCGCTGTCACCGGCGGTGGCCAGCGCGAAGCGGACGCGCTGGGCCTGGCCGCCCGAGAGCTTGTTGACCTTGCGGTCGGCGATCTGCGTGATCCCGGCGCGGGCCAGCACGTCGTCCAGCTTGTAGGGCCGCGGGTGCAGGGCGCGGCCGAGCTTGACCAGCTCGGCGACGGTGACCTCCTCCATCAGTCCGCCGCTCTGCAGCATGGCGCCCACGTGGCCGGCGACGATCGCCTCGCGGGGGCCGGTCCCGAAGACGGTGACGGATCCGCTGTCGGGGTTCTTGAGGCCGAGCAGCAGGTCGAGGGTGGTCGACTTGCCCGCGCCGTTCGGGCCGAGCAGCGCCACGGTCTCCCCCGGGTACAGGGCGAGGCTCAGCCCGTCCACGGCCCGTACGTTCCCGTAGCTCTTGGTCACCTGGTCGAACGCCACCACCGCGGTCGCGGTGGTGGTCTCCGCTGTCGTCGTCATGTCCCCATGGTCGCCGGGGGCGCGGCCGGACGGCAGTGTCGGGGGTCCTGACCAGGGGATGACAGATGTCATGCGGGACGGGTGACAGCGGCGACACGGGCGTACGGGGGCGGCGGCGATGCGGCGACACGGGCGTACGGGAGCGGCGGCGATGCGGCGACACGGGCGTACGGGAGCGGCGGCGATGCGGCGGTATCACCGAGGGGCGATACGGCTGAGGGGCCGCCGGGGCGCGGGTGCGCTCCGGCGGCCCCTCGGCCGGGACCAGTCGGCTCTAGCTGGGGTTGAGGGCGATGACGCCGACCCGGTTGGTCTTGCTCACCAGCGCCGGACGCAGGGCGGCGATCACGTCCTGGACCGTGACGGGCGTCTTCTGCCCGTTGCCCCGGGTGATCAGCACCCCGTCGAAGGCGCCGCCGTAGAGCTGCTTGAGCTTCTCCTGGTCGTAGTACTCGACGAGCTTGCCGTCGACCGCCTTGACCCCGAGGAACTTCCACAGCGACTTCTGCGGACTCATCGGAAGGGGGTGCGCGCCCGCGACCACCGTCACCTTGGCCGACATCGCCGGCTCGGCGAACTGCTTCATCATCCGGTCGACCTCGGCGTTGGAGACCGTCGGCTGCCGGGTGGTGGTCGGGACCGGGACCGGCGTGGCCGTGCCCGTCTCCACCTGGGTGCGGTACGCCTGCTCGACCGCCTGCACGGAACGGCCGGCGTCGATGCCCTTGCCCGCCTTGCCGTACACCGCGACGGCCTTGCCCGGCTCGAAGCGGATGGTGCCGTCGGTGGCCGAACCGGCGCCGCCCGCCGCGTTCTGCAGCGCGGCCTGGAGCTTCTCCTCGTCGACGGGCATCCGCGGGTCGACCACCCGGTGGTTGCCGAACAGGGAGCCGATGACGGAGACGGGGTTGTAGTCGCTCTGCGCCGCCGCGCTCGCCGTCGCCTGGGTGTCGAGCTGGAGCCCGGCCTGGTCGGGCCTGAGGGCGACCGTCCTGCCGTCGACGGACAGCTTCAGCGGCTGCTTCTCGCGCTTACCGAAGGTGTCGTCGAGCTTCTTGACCGCGTCGTCGCGGCTGCCGCCGCCGATGTCCACGCCGAGCACGGTGGTGCCCTTGGGGACGTCGGAGTGGTTCATCAGCAGGCCCGCGCCGTAGGCGACGCCCGCGACGACGACCACCAGGCCGCCGAGCAGCGCGACCTTGCTGCGGCCCTTCTTCTTGGGCGCCTTGGCCCCCTTGGCGGGCTTCCCGGCCGGAGCTGCGCTCTGCCCGCCGGTCCCGGGCGACTTCGGTGGCGTGGGCGCCCCCGGCCGCGGGCCGCCCGTGCCGGTCCGGAAGGGCGAGTCGGCGCCGCCGCCCGCGCGGTCGCCGTCGCCGGGGGACACGACGGGCATGCCGCTGGTGACGGTGTGTCCGGAGACGTTGTCCGGCCGCTGGACGTGCCCAGGGGCGCCCGGCTCGGGGGCGGGCTTCTGCGGGGTGAGGATCGCGGTGTCGTCGCTCAGGCCGCCACCGGGCAGGCCGGTCCCCGGGTGCGCGGCGGCGGGCGCGCCGGGAACGCCGGAGCCCGCGCGGTGCGCGGGGGCGCCGCCGCCCGGCAGCAGCGGACCGTCCCCGGTCACCGGGCCGCCGGTCGGTCCGGCGGGGCCGGGCGAGCCACCCGGGCCGCCGGGGACACCCGCACCGTCGAAACCACCCGGGGCGCCGGGGACGCCAGGTCCTCCCGGGCCGAGGGGTCCGCCCTGGCCGCCCTGTCCGTTCTCGCCGCTCTGGCCACTCTGGCCGTTGCCTGTGAAGAAGGGCAGGTCGTCCCGGCGTGGTTCGCCGCCCGGCCGGGGACCGCCGGAGGGGCCGCCTCCGGGGCGGGGGCCACCGGCCAGGGGGCCGGCGGCCAGCGCCTCGGTGACGTCGAAGGAACCGGTGCCGCCGCCGTGCCCCGGGGCGACCGGGCCACCCGTGGCGCCGGGCAGCCCGGAGCCCTTGCCGCCACCGGCGCGGGAGGACCCCCCGGGCGCCCGCATGGAGCCGACGACACCACCGGGGCGCCCGCCGGCTCCCGGCCGCGCACCGCCGGGGCCGTCGGCGCCGTTCACGCCCGTACCGGACCCGCTCGTACCGGATCCTCCGGCGGGGCCCGTGCCGTTCGCGGAGCCGCCCGCGTCCGAACCTCCGGACATCCCGGCGCCGTTGGTGGCGCCGACGCCCTGACCGCCCTTGGCCGGGGCGGACTTGCGGGGCGCGAACCAGTCGCTGGTCGGCTTCTCCCCGGCCGGGGCCGCGGGTCCGGCGCCGGACGTCTCGCTGCCGCCGCCGGAGTGCGCCGGGGCGGTGTCCGAGGGCCATACGTCACCGCGGACGCCGTCACCGCGCAGGCCGCCGTCACCGCTGCTCCCGGAGAAGCCGGTCACGCCGCTGCCGTCGCCCGGCAGGGCCCCGTAGGCGGCCGACCGGTCGCCTGACCCGTCTGCCCCCCGGGTCCCCTGAGGCCCCTCGGTCCGGGCGGTCCCGGACTTCTCGGTTTCGCCGCCCTCGGCGACGGTCTTGCGTACGACCACCGGCGGAATCGGCCGGGATCCGGGGATGTTGATCCGGATCCGGGTCGTCAGCGTGGTCTCGGTCTTGCGTTCCTCCGCATGCGTGCCCGAACGGCCCGCGTCCGCACCGTCGTCGGAGGGCGCCGGCACACCGTACGGCGGGGTCCCCGAGGGGTAGGCGGCTCCACCGCGCCCGTTGGGCCCGGAGGACGGAGTGTCAGTTTCACGACTCAAGGCAGGTTCTCCCGGTTGGCTCCGCCGCCCGTCACGACCTCACTCGCGTGGGGGTCCCCCCTGCACGAGCGCAGTCGAGCGTTTGGGGGAAGCTCGGCGGCGCGCACCACCATACTGGCCACTTCAGGCCCTTATCCCGGGACCGCCGGGGAAACCCACACCGGACCCGCACGGGGACTTGGGAAAGAAGCAGTACGTCACTCGCCAAGTCGGTCGTCGCGGCCGTCCGGTTGCCTTCCACCGCCCCAGGTGGCACAGATCACAGCCACGGCCATGCCGCCGAGCAGGAACAGGTAGGAGCCGCCACCGGCGGCGAAGAAGAAGTCGCCTTCCGGCCGGCTCGCGGTGAGCAGCATGACGGAGATCAGCCAGCCGGCCGCGCCCGCCACTGCCCCGCCTCGGCCGCGCATGGCCCGAGCCCCGCCGAGGAAGAGTCCCGCCGAGCCGGCGAGGGCGAGCAGCAGCCCGCCGGGGAACCAGGCGGCCTGCACCAGCGCCCCGGCGATGGCGACCACCGCGCCGAGCACGAACAGCCCCAGGTAGGCGGCGGCCCGTCCGGCGGAGGGCGGCTTGAGGGGCTGGGCCAGCATGGAACCGCCGCCGCTCTGCGCGGGCCGGCGTCCGGACGTGCTCATCGGCGTGCTGCCCCTTCTCCGATCCCCGCGAACAGGTCGCTCTCGACGCCGCCCGGGTCGCCGTCGGCGCCCGCGTCGCCCCGCTCGCCGCGCACCAGCTCGTAGTACTCGGTCGTGAGCAGGGGCTGCGCGAGCTCGTTGGAAAGCGCGAAGTACGGCTCGGCCACCTCGATCTGGGTGGCGTGGGCGCGCATGGCGGCGGCCTTGGCTGCGGCGTGGGCGGTGCCGCCCTCGATGCGGGCGGTGATCCGCTCGTCGTCGACGACGCCGGGGACGTCGTCGAGGGTGGCGGCCTTGGCGAAGGGCAGGCCGGGCAGTTCCTGGCCGAGCCGTGCGAAGGCGGCCTCGCCGACGGAACGCGGCACCCGGTTCCAGTACGCCTTGGCGATCCGCCAGGGTGCGCCCAGGTCGGGGCGTACGGCGGGGTCGGCGGCGAGGTCGAGTGCGCGCATGGCGACTCGGTGGGCCTGGATGTGGTCGGGGTGGCCGTAGCCGCCGTTCTCGTCGTAGGTGACGAGGACCTGCGGGCGTACCTCACGGATCACGGCGACGAGGTGCTCGGCGGCCGAGTCGACGTCGGCCTGCCAGAAGCAGTCCGGGTCGTCGTTGTCCGCGAGGCCCATCATCCCGGAGTCCCGGTAGCGTCCGGCGCCACCGAGCAGCCGGACGTCCGCGACTCCCAGTTCCCCCATGGCGGCGGTCAGCTCCTGCCGCCGGTGCGCACCGAGCGCGGCCCCGCCCAGGTGCCGCAGCCCGTCCGGGATGACCTCACCCCGCTCCCCCAGCGTGCAGGTCACCAGCGTCACCAGCGCGCCCTCGGCCGCGTAGCGTGCCATGGTCGCGCCGTTGTTGATCGACTCGTCGTCGGGATGCGCGTGCACCAGCAGCAGACGCCGATCGGGGAGTTCCGTCATGCCTCCACCCTACGAGGCACGGGACGCGAAGCGACGCGGGACGGGTCCGGGGCCGACCCGCCCCGCGCCTCCCGGAGATCCGCTACTCGAAGATCTGTTCGGCAACCGGCACGGTCACGGCACGGGTGAGCCAGCGTCGCAGCAGCTCGGGATCGTCACAGGCGGTGACCCGCTCCCGGACCGCGCCGGGCACGTCGAGCCCACGGGTCTCAAGGACGAGCAGGATGTCTTCGGCGCCCTTCTGGACACGGCCTTCCGCACGGACTTCTTCGGCAACTTCCGCACGGACTTCTTCGGCAACTTCCGCACGGACTTCTTCGGCAACTTCCGCACGGACTTCGTCCTGGACTTCCGCACGAACTTCCGCACGGACTTCCTGGGCGAGGTACGACTTGTAGAAGGAGAGATCCACGGCCACCAGGTTCCTCCAGGTTTCTGCGGCCGGGCGATTGCCGCCCAGGCCTTGTGCGGTGAATTCGATGATCGGACCGGCGAACGTTTCGGGCACGTCCCGCAGAGCAGCGGACAGCGCCTTCAGTATCCCATCGACGGCCGGTTCTTTCGCGTGGGTGATGACGGACAGCGTGGCCAGTGCCAGATCCTCACGGGCCTCGGCCGGGTCGGTGATCACGGGCATGTTGTGCGGCCCGGCCACCAGGGGGCGCAGCGTGAGGGCGGGCCACTCCCGGGGGCCGATGGCCACCGGCCGGGAGGCCCACTCGGCCGTGGCCCGGTCCTGACAGACGACGAGCAGCAAGGGCGGCACCTTGTACTTCGTGTAGAGGTAGGACAGGTAGTACGCCCAGCTGGCGGGCTTGCCAGGGTCCTTCCCCCGCTGCGCCTCCACGGCCACCAGGAGTGACTCGTCGCCCTCCGAGTCGAAACGCAAAAGCGTGTCGACCCGGCGCTCGACGGGCTGGATCTCGGTGAGATCCGTCGGCAGAACCGCCATGGACGTGGGCTGGACGAACGGAAGACCCAGGACCTTGGACACTCCGGCGAACAAGCCGGGGTACTCCTGGAAGATGCGGTGCATCGCCTCGTGGGACGAGTTGACCATGCGGTTCCTTGTTCGTTCTTAAAATACTGGATTCTTGTCACTTCGATAACGCGAGAACACGAGTTCTGGTCACGGCAGGCGCAGTTCGGCCCAGACCGTCTTGCGCGGAAAGCGGCCTTCGGCGACGCCCCAGCGGTCGGCGAGGGCGTCGACGAGCAGCAGGCCGCGGCCGGAATCGGCGTCGGGTTCCGGCTCGGGCAGCACAGGGAGCCGGTCACCGCGCGTGTCGGTCACCTCGATGCGGAGCGTGCGCCCCACCACGTAGAGCGTGAGGCGGAAGCTGCGGCCGGGCAGGCGGCCGTGCGTGGCCGCGTTCGCCGCCAGCTCCGCGACGAGGTGGCGTGCCGCCTCGCAGGGGGTGCCGTGGATGCTCCACTCGCGGAGCTGGTCGGCCGCGAGCAGCCGGGCGAGGCGAGCGCCTCGCGGCGTGGAGGACAGCAGCACGCTGAAGTTGCGTACCGGGGCGTCCAGTTGGTCGCGGGGCGCGGCGATTTCCTGATTCACGTCACTCAGCGTGGCCGCTGCGGCTTACCGTGAGGAGTGATTGACCCGTTGCGTAGAGTGACTGTCCAGGGCTTGTCCAGTGCTGTCCAGGATGTCGCCGGCGTTCCTACGGGTGAGGCGATGGCACCAGGAGGGGCGCGGATGTCGGTGGACAGTGCGGTGGAGGAGACGGACGAGCCGGGCTGGGAGGTGGACCCGGACGACGACTGGGCACTCGCGGTCGTGGCCACCGTGGGACGGCAGTTGAAGCTGCGGCGGGAGGCGGCGGGCCTGCGGGCCGGTGAGTTCGCGGTGGCCGTCGGGTACGGGGAGGACCTGGTCTACAAGATCGAGGCGGGAAAACGGATCCCGCGCCCCGAGTACCTGGACATGGCGGACGAGGTCCTGAACGCGGGCGGCCTCATCGCGGCGATGAAGGAGGACGTGAAGAGGGTCCGGTACCCGAAGAAGGTGCGGGATCTTGCTCAGATGGAGGCGCGGGCGGTGGAGATCGGGGTGTACGAGTGCAGCAACATCGCGGGGTTGCTGCAGACGTCCGAGTACACCCGGGCCCTGCTTGAGTCCTGGCAGCCCGCCTACTCGCCGGACGACTTGGAGCGGCGCGTAGCCGCTCGGGTGGCGCGGCAGTCCGTCTTCGAGCGGTCCCCCGCCCCTGCTCTCGGCTTCGTCCTGGAAGAGGCGACGCTCCGCCGCAGGGTCGGGAGCACAATGGTGCGTAAGCAGCAGCTTGAGCGCCTACTGGAAGCCGGGCGGCTGACCAACGTCACGCTTCAGGTCATGCCCATGAACAGCGTGGCCCATCCAGGCATGAGCGGCAGGATTGAGCTGCTGAAGTTCGAGGACGGCAGTGCGGTGGGACGTTCGGACGGCGCCTTCAACGGTCGTCCGATCTCCGATCCAAGGCAACTGCGAATCCTCGAAATGCGGTATGGCACCATCCGAGCGCAGGCTCTTCCGCCCGAAGAGACGCTGGCCTTCATCGAGCGCATGCTTGGAGACACATGATCCGCAAGTCCTCTGCCACGGACAGCTCCAGCCTGGCCTGGTACAAGAGCAGTTACAGCAGTGGCCCGGACGGCGACTCCTGCGTGGAAGTCGCGCTGGACTGGTTCAAGAGCAGCTACAGCAGCGGCGCAGAAGGCGACTCCTGCCTGGAGGTCGCCGCCGACCCCACCACCGTCCACGTCCGCGACTCGAAGTACACCGGGGGCGGCCCCCGTCTGGCGTTCGGGCCGTCCGCCTGGGCGGGCTTCGTTCCGTACGCGTCCGGGGAATGACGGCGCGAGGCTCGTCCGGCGGAGCCGGCGGGCCTCGGCCCACCGCGCCGCCTCAGAACTTCAAGCTGCCGATCATCCCCGCCACGTTCTTGGTGAGTTCGCTGATCGTGGGGGCGACTGTCGAGGAGGCCAGGTAGAAGCCCAGGAGGACGCACACGACCGCGTGACCTCCCTTCAGCCCTGACTTCTTGATCAACAAGAAGACGATGATCGCCAGCAGCACCACCGCCGAAATCGAGAGTGCCACGGCGGCTCACCTCCAAAGATCCCAGGACGCGGGGGGTGTCGGGGGGTCGAACTATGGGGGCAGATAAATCCAAGCAACGGTCAGCGGGTTCATACCCACTATGCGCTAACGATCATAACTATCCGCACGCGCGCATCGGTCGGCGCACGGCCGCACAAGGGGGCGCATGGCCAATATGGTCTTGGTATGACGACCGAGCCTGTCTCCTTCCCCCGGCAGCACGCACGCACCCAGCGGTTCACGCTCGGCGCGCCGCGCGCCTTCGCCGTCGCCCCCGACGCCTCCCGCGTCGTGTTCCTGCGCTCCGACTCCGGTACGGATCGGGCCAGTTCACTGCGGGTCCTCGACCTCACGGAGGGCACGGAGCGCGTGGCCGCCGACCCGCGCGCCCTCCTCGGCGGCTCCCTGGAGGACCTCTCGCCCGAGGAACGCGCGCGCCGTGAACGCACCCGCGAGGGCGGTGCCGGAATCGTGGCCTACGCCACCGACACCGCCGTGGAATTGGCTTCTTTCGCCTTGTCAGGACGGCTGTTCACGGCCGAGCTGCGGGCGGGGACGGCGCGCGAACTGCCCGTCCCGGGGCCGGTGATCGACCCGCGCCCCGCCCCGGACGGGCGGCACGTCGCCTACGTCGCCGGCGGCGCCCTGCGCGTGGTGGGCGCCGAGGGCGACGGCGACCGGGCGCTCGCCGAGCCCGAGTCCGAGTCCGTGACCTACGGGCTCGCGGAGTTCATCGCGGCCGAGGAGATGCACCGCCACCGGGGCTTTTGGTGGGCACCGGAGTCGGACCGGCTGCTGGTGGCGCGCGCGGACGAAGCGCCGGTGCGGCAGTGGTGGATCTCCGATCCGGCGCACCCCGAGCGGGAGCCCCGCCAGGTCCGCTACCCGGCCGCGGGGACGCCCGACGCCGACGTACGGTTGTTCGTGATCGGGCTGGACGGGACCCGCACGGAGGTCGCCTGGGACCGGGCCCGCTACCCGTATCTGGCGAGTGTGCACTGGTCAGCGGCGGGTGCGCCGCTGCTCCTGGTGCAGGCGCGGGACCAGCGCAGCCAGCTGTACCTGGCCGTGGACCCCGAGTCCGGGGCCACCCGCATGGTGCACGCGGACGAAGATCGAACTTGGCTTGATCTTTTCCCCGGCACGCCCTGCTGGAGCCCCTCGGGACAACTCGTACGCATCGTGGACGAAGGGGGCGCCCGGGTCCTGGCGGTCGGTGAACGCCCGCTCACCGGCGCCCAGTTGCACCTGCGTGCCGTGCTCGACGTCGGGGAGGGGGACGTGCTGGTCTCCGCCTCGGCGGGCGAGGAGGCCGCCGAGGCGGAGACCGGCGAGACGCACGTCTACCGGGTCAACGAGCTGGGCGTGGAGCGCGTCAGCCAGGAGCCCGGCGTGCACACGGCCGTGCGCGCCGGGGACGTGACTGTGCTGGTGTCGGCGACGCTGGACCGGCCGGGGTCGCGGGTGCGGGTGCTGCGCGGCGGTGAGCAGGTGGCGGAGATCGCCTCGTACGCCGAAAAGCCCGGCATCTCCCCGCGCGTGACCCTCACCCAGGGGGGCGCACGCCGAATTCCGTGCGCCGTGCTTATGCCAACGGACTACCCCCGTGACACGGCCACAGCCGCCCCCCTGCCGGTCCTCCTCGACCCCTACGGCGGCCCGCACGGCTCCCGTGTGATGGCCGCGCACAACGCGTACCTCACCTCCCAGTGGTTCGCCGACCAGGGTTTCGCGGTGGTCGTCGCCGACGGCCGCGGCACCCCCGGCCGCTCCCCCGCCTGGGAGAAGGCGATCCACCACGACTTCACGGTCACCCTCGACGACCAGATCGAAGCCCTCCAGGACCTCGCCAAGTCCCATCCGCTCGACCTCGACCGGGTGGCGATCCGCGGCTGGTCCTACGGCGGCTACCTCTCCGCCCTCGCCGTGCTGCGCCGCCCCGACGTCTTCCACGCGGGCATCGCCGGCGCCCCCGTCACCGACTGGCACCTCTACGACACCCACTACACCGAGCGGTACCTGGGCGACCCGGCCGCGGACCCGCAGCCCTACGAGCACTCCTCCCTCGTCACCGGCGACGGCGGCCTGTCCGCACCCGCCGGACCGCACCGCCCGCTGATGATCGTGCACGGCCTCGCCGACGACAACGTGGTGGTCGCCCACGCGCTGCGGCTCTCCTCGGCGCTGCTCGCCGCCGGCCGGCCGCACGAGGTGCTTCCGCTGTCCGGGGTCACCCACATGACCCCGCAGGAACAGGTCGCGGAGAACCTGCTCCTGCTCCAGGTGGACTTCCTCAAGCGGTCCCTCGGCCTCGGCGGCTGAGCGGACACGGCGACGGGCCGGGCGCGCCTGCCCCGCAAGGGAATCGCGCGCCCGGCCCGCCAACGGCACCCGCACGGCCGTACGGTCACAGCCTGCCGCCCGCGCGTCTCGGAGCCGTTTCCGTGAGGTTTCCCGGATGTCAACGCACGGTCCGCCGCTCCGCCGCGAAGTGGCAGGCGGAGTCGTGGGCCGCCGGGCCGCCCTCGTGGCGGAACTCCTCGGGGACCGCCAGCAGCGGAACCTCCCGCGCGCAGCGCTCGCGGGCCTTGAAGCAGCGGGTGCGGAAGCGGCAGCCGGAGGGGATGGCGGCCGGGGACGGCACGTCGCCGGTGAGGATGATCCGCTCGCGGTGCTCGCGTGCCTCCGGGTCCGGCACCGGGACGGCCGACAGCAGCGCCTGCGTGTAGGGGTGCGTCGGGTGGTCGTAGATCTGCTCGTCCGTGCCGGTCTCCACGATGCGGCCCAGGTACATGACGCCGACCCGGTCGGAGATGTGCCGCACGATGGACAGGTCGTGCGCGATGAAGACGTAGGAGAGGTCGAACTCGGCCTGGAGCCGCTCCATCAGGTTGATCACCTGGGCCTGCACGGACACGTCCAGCGCGGAGACCGGCTCGTCCGCGACGATGATCTCCGGGCGCAGGGCGAGGCCGCGGGCGATGCCGATGCGCTGGCGCTGACCGCCGGAGAACTGGTGCGGGTAGCGGTTGACGTACTCCGGGTTCAGGCCCACCACGTCCAGCAGCTCCTGGACCCTCCTGCGCCTCTCGCCCTTCGGGGCCACCTCGGGGTGGATCTCGTACGGTTCGCCGATGATGTCGCCCACCGTCATCCTCGGGTTGAGCGAGGTGTACGGGTCCTGGAACACCATCTGGATGTTGCGGCGCACCGCCTTCAGCGCGCGCCCGGAGAGTTTCGTGACGTCCTCGCCGCGGTAGCGGATCTGTCCGGCCGTGGGCCGCTCCAGGTGGCACAGCAGCTTGGCCACCGTGGACTTGCCGCAGCCCGACTCGCCCACGATGCCCAGCGTCTCGCCCCGGCCGAGGACGAAGTCGACGCCGTCGACGGCCCTGACCGCGCCGACCTGTTTGCGGAACAGGATGCCCTGGGTGAGCGGGTAGTGCTTGACCAGCCCGGCGACCTCCAGCAGCGGCTCAGCCATCCAGGCACTCCCTCCAGAAGTGGCAGGCGGAGCCGCGCTGTTCGTCCACCTCGTACAGCGGCGGTACGTCCGTGCGGCACACGTCCCGGGCCATCGGGCAGCGCGGGTGGAAGGCGCAGCCGGAGGGGATGCGCGTGAGGTTGGGCGGCAGGCCCTTGATGGCGTACAGCTCCTGGCCCTTGTGGTCCAGGCGCGGGATGGAGTCGAGCAGGCCGCGTGTGTAGGGGTGCGCGGGCGCCTTGTAGAGGGCGTGGACCGGGGCACTCTCCACGATGCGGCCCGCGTACATCACCGCGATCCTGTCCGCGACGTCGGCGACCACGCCCAGGTCGTGGGTGATCAGGATGAGGCCCATGTCGAACTCGCGCTGCAACTTTGCGAGCAGGTCCATGACTTGGGCCTGCACCGTCACGTCGAGGGCGGTGGTCGGCTCGTCCGCGATGATCAGGTCCGGCTCCAGGGCCAGCGCCATGGCGATCATGATGCGCTGGCGCATACCGCCGGAGAACTGGTGCGGGTAGTCGCGGACGCGCTGGGCGGCGGCCGGGATGCGCACCCGGTCCATCAGCTCGACCGCCTTCGCCCGCGCGTCCCTTCGGGACATGCCCCGGTGCACGGTGAACATCTCGCCGAGCTGGTCGCCCACGGTGAGCACCGGGTTGAGGGCGGACAGCGCGTCCTGGAAGATCATCGCGATCCCGGCCCCCCTGACCCTGCGCCGCTCCTCCTCCGGCAGCTTCAGCAGGTCACGGCCCTGGAAGAGGATCTCGCCGGCAGTGATGCGGCCGGGCGGCATGTCGAGGATGCCCATGACCGCCTGCGCGGTCACGGACTTGCCGGACCCGGACTCGCCGAGCACGGCGAGGGTCTCGCCCGCGTCCACCTGGTAGGTGACGCCGTTGACGGCGTGGGCGACGCCGTCGCGGGTGCGGAACTCCACGTGCAGGGCGCGGACTTCGAGCAGCATCGCGCCGTCACCTCAGCTTCGGGTCGAGGGCGTCGCGGACCGCGTCGCCGAGCATGATGAAGGCCAGAACGGTGAGGGCCAGCGCGCCGGCGGGCCACAGCAGCGCGTGCGGGGCGTTGCGGACGTAGGGCGAGGCGGCGGAGATCTCGATGCCCCAGGACACGCTCGGCGGTTTCAGCCCGACGCCGAGGTAGGACAGGGTCGCCTCCAGGGCGATGTACGTGCCGAGCGCGATGGTGGCGACCACGATCACGGGGGCGACGGCGTTGGGCGCGATGTGGCGCAGCAGGATGCGGGTGTCGGAGGCGCCGAGGGCGCGGGCGGCCTGCACGTAGTCGTGCTGTTTGGCGGTGATGACGGAGCCGCGGGCGATGCGGTAGATCTGCGGCCAGCCGAGCAGCACGATGAACCCGACAACGGGCCAGACGGTGTTGCTGGTGACGACGGACAGCAGGACCAGGCCGCCGAGGACGACCGGGATGGCGAAGAAGATGTCGGTGACCCGGGACAGGACCGCGTCCCACGCGCCGCCGAAGTAGCCGCCGAGGGCGCCGAGCACGGAGCCGAGGACCGCGACGCCGAGGGTGGCGCAGACGCCGACGGTGACGGAGGCGCGGGCGCCGTGCACGGTGCGCGTGTACACGTCGCAGCCCTGGCCGTCGAAGCCGAAGGGGTGGCCGGGCGAAGGGCCGTCCTGGGCGCGGGCCAGGTCGCAGGACAGGGGGTTGCCGGGGGCGATGAGGGAGGGCCACACGGCGATGAGGACGAGGAAGCAGATCACCAGCGCGGAGAGCAGGAAGACGGGGTTGCGGCGCAGGTCGCGCAAGGCGTCTGACCACAGCGAGCGGGGCCGCTCCCCCGGGCCCGCGCCGCCCGCTCCCCCCTCCGGCCCCGGTGCCAGGCTGCTCGCCTCGCTCGCCGCGAGGTCCATCCCGCCGCCCATGCCGGTCCCCGCGACGGCGCCCTCGGGCTCGTACGGCTGCGACTGCGGCGGCTGCTCAGGCATAGCGGATCCTCGGGTCGAGTACGGCGTACAGCAGGTCCACGAGCAGGTTGGCGGCCAGGAAGACCAGCACGAGGACGGTGACGAAGCCGACGACGGTCTGGGTGTTCTGGCGCAGGATGCCCTGGTAGAGCTGGTAGCCCACGCCGTGGATGTTGAAGATGCGCTCGGTGACGATGGCGCCGCCCATCAGCGCCCCGATGTCGGTGCCGATGAAGGTGACCACGGGGATGAGCGAGTTGCGCAGCAGGTGCCGTACGACGACGCGGCGGCGGGGCAGGCCCTTGGCGACGGCGGTGCGGACGTAGTCGGCGCGCCGGTTCTCGGCGATGGAGGTGCGGGTCAGCCGGGTGACGTAGGCGAGGGAGACGGAGGCGAGGACCAGGCCGGGCACGATCAGCTCGTCGAAGGAGGCCTCGGGCGGCACGGACGGCCGCATCCAGCCCCACTTGACGCCGAGCAGCAGTTGCAGGAGCAGGCCGGTGACGAAGGTGGGGACGGAGATGACGACCAGGGTGAGCAGCAGGACGGAGGTGTCCACGGGCCGGCCGCGCCGCAGTCCGGTCACCACGCCCAGGGTGATGCCGATGACGATCTCGAAGACGATCGCGACGACGGTCAGCCGGATGGTCACCGGGAAGGCGGCGCCCATCAGTTCGGTGACGGGCTGGCCGTTGAAGGCGGTGCCGAAGTCGCCGGTGAAGACGTTGCCCATGTAGGTCGCGTACTGCTGCCACAGCGGCTTGTCGAGGCCGAACTCCCGCTTGAGCTGGGCGGCCGTCGCGGTGTCGCAGGCGCGTTCGCCGCACAGGCCGGCGACGGGGTCGCCCATCACGTTGACCATGAGGAAGATGAGCAGGGTGGCCCCGACGAAGACGGGGACCATCTGCAGCAGGCGTCTGGCGACGTAGCGTCCCATGGCGGTTCAGCCGACCTTGATCTCGTTGTAGACGGGCACGCTGAACGGGTTGAGGGCCACGTGGTGCAGCCGGTCGGAGTAGCCGGCGCTGCCGTTCTGGTACCAGAGCGGGATGGCGGCCATGTTGTCGCGGACGACGCCCTCGGCCTGCTGGAAGAGCCGGATCGCGGCGGCCTTGCCGGTCTCGGCGTTGGCCCGGTCGACGAGGTGGTCGAACTGCTTGTTCGACCACTTGCCGTCGTTGGAGGAGGCGTCGGTGTAGTAGAGCGGCTGGAGGAAGTTCTGGATGAGCGGGTAGTCCATCTGCCAGCCGGCCCGGAAGGGGCCCGGCATGCGGTGCCGGGAGATCTGGTTGCGGAAGTCGGCGAAGGTGCCGACCGGGTTGCCCACGCACGCGCGGTCGTTGCCGAGCACGTTGTTGATGGAGTTGCACACGGCGTCCACCCACTCCTTGTGCGAGCCCGTGTCCGCGTTGTACGTGATCCGCACCTGGCCGCCGGGCAGCCCGCCGCCCTCCTTGACCAGCTTCCTGGCCTCGGCGGGGTCGTACGCGCAGGTCCTGCCGCACAGTCCGGCCTGGAAGCCGCCGTCCGTGCCGAGCACCGGTGAGGTCCAGTCGGTGGCGGGGGTGCGGGTGCCGCGGAAGAGGGTCTTGGTGATCTGCGCCCGGTCGATGGCCATGGACAGGCCGGTGCGGACCTTGCGGGCGCCGTCGGTGTTCCAGGCCTCGTCGTAGAACGGGAAGGCGAGGGTCTGGATGATGCCGGCCGGGGTGTTGATGTAGCGGCCGTTCAGGTCGGAGGTGACGTTCTTGAGCTGGCTGGCGGGGATGTCGTCGACCAAATCGAGGTTGCCGGCCAGGACGTCGGTGTACGCGGTGTTGTTGTCGGTGTAGACGAGGAGGGTCACGCCCTCGTTGAGCGCCTTGTCCGGCCCGGGGTAGCGGTCCCACTTCTTCAGGTACATCTGCGCGCCCTTGGTGTAGGACTCGATGGTGTACGGGCCGTTGCCGACGGGCCTGTCGAGCCAGGCCTTGTGGTCGGTGAAGAAGGTGCGGGGCAGCGGGGCGAAGGCGGCGTAGCCGAGGGTGTCGGGGAAGGTGGAGAACTTCTGGCCGAGCCGGACGGTGAAGGTCCGCGGCCCGGTGACCCTGAGCCCGGCGAGCGTGTTTGCGCTCTGTGCGCCGCTGGTGGGGTGGACCTTGTCGTAGCCGTCGATGTAGCCGAAGAAGTACGCGTTCTTCTGGTTGTTCCTCAGGCTCGCGCCGTAGTTCCAGGCGTCGACGAAGGACTTCGCGGTGACGGGTTCGCCGTTGCTGAACGTCCAGCCGGGCTTGACGGTGATCGTGTAGTTCTGCGAGTCGGTGGTCTCGATCCGCTCGGCGAGCATGTTCTCGGCCTTGCCGGTCCTCGGGTCGTACCGCTTCAGGCCGCGGAAGACCATGTCGAGCACCTTGCCGCCCTGCACCTCGTTGGTGTTGGCGGGCTCCAGCGGGTTCTGCGGGTCGCCCCAGGAGGAGCTGAGCACTCCCGCCCCGGCGCCCGTCGTGCTGCCGCACCCCGCGGCCGGCGGCAGCACGGCCGCCGCCAGCGCCGCGCCGGCCCACCGCACGCGGGTGCCTGCACGCATGGGCGCCTCCTCGGGTACGGGACACGGCACGGTCCGGCCGACGGCTCGGCCCACATATCAGCACATAAGCCGTATGTATCCCGTACGCCTCACCGGGGGCGGCCCCACTCCAGCCGGATGCACGCCCGTCGGGCCCCGCGAACACCGATGCCCGGCACCCTGGAGGGGGCGCCGGGCATCGGCGGTGGTGCTGTCGAGGGGACTACGCCGCGTGGACGATGTCCTTCTCCTCGGCGAAGTGGCAGGCCGACTCGTGGGCCGCCTGGGAGTCCTCGCCCTTGAAACGCTCGGGGATCGCCAGCAGCGGGACCTCCTCGGCGCACTTGTCCTGGGCCTTCCAGCAGCGGGTGCGGAAGCGGCAGCCCGAGGGCGGGTTGGCCGGGGACGGCACGTCGCCGGTGAGGATGATCCGCTCGCGGTGCTCGCGGGCGTCCGGGTCCGGCACCGGAACGGCCGACAGCAGCGCCTGCGTGTAGGGGTGCGTCGGGTGGTCGTAGATCTGCTCGTCCGTGCCGATCTCGGCCATCTTGCCGAGGTACATCACGCCCACGCGGTCCGAGATGTGCCGGACGATCGACAGGTCGTGCGCGATGAAGATGTACGACAGGTTGAACTCGTCCTGCAGCCGCTCCATCAGGTTGATCACCTGCGCCTGCACCGACACGTCCAGCGCGGACACCGGCTCGTCGCAGATGATGACCTCGGGGTTGAGCGCGAGGCCGCGGGCGATGCCGATGCGCTGGCGCTGACCGCCGGAGAACTGGTGCGGGTAGCGGTTGATGTACTCCGGGTTCAGGCCGACGACGTCCAGCAGCTCCTGCACCTTGCGGCGCCGGTCGCCCTTCGGAGCCACCTCGGGGTGGATGTCGAAGGGCTCGCCGATGATGTCACCGACCGTCATCCTCGGGTTGAGCGAGGTGTACGGGTCCTGGAACACCATCTGGATGTTGCGGCGCACCGCCTTCAGCGCACGCCCGGACAGCTTGGTGATGTCCTGGCCCTTGTAGAAGATCTGGCCCGCGGTCGCCCGCTCCAGGTTCATCAGGAGCTTGGCCACCGTGGACTTGCCGCAGCCGGACTCGCCCACGATGCCCAGCGTCTCACCCTGGTACAGGTCGAAGGAGATGCCGTCGACGGCCTTGACCGCGCCGACCTGCCTCTTGAACAGGATGCCCTGGGTGAGCGGGAAGTGCTTCACCAGGTCGCGCACCTGGAGGATCGGCTCACCGCGCTGGACGGGCGCCTCTATGGCGCCGACCGCCTCCTCCTCGGTGCCCGCCTCCACGACGTCCACCTCGGAGACGTTCGGCGTGGCGTCCTGCCGCTCGTCGTTCTTGCTGAGCTCAGCCATGGATCGTCTCCTTCCAGAAGTGGCACGCCGAGGCGCGGCCCGGCAGCTCGCCGCCGTCGCGCTCGGTGACCTGCAGCAGCTCCGGGATCTCCGTACGGCAGATGTCCTGGGCCTTGGGGCAGCGCGGGTTGAAGGCGCAACCGGTCGGTACGCGCAGCAGGTTGGGCGGCAGACCCTTGATCGCGTACAGCTCCTGGCCCTTCTGGTCCAGGCGCGGGATCGAGTCCAGCAGACCCCGCGTGTACGGGTGCGCCGGGCGCTTGTACAGCTCGTACACGGGCGCCTGCTCCACGATGCGGCCCGCGTACATCACCGCGATCTTGTCCGCGACGTCGGCGACGACACCGAGGTCGTGGGTGATCAGGATCAGACCCATATTGTACTCGCGCTGCAACTCCGCGAGCAGGTCCATCACCTGGGCCTGGACCGTCACGTCGAGGGCCGTGGTCGGCTCGTCGGCGATGATCAGGTCCGGCTCCAGGGCCAGCGCCATGGCGATCATGATGCGCTGGCGCATACCGCCCGAGAACTGGTGCGGGTAGTCGCTGACGCGGGCCGCGGCGGCCGGGATCTTCACCCGGTCCATCAGGTCGATCGCCTTGGCCTTGGCGTCCTTCTTGGACAGGCCCTGGTGGACGCGGAACATCTCGCCGAGCTGGTAGCCGACGGTCAGCACCGGGTTCAGCGACGACAGCGCGTCCTGGAAGATCATCGCGATCCGGCGACCGCGGATCTTGCGGCGCTCCTCGGCGGACATGGTCAGCATGTCCTGCCCGCGGAAGCGGATCTCCCCCTGGGGGATCTTCGCCGGCGGCATGTCCAGGATGCCCATGATCGCCTGCGCGGTCACGGACTTGCCGGAGCCGGACTCGCCGAGCACGGCGAGGGTCTCGCCGGCGCTCACGCTGTAGTTGACGCCGTTGACGGCCCGTACGACACCCTCACGGGTGTGGAACTCCACGTGCAGGTCACGCACGTCGAGCAGCGGCCCGCCGTCCGTCCCGCCGTCGCGGGGCGACGGCACCGGGGTGACTTCTTCGATGGTGGTCACGTACGCCTCCCTCAGCGCGTCTTCGGGTCGAGGGCGTTGCGGACGGCCTCACCGAGCATGATGAACGCCAGCACCGTGATGCTGAGCAGGATCGACGGGTACAGCATGATCCACTGGGCCACGCGGATCGAGTTGCCGCCGTCGGAGATGTCGTTGCCCCACGAGGCGCCGTTCAGGCCGAGGCCGAGGAACGACAGCGTGGCCTCGGCGCCGATGTAGACACCGAGCGAGATGGTGGCGACGACGATCACCGGCGCCACCGCGTTGGGCAGCACGTGGCGGAAGAGGATCCGGTTGGTCCCGGCGCCGAGCGCCTTGGCGGCCTGCACGTAGTCCGTGGACTTGACGGTGATGACCGCACCGCGCATGACGCGGGCCGTCTGCGTCCAGCCGAGGAAGGCCAGCGCCAGGATGACGACCGGGATGGTGCGGTCGGTGAAGGCGTTCAGCAGCACCAGCGCGCCGAGCAGGAACGGGATGCCCATGAACATGTCGGTCACCCGGGACAGCACCGCGTCGATCCAGCCGCCGAAGTAGCCGGCGACCATACCGATCAGGCCGCCGAGCAGGGTGACCGCGAGGGTGGTGCCGCCACCGACCAGCAGCGAGGCGCGCGCGCCGTAGATGGCGCGGGCGTACACGCTGCGGCCCTGGGCGTCGTAGCCCAGCCAGTCGACCTTGAAGACGTGGCTGTAGTGCGGGTGCGCCAGGTAGTGCCCGGCCAGGTCCTTGTTGTTCGGGTCGCCGCCGGTGAACAGGCTGGGCCAGGCGGCCATCAGCAGCAGCAACAGGATCAGGACCGCCGAGACGATGAACACCCAGTTGGTGCGCAGGTCCTGCCAGGCGTCACCCCACAGGCTGCGGGTCTTCTCCGCCTTGGGCTGCGGCAGTTCGGCACCCGCGGCTGCGGTCGCGGCGGCGCTGGGGGCTTCGTCAGCGGAAGTGGTCAGCTCAGGCATAACGGATCCTCGGGTCCAGAACCGCGTACAGCAGGTCGACGATCAGGCTGCAGAAGAGGTACACGAGGACCAGGATGGTGACCAGCCCGACCAGGGTGGTGCCCTCTCGGCGCACGATCGAGTCGTAGATCGTGCCGCCGACGCCGTGGATGTTGAAGATGCCCTCCGTGACGATCGCACCGCCCATCAGCGCACCGAGGTCGGTGCCGAGGAAGGTGACGACCGGGATGAGCGAGTTGCGCATCAGGTGGACACCGATCACCCGGCGCTTGGGCAGGCCCTTGGCGATGGCGGTGCGCATGTAGTCGGCGCGCAGGTTCTCGGCGACCGAGGTCCGGCTGAGCCGGGCGACGTAGGCGAGCGACGCGCTGGCCAGCACGATGGCGGGCAGGATGAACTGGTTGAGGTCGGTGCTGTCGGTGACCGACGGCTCCAGCCAGCCCAGGTTGATCGCGAACACCGTCTGCAGGATGTAGCCGAGCACGAAGACCGGCACCGAGATCAGCAGCAGCGTCACGAAGAGGATGACGGTGTCGGCGGCCTTGCCCGCGCGCATGCCGGCGACGACGCCGAGCACGATGCCGACGACGGCCTCGATGGCGAAGGCGAGACCGGCGAGCCGAAGCGTCACCGGGAAGGCCTCGCCGAGGATGTCGGTGACCGGGCGGCCGCTGGCGATCTGGTCGCCGAAGTCGAAGTGCAGGACGATGCCCCGCATGTAGTCCCAGTACTGGACCAGGACCGGCTTGTCGAGGCCGTACTGGTGCCGCAGTGAGTTGATCACCTGCGGCGTGGTGGCCTTGTCCCCGAAGAGCCCGCGCACGGGGTCGCCGGGCAGAGCGTAGACCATCAGGAAGATCAGCAGGGTTGTCCCGATGAAGACCGGGATCATCTGGAGCAGTCGTCGTGCGACATAGCGCCCCATGGTGCCTCCATGTCAGTCACAGCGGCAGGCCCTTTTCGCCCCATACGAGCGGCTTCCCGAAGAATTCCGTACGTACGCGGCGAAAAGGGCCCCCCGGCCGTTCGTCGGCCGCTGCCGCGCCGCACCCCCTGAAGGGTGCGGCCCGGCACACGCTGTCGTCGTCAGCGGTTACTTCTTGACCTGAACGCCGGTCAGGATCGGGTCACCACTCTGGTTGTACTTGACGTCGGTGACCTTCTCCGAGTAGCCCGCGTTGACCTTGTAGTACCAGAGCGGGATGCTCGGCATGTAGTTCGGCAGCTGCTTCTCGACCTGCTGGTAGAGCTTCTCCGACTCGTCCAGCGTCTTGGCCGCGTCGGCCTTGGCGATGAGGTCGTCGATCTCCTTGCTCTTGAAGCCACCCTGGTTGCCGTCGGCCTTGGAGCCGAACAGGTCGCGGATGAAGTTCGAGATGAAGGGGTAGTCGAGCACCCAGCCGGAGCGGTAGAGCGACTTGACCTGGTGGTTGTCACGCGCGTTGGTGTCGGCCTGGAAGTCGGCCTTCGAGTCGCCCGTGCACGCCACGCCGGTGGCCTTGGTGATGGAGCCGCAGACGGCCTCCACCCACTCCTTGTGACCGCCGTCCGCGTTGTACTGGATGGAGATCTTGTTGCCCGGGACGCCGCCGCCGTCCTTGATGAGCTGCTTGGCCTTGGCCGGGTCGTACTTGGTGATGTCACCGACGGCGTTCGGCTGGTAGCCCAGGACGCCCTTGGCGACCCAGCCGGTGGCCGGCTCACGGGTGCCCTGCAGGACGGTCTTGGTGATGGTGTCGCGGTCGATCGCCATCGACAGGCCCTGGAGGACCTTCACGTTGACGTTCTTCCACTGCGGCGCGTAGAAGGCCACGGCGATGGTCTGGATGGCCGAGTACGACTCGTCCACGGCGCGGTCGCCGAGGTCCTGCTTGTAGACCGGCAGGTCACGCGGGGCGACCTGGCGCATCACGTCGAGGTTGCCGGACTTCAGGTCCTGGTACGCGGTCTCCAGCTTGGCGTAGTTCTTGAAGACCACACCGCCGTTCTTCGCGACGTTCGGGCCCTTGTAGTCGTCGTACTTGGCGACCTCGATCGACTGCTTGTGGCGCCAGCTGACGAACTTGTAGGGGCCGTTGCCGATCGGGTGCTCGCCCGCGGCGGTCGGGTCCTTGTAGAAGGACTCCGGCAGCGGGTCGAAGACCTCGTAGCCGAGCTTGTAGACGAAGTACGGGATCGGCTTCGACAGCGTGATGGTGAAGGTGTTGTCGTCGACGACCTTCAGGCCGGACATCTTGTCCGCCTTCGGCTTGCCGCTGGCCGGGGCGACGTCGTCGTAGCCCTGGATGTCGGCGAACCAGGCGCTGTTGGTCTGCTTGTTGGCCGGGTTCGCGGCCCAGTTCCACGCCTTGACGTAGGACGTGGAGGTGACCGGGGTGCCGTCGTGGAACTTCCAGCCCGGCTTCAGCTTGACCGTGAAGGTCTTGTTGTCCTTGGTGTCGACCGACTGGGCGTTGACCATGACGATCTTGCCGCTGGAGTCGTAGTCGACGAGCCCGGAGAAGAGCGACTTGATGACGATGCTGCCGTTGGACTCCATGGTGTTCGCCGGCTGCAGCGGGTGCTGCGGCTCGCCCACCTCGACGGAGAACTTTCCGTTGGGGTCGGCCGCGGCCTTGCTGTCGCTGCCCTTGCCACCGCCGCCACCGCAGGCCGTCGCACCCAGCGCCACAACCGCGGCTATCGCAACCCACTTGGCGCTCTTGGCACCACGCATGGGGCTCCTCCTCATGAGTCCATTGGTTCACCGCATGGAGGGGCACTTGACGCATCACCGTTACCGGTGCCTGAAATGCTCAGGTGCCCCCTGGCTCGTGAGTCGGCGCCGCCAGCAGCGCGTGACCCGTTGATCCGAGCTCTACGCGCCTAACTATCTGCCATCCGAACCGTACCGAACCACACCTTCCAGGTCTCGGTTCGATCACACCTGCCGCGTACATCTTCCAAAATCCGGACAAAGGGTTTGGTGAAAGATCCCTGCGAAACGGACTTGTTACACAACTATCGGGCGCGACTGTCCGAATAGCGGACAGTATGGCCGGTAAAACCCGTTGCGCGGGGCGGCGGAGCGAGCATGCCTGGAGGCAGGTTCGAGTCCGGTGGGCGGAACAGACCGGCACGAGGACCCGACAAGCCGTAGATTCCGGTCACTCTAACAATGGCGCGAACCCGCGCAGGAGAAAGAGGACGGGCCGGGGCCCGGATGTAGGGAAAACCCTGTACGCACCTGACACCGCGGGGCCCCGCCAAAACGCACGGGCCCACCCGGCGTACTGCCGGGCGGGCCCTGGTGCGACGTTGCGCGCTGCGGCCCTCACGGGCCGGCGGCGGTGGTTCAGCCGTGCTTGGCCCGGCTGGCCGCGCGGGCGCGGTCGCGCGCGTCCAGGCTCACCTTGCGAATGCGGACCGCCTCCGGGGTGACCTCGACGCACTCGTCGTCGCGGCAGAACTCCAGGGACTGCTCCAGGGAGAGCTTGCGCGGCGGGACGATGGACTCGGTCACGTCGGCGGTCGAGGACCGCATGTTCGTGAGCTTCTTCTCCTTGGTGATGTTGACGTCCATGTCGTCGGCGCGGGAGTTCTCACCGACGATCATGCCCTCGTACACCTCGGTGCCCGGCTCCACGAAGAGGACACCGCGCTCCTGGAGGTTGGTCATCGCGAAGGCGGTGACGGCACCGGAGCGGTCGGCGACCAGCGAACCGTTGTTGCGGGTGGTCAGCGTGCCGAACCAGGGCTCGAAGCCCTCGTGGATGGAGTGGCCGATGCCGGTGCCGCGGGTCTGCGTCAGGAACTCGGTGCGGAAGCCGATCAGACCGCGCGAGGGCACCACGAACTCCATGCGGACCCAGCCCGAGCCGTGGTTGGACATGTTGTCCATCCGGCCCTTGCGCACACCCATGAGCTGGGTGACCGCGCCCATGTGCTCCTCGGGCACGTCGACCGTCATGCGCTCGACCGGCTCGTACGTCTTGCCGTCGACCTCCTTGGTGACGACCTGCGGCTTGCCGACGGTCAGCTCGTAGCCCTCGCGGCGCATGGTCTCCACCAGGATGGCCAGCGCCAGCTCACCGCGGCCCTGCACCTCCCAGGCGTCCGGGCGCTCGGTCTCCAGCACGCGCAGCGAGACGTTGCCGATCAGCTCGCGGTCCAGGCGGTCCTTGACCTGGCGGGCGGTGACCTTGCGGTCCTTGACGGCCGCCTTCGCGTCGGCGCCCTTGCCGGTGCCGCCGCGGCCGACCAGCGGGGAGGTGTTGGTGCCGATGGTCATGGAGATCGCGGGCTCGTCGACCGTGATCAGCGGCAGCGGGACCGGGTTCTCCGGGTCGGCCAGGGTCTCGCCGATCATGATGTCCGGGATGCCGGCGACGGCGCAGATGTCACCGGGGCCCGCCTTCTCGGCGGGCTTGCGGGTGAGCGCCTCGGTCATCATCAGCTCGGAGATCCGCACGTTCTGCACGGAGCCGTCGCGCTTGATCCACGCGACCGTCTGGCCCTTGCGCAGCTCGCCCTGCTCCACGCGCAGCAGCGCGATACGGCCGAGGAAGTTGTCCGCGTCCAGGTTGGTGACGTGGGCCTGCAGCGGCAGTTCCTCGTCGTAGGTGGGGGCCGGGATGTGCTCCAGGATCGTGGAGAAGAACGGCTCCAGGCTGTCGGAGTCGGCCGGGACCGTGCCGTTGTCCGGCTTGGTCAGGGACGCGATGCCGTCACGGCCGCAGGCGTAGACGATCGGGAACTCGATCTGCTCCTCGTCGGCGTCCAGGTCGAGGAAGAGGTCGTACGTCTCGTTGACGACCTCGTCGATCCGGGAGTCCGGGCGGTCCGTCTTGTTGATGCACAGGATGACCGGCAGGCGCTGCTGGAGCGCCTTGCGCAGCACGAACCGGGTCTGCGGCAGCGGGCCCTCGGAGGCGTCGACGAGCAGCACGACGCCGTCGACCATCGACAGGCCGCGCTCGACCTCGCCGCCGAAGTCGGCGTGGCCGGGGGTGTCGATGATGTTGATCGTGATGGGGTCCCCGCCGTCCTTGGGGTGATACTTCACCGCCGTGTTCTTGGCGAGGATCGTGATGCCCTTCTCACGCTCCAGGTCGTTCGAGTCCATCATGCGGTCGTCGACGGAGTCGAGCTGGTGGGCGGCGAAGGCACCGGCCTGCTTCAGCATGCCGTCGACGATGGTCGTCTTGCCGTGGTCGACGTGAGCGACGATGGCTACGTTTCGAATGTCGTGGCGCGTGGCCATAGTGAGGCGTACTCCCGGAGTGTGCGGACGGCTGCGCGTACGTCCTCGGTACGCGCGCCCTGCCGGGCTGAACGCGCCACGGCCTCACCCCATGGTACGGGTGCGCCGCCGCGGGGGCCTGCGGGGCCGTTCGGCCCCGGATTCCGCCCGCGGCCGGTCCCGCTACGACGAGGCGTCCGCCGACGCCTTCGCGCCCTTCTTCAGGAAGCCCATGTCCTCGTAGAGCGGTGTCTGGAAGCCGAAGGCGCCCACGTTGGCCAGGGTGCCGCGGACGGCGACGAGCTGGGGCCGCTGGTAGAGCGGGATGGACCCGGCGCTCGCCCAGATCCGGGCGTCGGCCTTGCGGACCAGGCCGCGCTCCTCGTCCTGGTCCAGGGTGGCCAGGGCCTCGTCGAAGAGCTGGTCGACCTGGTCGGTGCCGACGCGGGTGTAGTTCTGCTGGACGTTCAGGGAGCCGTCGGCGGCCGGGACGGGCTTGGCGTAGACCGGGCGGGCGTCGGTGGCCGGGTAGGGGGAGGACGGCCAGGAGTACAGGGCGAGGTCGTACTGGCCGGCGGCGATGTGGTCGCGGAAGTAGCTCTCGTCCGGGACCTTGGTGATGTCGGTCGCGATGCCGACCTTCTCCAGCATGGCGGTGATCCGGTCGGCGACCTTGCGCAGCGTCTGTGAGCCGGAGCCGGAGGGCAGGACGAACCGGAGGGTGAGCGGCTTGCCGTCCTTGGCCAGCGGCCCGGCCACGGTACCGGCCGGGGCGGCGGTCCCCCGGGGGGCGTACGCGCCCGGCGCACCGCCCTGCGTCAGCTGTTCGCGCGCGTACTGCCTGCCGTCCTGGGCGAGCTGGCGCGGGCCGCTGCCGTCCCCGGCGGGGTCCTTGGCGCTCTCCTTGCCGCTCTCGTCGTCACCGGAGACGCGGTGACCGCTTTGCGCGTGGCCCTTGCCGTCGCCGTTGGCCTCGATGTCGTCGTTGACGCCGACGATGTACGTGCCCTCGCCCGAGGCGGCCGGCGACCCGCTCGTGCTCCGGTGCCCCTCGGCGCCGGCCGCCTTGTCGCCCTTCTTCTGTTCCTTGCCCTGGCCGGGCACCCAGCCGGCGTCGGCGAGCAGTGCCTTGGCCTGGGCGGTGTCCTGGCCGCCGAGCGCGTCGCTGTTGTCGGCGTAGCCGTCCTGGCCGGGCAGGGCGAGGTGGCTGCCGACGGGGGCCGTGGGCAGGCCGAGCGGCTTGAGGACGATCTCGGCGAGTGCCTTGCGGTCCAGGGCGTGCGCCACCGCGTGCCGGACGCGTTCGTCGGCGAGGGGGCCGCCGGCGCCGTTCAGGGCGAGCTGGGTGAAGGCGGGCTCCAGCGACTTGCGCACCTGGACGCCGCGCAGCGCCTCCTGCTGCTCCAGGTAGGTGGTGAGCGTGCCGCGACCCTTCTCCAGGGCGCGGCGCTCACGGTCGGCGGCCTTCTCGTCGGAGCCGTGCACGAGCGCCCAGGAGCGCAGTGCCTTGGCGGCGGTGCGCCCGCCGGCCGGGCCCTGGAAGGGGGAGCTGCCCCGGGCGCCGCCGGCGAGGGTGATGCGGTCGGCGTCGGCGGGGTCGATGTCGGCCACGTCCACGGTGCCGTCGGCGAGCGCGGCGGCCCGCTTGCCGGGCGCCACCTCGTGCAGCACGATCTGGTTCAGCTTGGCCGGGTGGCCCCACCAGCGCGGGCTGCGCGCGAGGACGACGTCCTTCTTCTTGGTGTCGATCTTCTGCACCGTGAACGGGCCGGCGCTGACCTTGAGCTTCTTGCGCGCCCCGTCGTTGAAGTCGTTCGCGGTGCCGGTGACGTCCTTGGGGTAGAGCGGGGAGAAGAGCGAGCGCCAGTCCGCGTAGGGGCGGGCGAAGGTGACGCGGACCTCCAGGTTGCTGGCGCCGCGCTCGACCTTCTCGATGCGGTCGTAGCCGGCGTTGCGCGCGGTCCAGTAGGCGGAGTCCTTGCCGGACAGGGCGCGCCACTGGGCGGCGAAGTCGGCGGCGCCGATCTCGCGGCCGTCGCTCCAGACGGCCTGCTGGTCGAGCCGGTAGACGACGACCTGCTTGGGCTCGGTCTCGACCACGCGGGCCGAGTCGAGGTAGTCGGCGTCGCGCTGCGGGCGGCCGTTCGCGTCGAGGCGGAACATGGCGGGCAGGACGGCCTGGGCGATCCGGGTGGTGCCGGCGTCGGCGTCCGCCTGGTAGGTGTTGAGCGTCTCCGGCATCGCGTCCACGGCCCAGCGCAGGGTGCCGCCGTCGGCGACCTGGGCGCGGGCGGCGGGTGCGATGTCCTGTCCGGCCAGGGGCTTGCTGCCTTCGTCGTCTGAGCCGCAGCCGGCCAGCAGGGGCACCGCGAGGGCGCCCGCGGTCAGGAAGGCGACCGAGCGCATGACCGCGCGGGGTCCGACACCGTCGTACGACATCTGTGCTACCTCCGGGGAGCCGCTCCCGCCGGTGGGCGATGGGGAGTCATGTACTGCTTGTTCACATTTGGCGGTATTTTGGAGCTGATCAGATCTATGGCCCACTGAAAAGGAAAGGGTTCGTCTGCCGGAGGCGACACGGCGGCGGGAGCCCGGAAGGTCACCCGTGCGGAGCAATGCGCCCCGGCGCACACAGAGCGCGTGCGGGGGCGTGCGCCAGGGAGGTGCGATCCGCCGATCGCTGCACATCCCTTCCCACCGACAGGTGTGACGCGCGACACTCGCAGGCGCATGAACGTCGCCGTCCAGGGCCGCACGGCCCGTGGAAGTGAGGTCACGTCATGTCCGTGCCCGACGACCTGACGTCCGTACAGCACACCCTCGACGAACTGCTGCGCTCGGTGGCCCGGCTGGAACACCAGCTCGGCGGCGCGCTGGAGATACGCCGCGTGCGCACCGACGCCGACCACCTGCGCGAGAGCGTCGCCCTGCTGCGCGAGGCCACGCAGAGCCCGGCCGCGCCCCAGCGCCCCGCCCTCGTCACCATCTCCGACACGCCCTACGACATCTCCCTGTGGACGGACTCGGACGACGAGGGACTCGGCGTCCGCGACCGCCACGCCCCCTGACCCGACCGGAGTCCTCACGTGGCCACTGGTACGGAACCCCCCGGCACGGCCCCCCACCCCGCGCGCGGCGGCGTCCGCTCCCCGGGCCGTGCCGCGATCGCCGCCGGTCACCTGCGCACCGACCGCTGGTGGCTGGCACCGGCGGTCACCGCCGCCGGGCTGCTCGCCTTCGTCGTCTACTCGACGTGGCGCGCCTTCGCGAACGCGGACTACTACGCCGCCCCGTACGTCTCGCCGTTCTACTCGCCGTGCCTGGCGCAGAACTGCCGGACGATGCACATGGGACCCAACGCCGACGTCTTCGGCAGCTGGTGGGCGATCTCCCCGGCGATCATCGTCCTGATCTTCCCGCTGGGCTTCCGCCTGACCTGCTACTACTACCGCAAGGCGTACTACCGCAGTTTCTGGGCATCCCCGCCGGCCTGCGCGGTCGCCGAGCCGCACGGCCGCTACTCGGGCGAGACCCGCTTCCCGCTGGTCCTGCAGAACATCCACCGGTACTTCTTCTACGCCGCCCTGCTCGTCGCGGGCGTGCTGACCTACGACACGGTGCTGTCCTTCCGCGACCCGCACCACCACTGGGGTCACATGGGCCTGGGCACCCTGGTCTTCCTGGCCAACATCGGGCTGATCTGGGCGTACACCCTCTCCTGCCACTCCTGCCGGCACATCGTCGGCGGCAGGCTCAGACACTTCTCGAAGCATCCGGTGCGCTACCGGATGTGGCAGTTCGTGGGACGGCTGAACGCCCGGCACATGCAACTGGCCTGGGCCTCCCTGGTGAGCGTGGCGCTCGCCGACTTCTACGTGTACCTGGTGGCGTCCGGCGTCTTCGACGATCCGCGCTTCTTCTAGCGGGACGCGGCTTCCCGTGGGCCGCGTCCGTCCTGGTGGGCTCTAGTGAGTGGGGAACTGGCTGATGTCCGTGGTCGACCGGCAGGAGTGGGACGTCGTCGTGGTCGGCGCCGGGGGCGCCGGGCTGCGCGCCGCCGTCGAGGCACGCGAGCGCGGGGCGCGCACGGCGGTGATCTGCAAGTCGCTGTTCGGCAAGGCGCACACCGTGATGGCCGAGGGCGGCATCGCGGCGGCCATGGGCAACGCCAACCCGCACGACAGCTGGCAGGTCCACTTCCGCGACACGCTGCGCGGCGGGAAGTTCCTCAACCAGTGGCGGATGGCCGAGCTGCACGCCCGGGAGGCGCCCGAGCGGGTGTGGGAGCTGGAGACCTGGGGCGCGCTGTTCGACCGTACGAAGGACGGCCGTATCTCGCAGCGCAACTTCGGCGGCCACGAATACCCGCGCCTCGCCCACGTCGGTGACCGCACCGGACTCGAACTGATCCGCACCCTCCAGCAGAAGATCGTCTCGCTCCAGCAGGAGGACCACCGGGAGACCGGGGACTACGAGTCCCGGCTGAAGGTCTTCCAGGAGTGCACGGTGACCCGGATCCTCAAGGACGGCGACCGGGTCTGCGGGGTCTTCGCCTACGACCGCGAGACCGGCCGCTTCTTCGTGCTCCAGGCCCCCGCCGTCGTCCTCGCCACCGGCGGCATCGGCAAGTCGTTCAAGGTCACCTCGAACTCGTGGGAGTACACCGGCGACGGGCACGCGCTGGCGCTGCTCGCCGGAGCGCCCCTGCTGAACATGGAGTTCGTGCAGTTCCACCCCACCGGAATGGTCTGGCCGCCGTCGGTGAAGGGCATCCTCGTGACCGAGTCGGTGCGCGGCGACGGCGGGGTGCTGCGCAACGCCGAGGGCAGGCGGTTCATGTTCGACTACGTCCCCGACGTCTTCAAGGACAGCTACGCGGAGGGCGAGGCCGAGGCCGACCGCTGGTACGAGGACCCGGACAACAACCGGCGCCCGCCGGACCTGCTCCCCCGCGACGAGGTCGCCCGCGCCATCAACGCCGAGGTCAAGGCGGGCCGGGGCTCCCCGCACGGCGGCGTCTACCTGGACGTCTCCACGCGCATGCCCGCCGACGTCATCCGGCGCCGGCTGCCGTCGATGTACCACCAGTTCAAGGAGCTGGCCGACGTGGACATCACGGCGGAGTCGATGGAGGTGGGACCGACCTGCCACTACGTGATGGGAGGCATCGCCGTCGAATCCGACACGGCGGCGGCGCGCGGCGTACCGGGCCTGTACGCGGCCGGGGAGGTGGCCGGCGGCATGCACGGCTCCAACCGGCTCGGCGGCAACTCCCTCTCCGACCTGCTGGTCTTCGGCCGCCGGGCGGGCTGGCACGCGGCCGAGTACGCGCAGGGCCTGGCGTACGCCCGGCCGCCCGTGGACGACACCCAGGTCGACGCGGCGGCGGCGGAGGCGCTGCGGCCGTTCTCCGCGCAGACGCAGCAACCGCCCGCGACGGAGAGCGGCCCGGCGGGGCAGGCCTCGCAGGAGGGGCAGGCCTCGCAGGAGGGGCAGGCCTCGCAGGAGGGGCAGGCCAGGCCGGAGGGGCAGGCCGGGCCACCGGAGAAGCAGGACGGGCCGCCGGAGAACCCGTACACCCTCCACCAGGAACTCCAGCAGACCATGAACGACCTGGTCGGCATCATCCGCCGCCAGGGCGAGATGGAGCAGGCCCTGGCCAAGCTCGCCGAGCTGCGGGTCCGGGCCCACCGGGCCGGGGTCGAGGGGCACCGGCAGTTCAACCCGGGCTGGCACCTCGCCCTGGACCTGCGGAACATGCTGCTGGTGAGCGAGTGCGTGGCCCGGGCCGCCCTGATCCGTACCGAGTCACGCGGCGGACACACCCGCGAGGACCATCCGCAGATGGACCGCGCCTGGCGCCGGATCAACCTGCTGTGCCGGCTCGCCGACCCGACGGGAGACCTCGCGGCCACGGACCCGGCCCGCGACCGGATCGTCCTCACCCGCGAGACCACCGACCCCGTCCGCCCCGACCTGCTCGCCCTCTTCCCCAAGGAGGAGCTGGGCAAGTACCTCGCCGAGGAGGAGCGATACGAATGAGCGGCTACCAGGCCCGCTTCAAGGTGTGGCGGGGCGACGCGGAGGGCGGCGGCCTGAAGGACTTCCCGGTCGAGGTCAACGACGGCGAGGTGGTCCTCGACATCATCCACCGCATCCAGGCCACCCAGGCACCCGACCTCGCCGTGCGCTGGAACTGCAAGGCGGGCAAGTGCGGTTCCTGCTCGGCGGAGATCAACGGGCGCCCGCGCCTGATGTGCATGACCCGCATGTCGGTCTTCACCCCCGAGGAGAGCGTCACCGTCACTCCGCTGCGCGCCTTCCCCGTCGTCCGGGACCTGGTCACGGACGTCGGCTTCAACTACGCCAAGGCGCGCGAGATCCCCGCCTTCGTACCGCCGGCCGGCCTGCGTCCCGGCGAGTACCGGATGACGCAGGAGGACGTGGACCGCCCGCAGGAGTTCCGCAAGTGCATCGAGTGCTTCCTGTGCCAGGACGTGTGCCACGTCGTCCGCGACCACGAGGACAACAAGCCCGCGTACGCCGGACCGCGCTTCCTGATGCGGATCGCCGAGCTGGACATGCACCCCCTGGACGCGGCGGCCGAGACGGGCGTGGACCGCGCGCGCACGGCCCAGGACGACCACGGCCTCGGCTACTGCAACATCACCAAGTGCTGCACGGAGGTGTGCCCGGAGAACATCCGCATCACCGACAACGCCCTGATCCCCCTGAAGGAGCGCGCGGCGGACCGCAAGTACGACCCGCTGGTGTGGCTGGGCTCGAAGATCAGGCGGCGCTCCCCGTGAGGACCCCGGCTCGCACCCGGCCGTCCCCGTTCACACCCAGCCGTCCCGGTACGCGCTCCAGTCCGCCTCGGTCGCGGCGAAGTCGACGTACAGCGCGACGCCGAAGCGCACCCGGTCCGCGTCCGCGCGGGACAGGCCCAGGCGGACGCCCCGGACGGCGGCGGGCACGGTCTCGGCGTGCGCCCAGTGGCCGAACCGGTTCTCGTGGTAGAAGGGCAGGCCCATCAGCAGGTCGGTGGTGGGCGGGGTGACCTCCAGGGCGAGTGAGGTCTGCTGGGCGACGTAGCCGCCGTACAGGCTCTGCGACGGCTGCATGGTGTCGTACGACATCACGGCGATCTGGTCGACCCGGCGCGCGACCTCGCCGAAGTACGCCTGCGACCACCACTTGGGGTGGTTGGTGAGGGTGCCCCAGAGGGAGTGGAAGGCAGGGAGCGGGTCGATCTGGTGTGCGGCCACGGACAGGGCGGCGCCGTGCGCGCGGGTGACGGCGCGCAGGTCGTCGAGGAGGCCGAGGTAGTTCCGGTCGCCCGAGTGCAGCGGCTCCAGGTCGAAGTGGGCCCCCTCGAAGCCAGCCGCCAGGACCGCGCGGGTGGACGCGACCACGGCCGCGCGCGTCCCCGCCCGCTCCAGCCGCAGCCCGTCGGGGCTCTCGGTGGCCAGCACGTCCCCCAGCCAGGCCTGCACCCGCACCCCGGGCAGTTCCCGGTGCACGGCCGCCACCAGCCATCCGGCGTTGCGGTACGCGGACGCCGGCAGCGTGCCGTCGTGCTCCAGCGGTCCCGCGTGCACGTACAGGTCCCGGATCCCGGTCCCGCGCAGCCGCACGGCCAGCGCCGCGACGTCGTCGTCCTTCTTCCGCCCGTCCACCCAGGCGTGCCCGAGCCAGATCGCGTCCTGGCCCCGGGTACGGGTGCCGTCGACCGGGTCACCGGTGTAGTTCACCCGGAGGGCGGTCTCGGCGGCGAGGAGGGGGAGGAGGAGCAGGAGGACGAGGGCGGGGACGAGGCGGCGGGGGCGGAGGAAGCGGCGGGCGCGGAGGAAGCGGCGAGCGCGGCGCACGGCCTCTTCGCTGCCCTCAGTGGCCTCCTGGGCCTCCCCCACCTCCTCGTCGCCTCCGCCCCCGCCGCTTCTGTCCGCGTCGCTCCTGCCCTCGGCACTTCCGTCCGCGTCGCTCCTGCCCTCGGCACTTCCGTCCCCGTCGCGTCTGCCCTCGGCACTTCCGTCCCCGTCGCTCCTGCCCTCGGCACTTCCGTCCCCGTCGCGTCTGCCCTCGGCACTTCCGTCCCCGTCGCGTCTGCCCTCGGCACTTCCGTCCCCGTCGCGTCTGCCCTCGGCACTTCCTCTGTTCCGCATGCTGCTGTCCCGACCCCTCACCTGTCGTGGCGTGGCAACCGCCCCACCGGTGCCGCAGCCCCGGTCGCGAGCCCGCTCGGGCGGTCATACGCTCCGAGACGTGACGTCATCCCTGCCCCGCGCGGTCCGGCCGCGCCGCGCCACCACGCACTGGTGCGTGCGGGCGGCGCGGGCCGCGCTGGGCGGCACGGCGGTGATCGCCTGGCTGGCGCTTCCGGTGATGACGATCGACAGCGGCACGGCGGTTGCAGCCGGGGTGCTCCCCCGCGCGGGCCCGGCCGCCGCAGGCACCGCCGCACCCCAGCAGGACGAGACGTCGGGCGCCGACCTCGTCCTGCCGCTCGTGGCGGTGGGCGCGGCGGTGGTGGGTGCGGGGTACGGCTACGTTCGGCGCACCCGGCGGGCGAGGACCCGGACGACGCCGGGCGGCGGCGGGCTCGACGACACGGGCGAACCCGGCCGACTGGACGAACGGGCGCGGCAGGCGCTGACCCTGGTCGACGACTGCGTGCGCACCAGCCGGGAGGAACTGGGGTTCGTCGAGGCGCGCACCGGCGGCGCCACGGCCGTGGCTCCGTACGCCGGAACCGTACGGCAGGCCGGGACCGAGCTGGCGACGGCCTTCGGGCAGCTCCTGCGCTACGACGAAGGCGTCCCGGCGGACCCTGCTGCCCGGCGGCAGGTGCCGGCCGACGTGATCGGCCGCTGCGAGGAGGCCGGCCGGCTGCTGGACGCGGCGGCGGACGGTTTCGACGACGTACGCGGCCTGGACCGGGGTGTCGGCGGGGCGGTGGAGGTGGCGGAGTCCCGTTTCCGCGCGCTGACGGCCCGGACACCGGCGACGGAGGCGGTCCTGCTGGGCCTCGTACGGCGCTTCGCCCCCTCGGCGTCGGACCAGGTGGCGGGTTACGCGGAACAGGCCAAGGACCGCCTGATGTTCGCCACGGTCCACCTCAACCAGGCACGCCAGCAGGCCGATCGGGGCGAGAACGGCCGCGCGGTGACTCATCTGCGCGCCGCCGAGGGCGCGGTCGCGCAGGCGGAGGTCTTCCTCGACGGCATCGAACGCCTCGCCGCGGAACTGGACGAGGCCGCGTCGATGGTGCCGGCCGCGCTGAGCGGGGCGGAGGCGGAGCGGGCGGGAGCGCAGGCCCGTCTCACGGCCGTGCCGCCCGGTGAGATCCGTGCCCGCGTCCTGCACGCGGACGCCGTCCTGGCCTCCGTACGCCAGGAGTTGACGTCGGGGCGTCCGCATGACCCGTTGGGCGTCCTGCGCCGGGTCGTCGCGGCGGCAGCTCCCCTGGACGCGGGGCGTACGGGAGTGCTGTCGGCCGCCATCCTGCTCACGGCCCGCAGCGCCACCACGGCGGCGGCCGACTTCGTCACGACGCACCGGGGTGCGGTGGGCGCCGGGGCCCGCGCCCTGCTGACCGAGGCGGAACGCCTCCTCGCCTCGGACGCCCCGGCCGACCACCTGCGCGCCGACGCCCTCGCCCGCGAGGCCCGGGACCACGCGGAACAGGACGTCCGCACGCACGGAAACCCGTACGCGGAAGCGGACCTCCACACCCCCGGCACGGCCGGTGCGGTCCTGGGCGGAATCCTCATCTCCCCCTCCCCCACGGACCCGGTCCCGAGTTTCGGCGGCCCACACACACGGACCCGCCGGTCCACGTCCCACTCCTGACACCCCGTAACCCCGTTTATATGATGATGAGATCTTGACGCGAGCCAGCCCTGCGGAGGGCCGGCGAACGGGGGGCAGTGCATCGTGATCAAGCCGGAGGAGATTCCGCAGTTCACGGGTGATCTGGGGCTGTTGGAGAAGGCGTACGGGGATCTGAAGGCGGACGCGGGTCACATCCGGGATGCCGGTGGTGAGGTCCATAACCGGTTCCAGGGGTTGTCGGCGTATTACAGGGCTCCGGAGGCGGAGCAGTTGTTCGCGTCGACGAAGCCGGTGAAGGACCGTGCGGACACGTTCGCGTCGGGTCTGGAGTCGGTGTCGGGGGCGCTGTCGGGGTATGCGACGGAGATCCGTCCGCTGGTGAAGAAGCTCGAGGACCTGAAGCGGGAAGCCACGACGTTCGTCAACTCCGTGAAGGACGATGACGACTGGCAGTACGACGGTGGCAAGGTCGGTCATCACAACCGGATCCGGGACGAGATCACGAAGACGGTGGCGGCGTTCTG
>NZ_JBFACU010000044.1:0-56060 GCF_040641015.1 Streptomyces sp. NPDC021356 | reverse complement strand
AACAACCCGCAGGAGCGGCTGAACAAGGAGATCCGTCGCCGCACCGACGTGGTCGGCATCTTCCCCGACCGCACCGCCGTCATCCGGCTCGTCGGCGCGGTCCTGGCCGAGCAGAACGACGAGTGGACCGAAGCCCGCCGCTACATGGGCCGCGAGCTCCTCGCCAAGGCCCGACTCCACCCGATCGAGTCAGAAAAAGACGACACCGCCCTGCCCACCGAACTCACCGCATAGCCTCAAATACGAGATCACCGAGTGGCCGTCGATACACCACTCCAGCGGACGTGACCTAGGTCAACGACACGGCAGTCGTTCACACGTACGCAGGAGACCTGCCCGTTTCCTGCCGATGGTCTGAATGCACCGGCGAGACTCCGTCCCATGGGAGCAGTGATGAGCGTCGCACCGAAGGCGTCCAAGCCCACCTGGCCGACTCCGCCGGAAGGCGGCTGGACCGCCGACGACCTGGACCGCCTCCCGAATCTTCCTCCGCATACGGAATTGATCGACGGGAGCCTGGTCTTCGCGAGTCCGCAGACACTTTTCCACTCGCGTGCAGTGAGTTTCTTCGAGTGGCAACTGCAGTCCGCGGCGCCTGAACAGGTCCAAGTGGTCCGCGAGCTCACCATCGGCATCGACCGCCAGAATCGCCCTGAGCCGGATGTGGTCGTAGTGCGCAGCGACGTCGTGGAGAACGCGAAGCAGACCCGTTTCCCGGCGGACGCCGTCGTCCTGGCCGTCGAGGCCGTCTCCGATGAATCCGTTTCCCGCGACCGCGAGACCAAGCCCCTGAAGTACGTCCGAGCGAAGATCCCCCACTACTGGAGGGTCGAGAACGGGAACGACCGCGTCGTCGTGCACGTCTTCGAGCTGGAGTCCACCACCGGTACGCACACGGGTACGGGCATCTTCCGCGAGCGGATGAAGACGCACGTCCCGTTCACGATGGACCTGGATCTCTCCGGCATCAAGCCCCGTCGGTGCAGGTGATCTCCTTCTCACGCCACTGCCCGGCGCCCCCACCGGGACACCGGGCAGCCGCTCGCACAAGGCCGGTTCAGCGCACGAACACCCCTGCCTGGTTCGCCAGGTCGAGGAAGTACTGGGGGGCCACGCCCAGTACCACCGTGACGGCCACGCCGACGCCGATCGCGGTCATCGTCAGGGGTGAGGGCACCGCGACCGTCGGGCCCTCCGGACGCGGCTCGCTGAAGAACATGAGCACGATCACGCGGATGTAGAAGAACGCCGCGACCGCGGACGAGATCACACCGATCACGACCAGCGGTGCCGCGCCGCCCTCCGCCGCCGCCTTGAACACGGCGAACTTCCCGGCGAAGCCCGAGGTCAGCGGGATGCCCGCGAAGGCCAGCAGGAAGACCGCGAACACCGCCGCCACCAGCGGGGAGCGCCGGCCGAGCCCGGCCCACTTGGACAGGTGCGTCGCCTCGCCGCCCGCGTCGCGCACCAGGGTGACCACGGCGAACGCGCCGATCGTCACGAAGGAGTACGCGGCCAGGTAGAAGAGGACGGAGGAGACGCCGTCCTTCGAGGTGGCGATGACACCCGCGAGGATGAAGCCCGCATGGGCGATCGACGAGTACGCCAGCAGCCGCTTGATGTCGGTCTGGGTGATCGCGACGATCGCACCGCCGAGCATCGTGATGATCGCCACGCCCCACATGACCGGCCGCCAGTCCCAGCGCATCCCGGGCAGCACGACGTACAGCAGCCGCAGCAGCGCGCCGAACGCGGCCACCTTGGTCGCCGCCGCCATGAAGCCGGTGACCGGGGTCGGCGCACCCTGGTAGACGTCCGGGGTCCACATGTGGAACGGCACGGCGCCCACCTTGAACAGCAGCCCCATCACCACCATCGCCGCGCCGATCAGCAGCAGCGCGTCGTTGCCCATGGTGTTGGCCAGCGCCGGGTCGACGCTGGGCACGTTGCCCTCGACGACCCGCGCGATCGTCGTGTACGACACCGAGCCCGCGTACCCGTACAGCAGGGCGATGCCGAACAGGGTGAACGCGGAGGCGAACGCGCCGAGCAGGAAGTACTTGACCGCGGCCTCCTGCGACATGAGCCGCTTGCGGCGGGCCAGGGCGCACAGCAGGTACAGCGGGAGGGAGAAGACCTCCAGGGCCACGAACAGGGTCAGCAGGTCGTTCGCCGAGGGGAAGACGAGCATGCCGGCGACGGCGAACAGGAGTAGCGGGAAGACCTCCGTGGTGGTGAATCCGGCCTTCACCGCGGCCTTCTCGCTGTCACTGCCCGGCACGGACGACGCCTGCGCGGCGAAGGAGTCGACGCGGTTGCCGTGCGCCTCCGGGTCCAGGCGCCGCTCGGCGAAGGTGAACAGGCCGACCAGCGCGGACAGCAGGATCGTGCCTTGCAGGAAGAGGGACGGGCCGTCGACGGCGATGGCGCCCATCGCCGCGATGTGCGCCTTGGTGGTGCCGTAGCCGCCCGCCGCCAGGACGACGACCGCGGCGAAGGCGGCGCACAGGGCGACGACGGACACGAACACCTGCGCGTAGTAACGGGATCTGCGCGGGACGAAGGCCTCGACCAGCACCCCGACGATCGCCGCGCCGACCACGATGAGGGTGGGCGACAGCTGCCCGTATTCGATCTTCGGCGCGCCGATCTTGGCGATCGGGTCGGCCGCGGTTGTCCACAGGCTGTGGACGGCTGCTGCGCTCACTTGGCGGCCTCCACCTCGGGCTTGGGGTCGGTCTTGTGCACATCGGACATGGTCTGCTTGACCGCCGGGTTGACGATGTTCGTCACGGGCTTCGGATAGACGCCCAGGAAGACCAGCAGCACGATCAGCGGGGCCACGACCACCAGCTCGCGCACCCTGAGGTCCGGCATCGCGGAGACCTCCCGCTTCACCGGGCCGGTCATCGTCCGCTGGTAGAGGACGAGGGTGTACAGCGCGGCGAGCACGATGCCCAGGGTGGCGACGATGCCGATGGCCGGGTAGCGCGTGAACGTGCCGACCAGGACCAGGAACTCACTGACGAAGGGCGCGAGCCCCGGCAGGGAGAGGGTCGCCAGGCCGCCGATCAGGAAGGTGCCGGCGAGCACGGGGGCGACCTTCTGCACCCCGCCGTAGTCGGCGATGAGCCGCGAGCCGCGCCGGGAGATCAGGAATCCGGCGACCAGCAGCAGCGCGGCCGTGGAGAGACCGTGGTTGACCATGTACAGCGTCGCGCCGGACTGGCCCTGGCTGGTCATCGCGAAGATGCCCATGATGATGAAGCCGAAGTGCGAGATCGACGCGTAGGCGATCAGGCGCTTGATGTCCCGCTGACCGACCGCCAGCAGCGCTCCGTAGAGGATGCTGATCACGGCCAGGACGAGGATGACGGGCGTCGCCCACCTGCTCGCCCCCGGGAACAGCTGGAGGCAGAAGCGCAGCATCGCGAAGGTGCCCACCTTGTCGACGACCGCCGTGATGAGGACGGCGACCGGGGCGGTGGCCTCCCCCATCGCGTTGGGCAGCCAGGTGTGCAGCGGCCACAGCGGCGCCTTCACCGCGAAGGCGAAGAAGAAGCCGAGGAACAGCCAGCGTTCGGTGCTGGTGGCCATGTGCAGGGAACCGTTGGCGCGGGCCTCGGCGATCTCGGTGAGGGAGAAGTTCCCGGCGACGACGTACAGGCCGATCACCGCGGCGAGCATGATCAGGCCGCCGACCAGGTTGTAGAGGAGGAACTTAACGGCCGCGTACGACCGCTGCGTGGAAGCCGCTTCCTCTCCGTGCTCGTGGGCACGGTCCCCGAAGCCGCCGATGAGGAAGTACATCGGGATCAGCATCGCTTCGAAGAAGATGTAGAAGAGGAAGACGTCCGTGGCCTCGAAGGAGATGATCACCATCGCCTCGACGGCCAGGATCAGGGCGAAGAAGCCCTGGGTGGGCCGCCAGCGGCGGCTGCCGGTCTCCAGGGGGTCGGCGTCGTGCCAGCCCGCGAGGACCACGAACGGGATCAGCAGCGCGGTCAGCGCGACCAGCGCCACACCGATGCCGTCCACGCCCAGTTCGTAGCGGACCCCGAAGGCCGCGATCCAGGAGTGGGACTCGGTGAGCTGGTAGCGGGCACCGTCCGGGTCGAAGCGGACCAGGGTGGTGATCGCCAGCGCGAGCGTGCCGAGGGAGACGACGAGCGCGAGCCACTTGGCGGCCGCGCGCCGGGAGGCCGGTACGGCGGCCGTGGCGACGGCCCCGACTGCCGGGAGCACCGCCGTCGCTGTCAGCAGAGGAAAGGACATCGGTATCAGACCGCCCTCATCAGCAGGGTCGCGGCGACCAGGAGTGCCGCGCCGCCGAACATCGAGACCGCGTAGGAACGCGCGAAGCCGTTCTGCAGCCTGCGCATCCGCCCGGACAGGCCGCCGACCGAGGCCGCCGTGCCGTTGACGACACCGTCGACCAGGCTGTGGTCGACGTACACCAGGGACCGGGTGAGGTGCTCGCCCCCGCGGACGAGGACGACGTGGTTGAAGTCGTCCTGGAGCAGGTCGCGCCGGGCGGCCCGGGTGAGCAGCGACCCGCGTGGGGCGACGGCCGGGACCGGCTTGCGGCCGTACTGGGCCCAGGCGATGGCCACGCCGATCACCAGGCAGACCATGGTGGCGCCGGTGACGACCGCGGCGCTGACCGGCGAGTCGCCCTCGCTGTGCCCGGTGACCGGCTCCAGCCAGTGCAGGAAGCGGTCGCCGATGCTGAAGAACGCGCCGCCGAAGACCGACCCGACGGCCAGCACGATCATGGGGATGGTCATGGTCCCGGGCGACTCGTGCGGGTGCGGTTCCGCGTGGGCGCCGCGCTCCTCGGCCGCCGGTTCCGCGCTGGGCTCGGCGGGCGAGGCGGTGGGCCGGTCGCGCCAGCGCTCCTCGCCGAAGAACGTCATCAGCATCACGCGGGTCATGTAGTACGCCGTGATGGCCGCGCCCAGCAGGGCCGCGCCGCCGAGGATCCAGCCCTCGGTGCCGCCCTTGGCGAAGGCCGCCTCGATGATCTTGTCCTTGGAGAAGAAGCCGGACAGGCCCGGGAAGCCGATGATCGCGAGGTAGCCGAGGCCGAAGGTGATGAAGGTGACCGGCATGTACTTCCTGAGGCCGCCGTACTTGCGCATGTCGACCTCGTCGTTCATACCGTGCATGACGGAGCCGGCGCCGAGGAACAGCCCGGCCTTGAAGAAGCCGTGCGTCACCAGGTGCATGATCGCGAAGACGTAGCCGATGGGGCCGAGCCCCGCGGCCAGCACCATGTAGCCGATCTGCGACATGGTCGAGCCGGCCAGCGCCTTCTTGATGTCGTCCTTCGCGCAACCGACGATCGCACCGAACAGCAGCGTGACCGCGCCGACGACGGTGACGGCGAGCTGCGCGTCGGGCGCCGCGTTGAAGATCGCGCCCGAGCGGACGATGAGGTAGACGCCCGCGGTCACCATCGTGGCGGCGTGGATGAGGGCGGAGACCGGGGTCGGGCCCTCCATCGCGTCACCGAGCCAGGACTGCAGCGGCACCTGGGCGGACTTGCCGCAGGCGGCGAGCAGCAGCATCAGGCCGATCGCGGTGAGCTTGCCCTGTGAGGTGTCCCCCACGTGGCCGAAGACCGGACCGAAGGCGAAGGTGCCGAACGTCGTGAACATCAGCATGATGGCGATCGACAGGCCCATGTCGCCGACCCGGTTGACCAGGAAGGCCTTCTTGGCGGCGGTCGCCGCGCTGGGCTTGTGCTGCCAGAAGCCGATCAGCAGGTAGGAGGCGAGACCGACGCCCTCCCAGCCGACGTACAGCAGCAGGTAGTTGTCGGCGAGGACGAGCAGCAGCATCGCCGCCAGGAACAGGTTGAGGTAGCCGAAGAAGCGGCGGCGCCGCTCGTCGTGCTCCATGTACCCGATCGAGTACAGGTGGATGAGCGAGCCGACCCCGGTGATCAGCAGGACGAACGTCATCGACAGCTGGTCGAGCCGGAAGGTGACGTCCGCCTGGAAGCCGGCCACCGGAACCCAGCTGAACAGGTGCTGGGTCACCGTGCGGTGGTCGGCGCCCTTGCCGAGGAGGTCGGCGAAGAGGGCCAGGCCGATCACGAAGGAGGCGGCGGCGAGCAGGGTGCCGATCCAGTGGCCGACGGCGTCCAGGCGCCGGCCGCCGACCAGGAGGACGGCCGCTCCGAGCAGGGGCGCCGCGATGAGCAGCGCGATCAGGTTCTCCACGATTCTTCCGACCCCTTACAGCTTCATCAGGCTGGCGTCGTCGACCGAGGCCGAGTGGCGGGAACGGAACAGCGACACGATGATCGCGAGCCCCACCACGACCTCCGCCGCGGCGACGACCATCGTGAAGAAGGCGATGATCTGGCCGTCGAGGTTGCCGTGCATCCGGGAGAAGGCGACGAACGCGAGGTTGCACGCGTTCAGCATCAGCTCGATGCACATGAAGACCACGATGGCGTTGCGCCGGATGAGGACGCCGGTGGCGCCGATCGTGAACAACAGAGCGGCGAGATACAGGTAGTTGACGGGGTTCACTTCGACGCCTCCTCGGGCCGCTTGCGGCTCGCCGGGTCGATCCCGGTGCGCTCCAGGCGCTCCTCGGCGCGCTGCTCCAGGGCCTTGAGGTCGTTCAGCGCCTCGGCCGACACGTCGCGGACCTGGCCGCGCTCGCGCAGCGTCCTGCTGACCGTCAGCTCGGAGGGCGTGCCGTCGGGCAGCAGGCCCGCGACGTCCACGGCGTTGTGCCGGGCGTAGACGCCGGGGGCGGGCAGCGGCGGTACGTGCTTCCCTTCGCGCACGCGCTGTTCGGACAGCTCGCGCTGGGTCTTCGCCCGTTCGGTGCGCTCGCGGTGGGTGAGCACCATGGCGCCGACCGTGGCCGTGATGAGCAGGGCACCGGTGAGTTCGAACGCGTACACGTACCGGGTGAAGATGAGGGCCGCCAGGCCCTCCACGTTGCCGCCCGCGTTGGCCTTGCCGGCGCCGGCGAAGTCCTTCAGGGAGGCGTTGGCGATCCCCGCGAAGAGCAGGATGCCGAAGCCGAGGCCACACAGGAGGGCCAGCCACCGCTGGCCCTTGATGGTCTCCTTCAGGGAGTCCGCCGCGGTCACGCCGACCAGCATCACCACGAACAGGAACAGCATCATGATCGCGCCGGTGTAGACGACGATCTGCACGATCCCCAGGAAGTAGGCGCCGTTGGCGAGGTAGAACACCGCCAGGACGATCATGGTGCCGGCCAGGCACAGGGCGCTGTGCACGGCCTTCTTCATGAAGACGGTGCCCAGCGCGCCGACCACCGCGAAGGTGCCCAGCACCCAGAACTGGAAGGCCTCCCCGGTGGAGGTGGTGTAGGCGGCGAGCTGCGGGCTCATGCGTCCACCTCCTCGTCCGCCGCCTTCTCCCCCTTGGAGACGGCCGCCTGGCGCACCGTGCCCGGCGCGGCCTCGGTCACCAGGCCCCGGTAGTAGTCCTGTTCGTCCGTGCCGGGGTAGATGGCGTGCGGTGTGTCGACCATGCCCTCTTCCAGGCCGGCGAGCAGCTGCTCCTTGGTGTAGATGAGGTTCGCGCGGCTGGAGTCGGCCAGTTCGAACTCGTTGGTCATCGTCAGCGCGCGCGTGGGGCACGCCTCGATGCACAGTCCGCACAGGATGCAGCGGGCGTAGTTGATCTGGTAGACGCGGCCGTAGCGCTCGCCCGGGGAGTAGCGCTCCTCGTCGGTGTTGTCGGCGCCTTCCACGTAGATGGCGTCGGCGGGGCAGGCCCAGGCGCACAGCTCGCAGCCGACGCACTTCTCCAGGCCGTCCGGATGGCGGTTGAGCTGGTGCCGTCCGTGGAAACGCGGAGCGGTGGTCTTCTTCTGCTCCGGGTACTGCTCGGTCAGCCGCTTCTTGAACATGGCCTTGAAGGTCACGCCGAAGCCGGCCACGGGGTTCTGGAAACCGGGCTTGGTCTCCTTGGGTTCCTCAGCCATCGGACGCCTCCTTTCCATCCAGAGATCCGTCACTGACAGTGTCCGCCCCACCACTGACAATCAGCTCGCGCTCGCGGTGCGGACGGCGTCGCGGCACCGGGGGCAGCTCCTGTCCCGGCAGCGGGGGCACGGGGAATCCGCCGGCCATCGGGTCGAACCCGGCCGCCCCGGCGGCGGGCGGCTGCTCGGCCTCCTTGGCCTTCTCGCGGAACATGTCGGCGACGAAGGACAGGACCAGCAGGGCCAGGACGCCGCCGCCGACGTAGAGGGCGATGTCGGCGAAGTCGTAGTGCTCGTTCCTGAGGGTCCGCACGGTCGCGACGAGCATCAGCCAGACCACGGAGACCGGGATGAGGACCTTCCAGCCGAGCTTCATCAGCTGGTCGTAGCGCACTCGTGGGAGCGTGCCGCGCAGCCAGATGAAGAAGAACAGCAGCAGCTGCACCTTGATCACGAACCAGAGCAGCGGCCACCAGCCGTGGTTGGCGCCCTCCCAGAAGGTGCTGATCGGCCACGGGGCCCGCCAGCCGCCCAGGAAGAGGGTGGTGGAGACGGCCGAGACCGTCACCATGTTCACGTACTCGGCGAGCATGAACATCGCGAACTTGATCGACGAGTACTCGGTGTTGAAGCCGCCGACCAGGTCGCCCTCGGACTCCGGCATGTCGAAGGGGGCGCGGTTGGTCTCGCCGACCATGGTGACGATGTAGAGCACGAAGGAGACCGGCAGCAGCAGGATGTACCAGCGGTCGTGCTGCTGCTCGACGATGGTCGACGTCGACATCGACCCGGAGTACAGGAACACCGAGGCGAACGCGGCACCCATCGCGATCTCGTAGGAGATCATCTGCGCGCACGAGCGCAGGCCGCCGAGCAGCGGGTACGTCGAACCGGAGCTCCAGCCCGCCAGGACGATGCCGTAGATGCCGACCGAGGCGACCGCCAGGATGTACAGCATGGCGATCGGCAGGTCGGTCAGCTGCATCGCGGTGCGGTGACCGAAGATCGAGATCTCGTTGCCGGCCGGCCCGAAGGGGATCACGGCGATCGCCATGAACGCCGGGACGGCCGCGACGATCGGCGCCAGGACGTAGACCACCTTGTCCGCGCGCTTGACGACGAGGTCTTCCTTGAGCATCAGCTTCACGCCGTCGGCGAGCGACTGGAGCATGCCCCAGGGGCCGTGCCGGTTGGGGCCGATGCGCAGCTGCATCCAGGCGACGACCTTGCGCTCCCAGACGATGGAGAACAGCACGGTCACCATCAGGAAGGCGAAGCAGAACACCGCCTTGACGACGACGAGCCACCACGGGTCGGTGCCGAACATCGAGAGGTTCTCTGCGGCGAGGGACGGGCTCATGCCTCCACCTCCTCAAGGGCCTCGGCCGCACGGGTCGCCGGGCCGATACGGACGAGGGAGCCGGGCCGCGCCCCGGTGTCGGACGTGACGCCGGCGCCGACGGAGTTCAGCGGCAGCCACACCACCCGGTCGGGCATCTCGGTGACCTCCAGCGGGAGTTCGACGGCCCCGGCCGGGCCGGTCACGGCGAGCACGTCGCCGTCGGCGACGCCCGCCTCGGCGGCCGTGGCGGCCGACAAGCGCGCGCGTGCGGCGTGCCGGGTCCCGGCGAGCGCCTCGTCGCCCTCCTGGAGCACACCGTGGTCGAGCAGCAGCCGGTGTCCGGCGAGCACGGCCTCTCCGGCGGCGGGCCGGGGCAGCACGCCACCGCTCTCCAGCGGTTCGGCGGCGCGCGGGCCGGTCCAGGCGCCGAGCCGGTCCAGCTCCGCGTGCGCGGACCGCAGGTCCGGCAGGCCCAGGTGGACGTCCATGGCGTCGGCCAGCATCTGCAGCACCCGCAGATCGGTCGGGGCCAGACGGCGGGTCATCTGCTCGGGCTTGAGCGCGGCCTCGAAGAAGCGCACCCTGCCCTCCCAGTTCAGGAAGCTGCCGGCCTTCTCGGCGACGGCGGCGACGGGCAGGACCACGTCGGCGTGCTCGGTGACCTCGCCGGGCCGCAGCTCCAGCGACACCAGGAAGCCGACCTCGGTCAGGGCCGCACGCGCGCGTGCCGGGTCGGGCAGGTCGGCGACCTCCACACCGGCGACCAGCAGGGCCTGGAGTTCTCCGCCCGCGGCGGCCTCGACGATCTGGTCGGTGTCGCGGCCGTAGCGGTGCGGGAGGCCGGCGACGCCCCACACGGCGGCGACCTCCTCCCGCGCGCGCGGGTCGGTGGCCGGGCGGCCGCCCGGCAGCAGCGACGGCAGTGCTCCCGCCTCGATCGCGCCGCGCTCCCCGGCCCGGCGCGGGATCCACACCAGGCGGGCACCGGTCGCGGTCGCGGCCCGTACGGCGGCGGTGAGGCCGCCCGCGACGGAGGCGAGCCGCTCACCGACGACGATCACCGCGCCCTCGGCGCGCAGCGCCTCGGCGGCGCGACTGCCGTTGTCCTCCAGGCCGACCCCGCTCGCCAGCGCGTCCAGCCACTCGGTCTCGGTGCCGGGCGCGGCCGGAAGCAGGGTGCCGCCCGCCTTGTCGAGGCCGCGGGTGGCGTGGGTGGCCAGGGCGAACACCTGCTGTCCGTGCCCCCGCCACGCCTTGCGCAGCCTCAGGAAGACGCCGGGCGCCTCCTCCTCGGACTCGAACCCGGCGAGCAGGACGGCGGGCGCCTTCTCCAGGTCGGTGTACGTGACGCCCGTGCCGTCGACGTCCCGGCCGCGTCCGGCGACGCGGGCGGCCAGGAAGTCGGCCTCCTCACCGCTGTGCACGCGCGCGCGGAAGTCGATGTCGTTGGTGTCGAGGGCGACGCGCGCGAACTTGCTGTACGCGTAGGCGTCCTCGACGGTGAGCCGGCCGCCGGTGAGGACGCCGGTGCGGCCGCGCGAGGCGAGCAGGCCCTGGGCGGCGATCTCCAGTGCCTCGGGCCAGGACGCCGGGACCAGGTCGCCCTCGGGGTTGCGCACCAGCGGCGTCGTCAGCCGGTCCTTCAGCTGCGCGTAGCGGAACGCGAAGCGGCCCTTGTCGCAGATCCACTCCTCGTTGACCTCGGGGTCGTTGGCGGCCAGCCGCCGCATGACCTTGCCGCGCCGGTGGTCGGTGCGGGTCGCGCAGCCGCCCGCGCAGTGCTCGCAGACCGTCGGCGAGGAGACGAGGTCGAAGGGGCGGGAGCGGAACCGGTAGGCCGCCGAGGTGAGCGCGCCGACCGGGCAGATCTGGATGGTGTTGCCGGAGAAGTACGACTCGAAGGGGTCGCCCTCGCCGGTGCCGACCTGCTGGAGCGCGCCCCGCTCGATCAGCTCGATCATCGGGTCGCCGGCGATCTGGTTGGAGAAGCGGGTGCAGCGGGCGCACAGCACGCACCGCTCGCGGTCCAGCAGCACCTGCGAGGAGATCGCGACCGGCTTCTCGTACGTCCGCTTCTTCCCCTCGAAGCGGGACTCGGCGTTGCCGTGCGACATGGCCTGGTTCTGCAGCGGGCACTCGCCGCCCTTGTCGCAGACCGGGCAGTCCAGCGGGTGGTTGATGAGCAGCAGCTCCATGACGCCGTGCTGGGCCTTCTCCGCGACCGGCGAGGTCAGCTGGGTCTTCACCACCATGCCGTCGGTGCAGGTGATCGTGCAGGACGCCATGGGCTTGCGCTGGCCCTCGACCTCGACGATGCACTGGCGGCAGGCGCCGGCCGGGGCGAGCAGCGGGTGGTCGCAGAACCGGGGGATCTCGATGCCGAGCTGCTCGGCGGCTCGGATGACCAGGGTGCCCTTGGGCACGCTGATCTCGATGCCGTCGATCGTCAGCGTCACGAGGTCGTCCGGCGGGGGTGCCGCCGCGCCGCCCGAGGAAGGGGCGTTGGTGGTCACGGTCATGCGTGCACCTCCGTGTGCTGGTCCGCCCAGGCCGTCGACCTGGCCGGGTCGAAGGGGCAGCCGCGGCCCGTGATGTGCTCCTCGTACTCCTCGCGGAAGTACTTCAGGGAGGAGAAGATCGGTGAGGCCGCGCCGTCGCCGAGGGCGCAGAAGGACTTGCCGTTGATGTTGTCGGCGATGTCGTTCAGCTTGTCCAGGTCGGCCATGGCGCCCTTGCCGGCCTCGATGTCCCGCAGCAGTTGCACGAGCCAGTACGTCCCCTCGCGGCAGGGTGTGCACTTGCCGCAGGACTCGTGGGCGTAGAACTCGGTCCACCGGGTCACGGCCCGCACCACGCAGGTCGTCTCGTCGAAGCACTGCAGGGCCTTGGTGCCGAGCATGGAACCGGCGGCGCCCACGCCCTCGTAGTCGAGGGGGACGTCGAGGTGTTCGTCGGTGAACATCGGGGTGGAGGAGCCGCCCGGGGTCCAGAACTTCAGCCGGTGCCCGGGGCGCATGCCGCCGCTCATGTCGAGGAGCTGACGCAGTGTGATGCCGAGCGGGGCCTCGTACTGGCCGGGGCTCGCGACGTGGCCGCTGAGCGAGTAGAGCGTGAAGCCGGGGGACTTCTCGCTGCCCATCGACCTGAACCATTCCTTGCCGTTTTGCAGGATGGCGGGAACTGACGCGATCGATTCGACGTTGTTCACCACAGTCGGGCACGCGTAGAGGCCCGCGACGGCAGGGAAGGGGGGACGGAGCCGCGGTTGGCCGCGGCGGCCTTCGAGCGAGTCCAGCAGCGCGGTCTCCTCACCGCAGATGTACGCGCCGGCGCCCGCGTGCACGGTGATGTCGAGATCGAGTCCGCTGCCCAGGATGTTCGTACCCAGGTAGCCCGCCGCGTAGGCCTCGCGCACGGCCGAGTGCAACCGCCGCAGCACCGGTACGACTTCACCACGCAGGTAGATGAAGGCATGCGACGACCTGATGGCATAGCACGCGATCACGATGCCCTCGACGAGGCTGTGCGGGTTCGCGAAGAGGAGCGGGATGTCCTTGCAGGTTCCCGGCTCCGATTCGTCGGCGTTGACAACTAGATAGTGTGGTTTCCCATCACCCTGGGGAATGAACTGCCACTTCATCCCCGTCGGGAATCCCGCGCCGCCGCGACCGCGCAGACCGGAGTCCTTGACGTACGCGATCACGTCGTCCGGCGACATGGCGAGTGCTTTGCGGAGTCCCTCGTACCCCTCGTGCCTTCGGTAGACGTCCAGGGTCCAGGACCGGTCCTCGTCCCAGAAGGCCGACAGCACGGGTGCGAGCAGCTTCTCGGGACTGGACTCGTTGAGTTCGGTTGCCACGCTCATCACTCCCCCTCCTTCGCGGCGGGCCCCGCGGGGTGCGACGGATCCGAGGCCGATGTCTCCTGCGGCGCGTCGTGGGAGCTGAGGTGCTCCGCCGGTGACGGCTGGTGGACGGCGGTGTCCCGCGCGGTGTCCTGCGGGCCGCCCTCGCGGGGATGGACCACGCGCGCGGGTGCGGCCTCTCCTCTGGCCAGGCGGAGGCCCACCAGCGAAGCGGGTCCCGCACTGCCGCCGGCGTCGGCGGCACCCTCCCGCTCGTCGGGGAAGCCCGCCAGGATACGGGCGGTCTCCTTGAAGGTGCACATCGGCGCACCGCGCGTGGGCGTCACCGGCCGTCCCTCGCGCAGGTCGTCGACCAGGCGGCGCACGCTCGCGGGGGTCTGGTTGTCGAAGAACTCCCAGTTGACCATCACGACCGGGGCGAAGTCGCAGGCCGCGTTGCACTCGATGTGCTCCAGGGTGACCTTGCCGTCGTCGGTGGTCTCGCCGTTGCCGACGCCCAGGTGCTCCTGGAGCGCCTCGAAGATCGCGTCGCCGCCCATCACCGCGCACAGGGTGTTGGTGCAGACCCCCACCTGGTAGTCGCCGGACGGCTTGCGCCGGTACATGGTGTAGAAGGTGGCGACCGCAGTGACCTCGGCCGTGGTCAGACCGAGGACGTCCGCGCAGAACTGCATCCCGGTGCGCGTGACGTGCCCCTCCTGAGACTGCACGAGGTGCAGCAGCGGCAGCAGCGCGGAGCGCGAGTCGGGGTAGCGGGCGATGACCTCGCGCGCGTCGGCCACCAGCCGGGCGCGGACGTCGTCCGGGTAGCCGGGAGCGGGCAGTTCGGGCATGCCCAGGCTGACGCCCCGCTCCGAAGAAGAGGTGGTCACCGGTCGACGCCTCCCATCACGGGGTCGATGGACGCGACGGCGACGATGACGTCGGCGACCTGGCCGCCCTCGCACATCGCCGCCATGGCCTGCAGATTGGTGAAGGACGGGTCGCGGAAGTGGACCCGGTAGGGGCGGGTGCCGCCGTCGGACACGGCGTGCACCCCGAGTTCGCCCTTGGGGGACTCGACCGCCGCGTACGCCTGTCCCGGCGGGACCCGGAAGCCCTCGGTGACCAGCTTGAAGTGGTGGATCAGGGCCTCCATGGAGGTGCCCATGATCTTCTTGATGTGGTCGAGGGAGTTGCCGAGGCCGTCCGGTCCCAGGGCGAGCTGGGCGGGCCAGGCGATCTTCTTGTCGCCGACCATGACCGGGCCGGGCTGCAGCCGGTCCAGGCACTGCTCGACGATCCTGAGCGACTGGCGCATCTCCTCCAGGCGGATCAGGAAGCGGCCGTAGGCGTCGCAGGTGTCGGCGGTCGGGATCTCGAAGTCGTACGTCTCGTAGTCGCAGTACGGCTGGGTCTTGCGCAGGTCGTGCGGCAGGCCGGTGGCGCGCAGGATCGGGCCGGTGGCGCCCAGGGCCATGCAGCCGGCCAGGTCCAGGTAGCCGACGTCCTGCATGCGGGCCTTGAAGACGGGGTTCCCGGTGGCGAGCTTGTCGTACTCCGGGAGGTTCTTCTTCATCTTCTTGACGAACTCGCGGATCTGGTCGACCGCGCCGGGTGGCAGGTCCTGGGCGAGTCCGCCGGGCCGGATGTAGGCATGGTTCATCCTGAGGCCCGTGACCAGCTCGTAGATGTCGAGGATCAGTTCCCGGTCGCGGAAGCCGTAGATCATGATCGTGGTGGCGCCCAGCTCCATGCCGCCGGTGGCGATGCACACCAGGTGGGAGGAGAGCCGGTTCAGCTCCATCAGGAGCACGCGGATGATCTTGGCGCGGTCGGTGATCTGGTCCTCGATGCCGAGGAGTTTCTCGACGGCGAGGCAGTAGGCGGTCTCGTTGAAGAAGGACGTCAGGTAGTCCATGCGCGTGACGAAGGTGGTGCCCTGCGTCCACGTGCGGAACTCGAGGTTCTTCTCGATGCCGGTGTGCAGGTAGCCGATGCCGCAGCGGGCCTCGGTGACCGTCTCGCCCTCGATCTCCAGGATGAGGCGCAGCACTCCGTGGGTGGAGGGGTGCTGGGGGCCCATGTTGACGACGATGCGCTCGTCGTCGGCGCGGGCCGCGGACTGGACGACCTCGTCCCAGTCGCCGCCGGTGACCGTGTAGACGGTGCCCTCGGTGGTCTCGCGGGGGGTCGCCGAGGACGGGGTGTGCGTGCTCATGAGTACGACCTCCGCTGGTCCGGAGCCGGGATCTGGGCGCCCTTGTACTCGACGGGGATGCCGCCGAGGGGGTAGTCCTTGCGCTGCGGGTGGCCCTGCCAGTCGTCCGGCATCATGATCCGCGTCAGAGCGGGGTGACCGTCGAAGACGATGCCGAAGAAGTCGTAGGTCTCGCGCTCGTGCCAGTCGTTCGTCGGGTAGACGGGGACCAGCGACGGGATGTGCCGGTCGCTGTCGGGGGCGCTGACCTCCAGGCGGATCAGCCGGTTGTGGGTGATCGAGCGCAGGTGGTAGACGGCGTGCAGCTCGCGGCCCTTGTCGTGCGGGTAGTGGACCCCGCTGACGCCCGTGCACAGTTCGAAGCGCAGGGCGGGGTCGTCGCGCAGGGTGCGGGCGACCCGGAGCAGGTGCTCCCGCTCGATGTGGAAGGTCAGCTCGCCGCGGTCGACGACCGTCTTCTCGATGGCGTTGCCGGGGAGCAGGCCCTGTTCCTCCAGGGCGCCCTCCAGTTCGTCGGCGACCTCGTCGAACCAGCCGCCGTAGGGCCGGCTCGCCGGGCCGGGGAGCCGCACCGAGCGGACCAGGCCGCCGTAGCCGGAGGTGTCCCCGCCGTTGTCGGCGCCGAACATGCCGCGCTGGACGCGGATCTCCTCACCGCCCTGGCCTCGCCGGCCCGGGAGGTTCTGGGCGGCGAGGTCCTTCTCGGGGTTGACGCCGTTGCCGTTCGCGGAGCCGTTCGCGCCGCCCGCGCCGTGGGTGCCGTTCGCGTCGCTCACCGCAGCAGCCCCTTCATCTCGATCGTGGGCAGGGCCTTGAGCGCCGCCTCCTCCGCCTCGCGGGCCGCCTCCTCGGCGTTGACGCCGAGCTTGGTGGACTGGATCTTCTGGTGGAGCTTGAGGATCGCGTCCATCAGCATCTCGGGGCGGGGCGGGCAGCCGGGCAGGTAGATGTCCACGGGGACGATGTGGTCGACGCCCTGGACGATCGCGTAGTTGTTGAACATGCCGCCCGAGGAGGCGCAGACGCCCATGGAGATCACCCACTTGGGGTTGGGCATCTGGTCGTAGACCTGCCTCAGGACCGGCGCCATCTTCTGGCTGACCCGGCCGGCCACGATCATCAGGTCCGCCTGCCGGGGCGAACCGCGGAACACTTCCATGCCGAAGCGGGCCAGGTCGTAGCGGCCCGCGCCGGTGGTCATCATCTCGATCGCGCAGCAGGCGAGGCCGAAGGTGGCCGGGAAGACGGACGCCTTGCGCACCCAGCCCGCGGCCTGCTCCACGGTGGTCAGCAGGAAGCCGCTCGGCAGCTTTTCTTCGAGTCCCATGTCTTATAAGGCCCCTCAGTCCCATTCCAGGCCGCCGCGCCGCCATACGTACGCGTACGCGACGAAGACGGTGAGCACGAAGAGCAGCATCTCCACGAGCCCGAAAACACCCAGGGCGTCGAAGGTGACGGCCCAGGGGTAGAGGAAGACGATCTCGATGTCGAAGACGATGAAGAGCATCGCCGTCAGGTAGTACTTGATGGGGAAGCGCCCGCCGCCGGCCGGCGTGGGAGTGGGCTCGATGCCGCACTCGTACGCCTCGAGCTTGGCGCGGTTGTACCGCTTCGGCCCGATCAGCGTGGCCATGACCACGGAGAAGATCGCAAAGCCTGCCCCGAGGGCTCCCAGTACGAGGATGGGCGCATACGCGTTCACCGCTCCTCGCTCCTCTCAGTCGGCACTGACTGCTGGCGGTCGTTGGGTTCACAACTGCCTCGTCTGTCCCACGAGCCCCGCCCGTCCCGGCGAAGATCGGGAACATGTGAAGCAGGTCACAAGCCCAACTGCAGGGCATCCTATGCCCGACACTCTGTGATCTGCGACACGGGGTATTGCACCAGCTTTGTGATCTCCACCACCTGACGAAGGATCATCAAGCCGGATGAGCGGTGATCTTCGCACGCGAAGCACCTGAGTGATCACCACTGGTTACATTTTACCTCGTATTTGCAGGTCGGAGGGGGTCTGCACTATCAGATGACCAGCGTTCGGCGCAAAGTGGCGGACGGCGTCAAGACCTTGATATAGGGCCGCTTTTCACACATCAGAGGGACCGCGGAACGGAAAGTGGACGCGCTCCGGCGCGTTCACCCGTTCACAAGCGACGCATGTGGCTCCCGAGGTTGTCTGTGACTGCTGTGGCCTCTGGGGCGTTCGGGACTTCGGCGCACCGATCGGACAAGTCGGCGCTCCGCCCCCTCGGAGGCGGGCGCGCGGACGCGGGAGGGTACGGTGACCGTTCCGTGACCTCCGCCACATCGATGAGAGGCCCATGAGAACCGGGCTTGGCCAACGGTCCCAACCGATGGTAGGTGCGGGGCAATTCGGGCGTAACAGCGAAAGACCATGATCACAGGCATGATCATCTGTGCCCGCAATGTCCGTTACGGCGTCAATAAGGGACGACACGCCCGGCGTTCGCACCCCCGGTTGAGCAAATGTGGCGCAGACCACGTTTCTTGAAGATATGGAGGAGCCCCTGATACCGGTTGTTCCCATGTCCCACACCGCTCACATACGCAGCCACCGGAAGCCCCGCCGTAGCGCGTCGACAATCGCGATGCGGGCCGGAGTTGCCGGTGGCGTCCTCGGCACCCTGGCAGTGGCCGGTGCGTCCGCCTCCACGGCGAGCGCCGCCGAGCCGGTCACCCAGACCCTCGAACTGCCCACGCTCACCGCCGACCTGGCCGACCAGGTCGCCCAGTCCGCGGACGCCACGCAGCAGACCGCCGCGAACTACCAGCTCCAGGCCGAGCGTGACGCGGCCTCCGCGAACGCCGCGAAGCAGGCCAAGTCGGACCTCGCCGAGGCCAAGAAGAAGGCCGAGGCCGCGAAGAAGAAGGCCGCCGAGGAGGCCGCCGCCCGCAAGGCCGCCGCCGAGCAGGCCTCGCGCAGCGCCGCCCGCACCACGCTCGCCACCCAGGCGAGCACCGGATCCGGCAGCGGTTCCGGCAGCAGCAGCGCCGACGTGTCCGTCGGCACGTCCACGGGGACCGGTTCGGTCGCCTCCGTCATCTCGTTCGTCAAGGCGCAGGTCGGCAAGGCCTACATCCCCGGCGCCACCGGCCCGTCCGCCTACGACTGCTCGGGCCTCGTGCAGACCGCCTTCAAGCAGGTGGGCGTCAGCCTGCCGCGCGTCTCCCAGGACCAGTCGACCGTCGGCACCCAGGTGTCCCTGTCCAACCTGCAGCCGGGCGACATCCTCTACTGGGGCGGCAGCGGCAGCGCGTACCACGTGGCCGTGTACGTCGGTGGCGGTATGTTCGTCGGCGCGCAGAACTCCTCCACGGGCGTCGTGGAGAGGCCTCTGTCGTACGACCCGCCCACCGGGGCCGTCCGGGTGCTCTGAGCCCCGTACACCGCCGTAGAGGGGGAAGGGCCGCAGCCGCTCGGGGGCAGCGGCCCTTCCGTCGTTTCCCCTTCACCCGATTCGCCCCCGATGTGCCGACCGGCGCACCCCGGGACATGACTGAGGCCGGCTCAGGACGAGCCGGCCTCACGGTCATCCCCGCGCCTGTCTCACGCCTTCGGCGCCACCTTGCTCAGGCCGTTGATGATGCGGTCCATCGCGTCGCCGCCGGTGGGGTCGGTGAGGTTGGCGAGGAGCTTGAGGGTGAACTTCATCAGCAGCGGGTGCGTGAGGCCGCGCTGGGCGGCGATCTGCATGACCTTCGGGTTGCCGATGAGCTTCACGAAGGCACGGCCCAGCGTGTAGTAGCCGCCGTAGGTGTCCTTCAGGACGCGCGGATAGCGCTGGAGGGCCAGTTCGCGCTGGGCGGGCGTGGCACGGGAGTGCGCCTGGACGATGACGTCGGCGGCGAGCGCGCCGGACTCCATGGCGTAGGCGATGCCTTCACCGTTGAAGGGGTTCACCAGGCCGCCGGCGTCGCCGACGAGCAGCAGGCCGCGCGTGTAGTGGGGCTGCCGGTTGAAGGCCATCGGCAGCGCGGCGCCGCGGATGGGTCCCGTCATGTTCTCCGGGGTGTAGCCCCAGTCCTCGGGCATCGAGGCGCACCAGGCCTTCAGGATCTCCCGCCAGTCCAGCTCCTTGAAGGCGGCCGAGGTGTTCAGCACGCCGAGGCCCACGTTGGACGTGCCGTCGCCCATGCCGAAGACCCAGCCGTAGCCGGGCAGCAGGCGGTCCTGCGGGCCGCGCCGGTCCCACAGCTCCAGCCAGGACTCCAGGTAGTCGTCGTCGTGGCGCGGCGAGGTGAAGTACGTGCGCACGGCGACGCCCATCGGGCGGTCCTCACGGCGGTGCAGGCCCATCGCCAGGGAGAGCCGGGTGGAGTTGCCGTCGGCGGCGACGACGAGCGGCGCGTGGAAGGTGACCTCCCGCTTCTCCTCGCCGAGCTTGGCCTTCACGCCGGTGATGCGGCCGGTGCGGTCGTCCACGACGGGAGCGGAGACGTTGCAGCGCTCGTACAGCCGCGCGCCCGCCTTCTGGGCCTGCCGGGCGAGCTGCTCGTCGAAGTCGTCGCGCTTGCGGACGAGTCCGTAGTCGGGGAAGGAGGCCAGGTCGGGCCAGTCGAGCTGGAGCCGGACGCCGCCGCCGATGATCCGCAGGCCCTTGTTGCGCAGCCAGCCCGCTTCCTCCGAGATGTCGATGCCCATGGCGACGAGCTGCTTGACGGCGCGCGGGGTCAGACCGTCGCCGCACACCTTCTCGCGCGGGAACTCGGTCTTCTCCAGCAGGAGGACGTCGAGACCGGCCCGGGCGAGGTGGTACGCGGTGGTGGAACCGGCCGGTCCCGCACCCACGACGATCACATCGGCGCTGCTCCCGGAGAGGGGGTCGGAGAGGGGCTCAGTCTCGACGGTCACGGCGGGATCTCCCCAAGTTCGAAATCTGCGTGCCGACCGGCACTGGACATGGGCAGTCTATTCAGCGGCACTGATCACCCGGCTGAAGGGCTGCCCTGTGAACCGAGTTCCGCCCGTCGTACGGCTGCGCGTCCCCACCGACGAGGACGCCGTCGCCTGGCACCGCCTCTTCGACGACCCGGACGTCATGGAGTACCACGGCGGCCGTTCCGCGGAGCTGTCCGTCTACGAGGAGCTGACCGCCCGCCAGCGCCGGCACGACGCCGAACGCGGCTTCTGCTTCTGGACGATGCTCGACGAGTCCGGCCGGGCCATCGGCTTCACCGGCGCCCAGCCGTGGCCCGGCGAGTGGGGCCCGGTGGGCGAGATCGAGATCGGCTGGCGCCTCGGCCGGGAGTACTGGGGGCGGGGTTACGTCACGGCGGCGGCCCGGATGACCCTGGAGCGGCTGCGCGCGGCCGGTCTGCCGGGCGTGGTCGCCATGGTCGACCGGCGCAACACGCGCTCCATAGCGGTGACCCGGCGTCTGGGCATGCACCACGCGGAGACCTTCGTGACACCGGACCGGAAGCGGATCGGCCACTGCTACCGGCTCTCGCTCGGCCCGGAGAGTGACAGTCACTCCATGTAATCGAATGTCACGGAAAGACACAGAGAGCTTCCGGGTGGTGTTCCGGGCGGCTACCCTGCCGGTACCGCTGGGGGGGTGACGTCCGTGTACCCGAGGCCCAAGACACCGGAAGTGCGCGTTCCGCGCCTGGTCGGCCTGATGGCCGTGGACGCGCGCGAGACCGCCCGGGCGCGGGGCCTGCTGCTCGACGCGCCCGACCGGCCCGACTTCCACCTCACCGTCGTCGACCACGTCGTACGCCAGTACCCGCGGCCCGGCGCCGAGGTGCCGCGCGACTCCCTGGTGTACGTGTGGTTCGACTTCGGGCCGGGCGAGGGCGGCGGGGGCGTCCGTGAGCCACGTGTGCCGGGGCCGCCCCCGGGCGGCCTGCGCCGCGAACTCGACGAGCCGGGCCGGCCGGGCGGTGAGCCCGGCGAGCCCTGCGCCGTCGTCGGCCCCTGCTGACCGGCCGGCCCTCAGGCCTTGAAGCCCCGGTGCAGGGTGACGATCCCGCCGGTGAGGTTGCGCCAGGCCACCTTCGACCAGCCGGCCTCGCGCAGCCTTCCGGCCAGCGCCGGCTGGTCGGGCCAGGCCCGGATGGACTCGGCGAGGTAGACGTACGCGTCCGGGCTGGAGGAGACCGCGCGGGCCACGGGCGGCAGGGCCCGCATCAGGTACTCCGTGTAGACGGTACGCAAGGGCGCCCACGTCGGGTGCGAGAACTCGCAGATCACCACGCGTCCGCCGGGCCGCGTCACCCGGTGCATCTCGCGCAGCGCCGCGTCGAAGTCCTGCACGTTGCGCAGCCCGAAGGAGATGGTGACCGCGTCGAAGGTGTCGTCCTTGAACGGCAGCCGCGTCGCGTCGCCCGCGGTGAACGGCAGCCAGCCGTGCCGCTGCTTGCCCACCTGGAGCATGCCGATCGAGAAGTCGCAGGGCACGACGTAGGCCCCGGCGCGGGTGAAGGGCAGCGAGGAGGTGGCCGTGCCGGCGGCGAGGTCGAGGATCTTCTGCGCCGGGCGCGCGTCGACCGCTCTGGCGACCTCCTTGCGCCAGCGCCGGTCCTGTCCGAGGGACAGCACGTCGTTGGTCAGGTCGTACCGTTCCGCCACGTCGTCGAACATCGAGGCGACTTCGTGCGGCTGCTTCTCCAGGGATGCGCGGGTCACCCCGTCATTGTTGCAGCCGCCCGCCCGGGACCTGCAGCTCGCCCCGCGCCGCCGCCCCCGCGAACCGGGCGAAGGCCTCCGGCGCGACGGCGAGGCGGCCTCCGGCCGGCTTCTTGCTGTCGCGCAGGGCGATGTGGGCGGTGAGGTCCGCGTGCCCGACGCACTCGCCTCCGGTGTCGCCGCGCAGACGAGTACGGTCAACCGCCGCAATCGTGTTCATGCCCGCCGGTGGACGAGCCGTCCGCCCACCACGGTCGCCAGGCAGCTCCCGTCCGCCGCGAGGACGGCGAAGTCCGCGCGGGCGCCCGGGGCGAGGGCCGCGGCACCGGGGCCGACCAGGACGCCGGACCGCTGCACGGCGGTCCGCACCGGCGGGCGGTCGAACGGTCCGGCCACCGACGTCACCCCGCGCGCCAGCATCCGCTGGAGTCCGCGCCGGGCGCTCGCGCCCCAGCGGGCCTCGGGCATCCCGTCCGGGCCGACGGGCAGCGGCTGCGTGCCCAGCTCGTCGGCCTCGCGCGGGTCGGGCCAGTACAGGGTCTCCAGCAGGCGTACGGCGTCCGGTTCGTGCCGTCCGGGGACGAGGGTCCCGGCCCACTCGCGGAGGCGGGCGCCCGCGCCGTGCGCGGCGCGCAGCTCCTCGTACGGGCCGAGGCCCACGATCCGGTCGCCCTCGACCGCGACCGAGCGGTCCGGGTCCGCCAGCGGGCGGTGGATCGTCAGCATGGGACTCGACGGTTCGTCCGGGCGGCTCAGCTGGACGCGAGCAGCTTCAGTTCCGGGTGCGCGGTGCCGCCGTCGAGCGCCGTGGAGGAGATGTGGGACATCACGCGGTCGTCGACGGGGTCGTTCGCCGGGTCGTCGTGCACGACGATGTGCTCGTACGTCGTGGAGCGCTGCGCCGGGACGCGGCCCGCCCTGCGGATCAGCTCGATGATCTCCATGCGGTTGGAGCGGTGCCTGGCACCGGCGGAGGAGACGACGTTCTCCTCCAGCATGATCGAGCCGAGGTCGTCGGCGCCGTAGTGCAGGGTGAGCTGGCCGACCTCCTTGCCGGTGGTCAGCCAGGAGCCCTGGATGTGCATGACGTTGTCCAGGAAGAGGCGGGCGATGGCGATCATCCGCAGGTACTCGAAGAGCGTGGCCTGCGTGCGGCCCTTCAGGTGGTTGTTCTCCGGCTGGTAGGTGTACGGGATGAAGGCGCGGAAACCGCCGGTGCGGTCCTGGACGTCGCGGATCATCCGCAGGTGCTCGATGCGCTCGGCGTTGGTCTCGCCGGTGCCCATCAGCATGGTGGAGGTGGACTCCACGCCCAGCCGGTGCGCGGTCTCCATGATCTCCAGCCAGCGCTCGCCGGACTCCTTCAGCGGGGCGATGGCCTTGCGGGGCCGCTCGGGCAGGAGTTCGGCGCCGGCGCCGGCGAAGGAGTCGAGACCGGCCGCGTGGATGCGGGTGATGGCCTCCTCGACGGAGACCTTGGAGATCCGGGCCATGTGCTCGACCTCGGAGGCCCCCAGGCTGTGGATGACGAGCTGCGGGAACGCCTTCTTGATGGCCGAGAAGTGCTTCTCGTAGTACTCCACGCCGTAGTCCGGGTGGTGGCCGCCCTGGAACATGATCTGGGTGCCGCCGAGCTCGACGGTCTCCGCGCAGCGGCGCAGGATGTCGTCCAGGTCGCGGGTCCAGCCCTTGGCGGTGTCCTTGGGGGCCGCGTAGAAGGCGCAGAACTTGCACGCCGTGACGCACACGTTCGTGTAGTTGATGTTGCGCTCGATGATGTACGTCGCGATGTGCTCGGTACCGGCGTACTTGCGGCGGCGTACGGCGTCGGCGGCGGCGCCCAGCGCGTGCAGCGGCGCGTGCCGGTACAGGTCGAGCGCCTCCTCGTAGGAGATCCGTCCGCCCGCGGCGGCACGGTCGAGGACGGACTGAAGGTCGGCCTTCTCGGTCACCGGCGTCCCTTTCGCAGAGGGTTCGTAGGGATTGGACGGACCGAAACAGCCTACGCCAGTGCTGATCGCGGGCCGACGCCAGGCCGTCGGCACCCGGCCAGGACACGTGCTCCGGCCGGGCCCTGCGGTTGCCCGCCTCCGGGCCGTCCGAGGTGGACCGGAGGGCGGCGGCGCCGCCGGGACGGAGGTGGACCGTGCGGTCGTCCGCGTCCCGGGAACACGGAGGGCAAGGCGCCGGACGGGGACGCGTCCGGGGGCGCGGGCGAGGCGGCGAGGCGGGGGCGGGTTCCGGTGTCCACCGGCTCCCCCGTACGCCGGGCCCGCGGCCCCTCGGCAGCGTGCGCGGGCCGCGGTCAGGGCCGCAGGAGGGCCACCTCGACGTCCGCCGGGAAGCCCGTGGTCGGGCCGACGCGCCGGGCGAACTCCGTGACCGCCTCCAGCTGCGGGGCGCCGAAGCTGAAGTCGAGGGTGGTGAAGTACTTCTCCAGCACCTTCTCGTCGAAGGCCTCCCAGCGGGCCGCCTGCTCGGCGACCTTGCCGACCTCCTCCAGGGAGAGGTTGCGCGAGGACAGGAAGGCCTCGTGCACCTTGCGGGTGATGACGGGCTCCCGCTCCAGGTAGTCGCGGCGTGCCGCCCAGACGGCGAAGACGAACGGCAGGCCCGTCCACTCCTTCCACAGCTGCCCGAGGTCGTGCACCTCGAGGCCGTAGCGCGGGCCGTCGTGCAGGTTGGCGCGCAGGGCCGCGTCGCCGATGAGCACCGCCGCGTCCGCCTCCTGCATCATCAGGCTGAGGTCGGGCGGGCAGGTGTAGTAGTCCGGCGTCACCCCGTACCGCTCGGCGAGCAGCAGCTGGGCGAGGCGGACGGAGGTGCGGGAGGTCGACCCGAGGGCGACCCGGGCGCCGTCGAGCCGGTCCAGCGGGACCTGCGAGACGATCACGCACGACATCACCGGGCCGTCGCAGCCGACGGCGATGTCGGGGAAGGCGACCAGGTCGTCCGCGTTCTTGAGGAACTCGACGAGGGTCACGGGGCCGATGTCGAGGTCTCCCCGCACGAGCTGCTCGCTGAGCTTTTCCGGGGTGTCCTTGGTCAGTTCGAAGTCGAGGAGCGTGCCGGTTCTCGCGAGCCCCCAGTAGAGGGGCAGGCAGTTGAGGAACTGGATGTGGCCGACGCGCGGCCGGATGCGAGAATTGTCCACATCGCGAGACTAGACCCCGGCCCGCCGGTTCCCGCCGCCGCCCCCGCCGACGCCCTGCCGGCCGCCGGAACGCCGGGGCCCGGACCTCCCGCTCACCCGTCCGGCCGCCTGGATGTCCGGCTTCTCCCGACCTGTTGCGTCAACCTCTCACCAGAGCCTTCAAACATCCGGGTGACGTGATCTTGGCCCCTATTGCGTTCCGGTGCCTGCATGCTAGGCTCACCAGCAAGTTGCAGTTTTGGTTTCCCTTGCAGTACAGAGCCTGCGGAGCATGTAACCGCGGGCTCTGGTCGTTTTCAGACGTATGCAGTTGTGCGGCGATCTCGTTTTCACACTTGCAGGTTCTGGAGCAGGGCGACCCTTTGAGCCCAAGGAGGGCTTATGGCTACCGGAACCGTGAAGTGGTTCAACGCCGAAAAGGGCTTTGGTTTCATTGCCCAGGAAGGCGGCGGCCCCGACGTCTTCGTCCACTACTCCGCGATCAACGCGACCGGTTTCCGCTCTCTCGAAGAGAACCAGCAGGTGTCCTTCGACGTCACCCAGGGTCCGAAGGGCCCGCAGGCGGAGAACGTCACCCCGGTCTGAGCGTCCGCGCGCAGTAACCGTTCTGATTGAAGTACCCAAGGAGCCCCGCGCCTTCCGGCGACGGGGCTCCTGCCTTTCCGCCGCCGCTTCCGGTCCGCTCCGCTCGGGCGGCATTCGTTCCGGTTGGGTCGGCACCCGCTCCCTCCCCCGCCCGTGGTCCGGACCCCGGCGGGAGGCGGAGCGGGTTGCCGCCCGGGCCCTGCGGAGATCGTCGTACAGGAGCAAGGTCCAGTCAATCCTGGGGATTTGTGCGCATCCCCAAGGGAAACCTTGGGTCTGGGCGGCCGTCCGTGGCTAGTGCTGTGGCCGGAAAGGTTTGCCGGGAAGCTCGCGGCGTCCGGTGCTGGGGGTACCTCCCACGCCCTTCAGGCAGTGGGGGAGCATCGCAAGGCGGAGCATCACCCGCGTACTGGATGTACTCGGGTGATGCGACAACGCGGCTGGGGGTCCCCCCTGCTCGAAGAGCTTGGGGGAGCCGTGCCGGGCGTCGCGAGCCGGTGGACCTTTCCGGCCGCAGCACTAGCCTGGGCCGGTGACTCTCGATGATCTACGGGTGTTCGTGGCCGTGTGCCGGGCGGGCAACCTCAGCGCGGTGGCCCGGGACCTGGGCTGCACCCAGTCGGCGGTGAGCCAGCACGTGAAACGGCTGGAGCGGGAGACCGGCGTCAGCCTGCTGGAACGCCGGCCGCGCGGGGTCGTCCCCACCCCGGCGGGCGCGGTCCTGCGGGCAGCCGCCGCCGACGGTCTCGCCGGCCTGGACGGTGCGCTGCGGCGGCTGCGTGACCTGGCCGACGGCGAGAGCGGCGAGGTGCGGATCGCGACCGGTGCGACGACCGTGCGGCACTTCATGGCGGACGCGGTCGTCGCCTTCCGGCAGCGCTACCCCAAGGTCAACCTGGAGTTCTTCACGGAGAGTTCGAGCCGGGGCTGCTTCGACGCGCTGGCCGGCGGCGAGCTGGACCTGGCCTGGGTCACGCTGGGCGCCCCGGTGCGGGGCATCGAGCAGCGCGGGGTGCTGGACCTGCCGTGGGTGCTGGCGGTGCGGGCCGAGGACCCGCTGGCGGACCGCGCCTGCGTCGACGCGGCCCAGCTGCGCGACCTGCGCCTGATCCGGCTGCCGCCGAACTCCACCTCGGCCGCGCACCTGGACGCCGCCTGCGCCGAGCTGGGCGTCCGGTTCGGCTCGGACACGAGCGTCGCCGACTGGGACACGGCGTTCCTGCTGGCCGAGCTGGGGGTGGGCCGCGCGGTGCTGCCCGCCCTGCCCGGGCACACGACGCCGGGCGGCCCGCTGCGCCTGGTGCCCGTACCGGCCCTGCGCCCGCTGTCCGTCGGCTGGGCGGTCCGCCGCTGGGACGCGCTCAGCCCGCTGGCCCGCGCGTTCGCCGAGACGGTGGTGGACTGCTGCCGCGACCCCGGCACCGACTCCCCGGCTCAGGGCCTGGGCCCGGAGCCGAAGCCGGATACGGAGACGGCGACGGCGACGGACACGGCGACGGAGACGGCGACGGAGACGGAGACGGCGACGGAGACGGAGACGGCGACGGAGACGGAGACGGCGGAAGCACGGAAGCCGCAGCCGCAACCGCGGCCCGAACCCGCGCCCGCGCCCCTCAGCCCCCGTACAACCCCTCCACCTCCCGGGCGAAGTCACGCATGATCGCCTGCCTGCGCAGCTTCATCGAGGGTGTCAGGTGGCCCGCCTGTTCCGTGAAGTCCACCGGGAGGACGGCGAAGCGGCGGATCGACTCGGGGCGGGAGACCAGCTTGTTCGCCTCGTCCACCGCCCGTTGCAGGACGGCCGCCAGGTCCGGGTCGTCGGTGAGGAGTTCAGCGGGCACGGGGTGCCTGCCGTTCATCCGGCGCCAGTGCGTGATGCCCTCGGGGTCCAGGGTGATCAGCGCGCCGATGTAGGGGCGGCCGTCGCCCAGGACCATGCACTGGGAGATCAGGGGATGCGAGCGCAGCCAGTTCTCCAGGGGCGCCGGGGCCACGTTCTTGCCGCCCGCGGTGATCAGGATCTCCTTCTTGCGGCCGGTGATCGTCAGGTGGCCCTCGTCGTCCAGGCGGCCGATGTCGCCCGTGGCGAACCAGCCGTCGTGGGTCGCCGGGACCACCCCGCCCGCGTGGGGCTCCCAGTACCCCCGGAACACCTGGCCGCCGCTCAGCAGCACCTCGCCGTCCGCGGCGATACGGACCCGGGTGCCGGGCAGCGGCCAGCCCACCGTGCCCAGGCGGGGCCGGTGCGGTGGCGTGACCGTCGCCGCGCCCGTCGACTCCGTGAGGCCGTAGCCCTCGTAGATCTCGATGCCCGCGCCCGCGTAGAAGGCGGCGAGGCGGCGGCCCAGCGGGGAGCCGCCGCAGATGACGTGCCGCAGACGGCCGCCGAGGGCGCCTCGGATGCGGCGGTAGACGAGCGGGTCGTAGAAGGCGCGGGCCGCCTTGAGGGAGCGGCCGGGACCGGGGCCCGAGCCGTGCCGGCGGGCCTCGACCGCCTCGGCGTAGCGGCGGGCCACCCCGGCCGCGCGGTCGAAGGAGGACGCCCGGCCGCCGCGCTCGGCCGTGGCCCGCGCGTTGTTGTAGATCTTCTCCAGCATGTACGGGATGGCCAGCAGGAACGTGGGCCTGAAGCTCGCGAGGGCGTCCAGCAGGTCCTTCGCCGCGAGGCTCGGCGCGTGCCCGAGCCGTACCCCGGCGCGGACGCAGGCGACCGCGACCATGCGGCCGAAGACGTGCGAGAGGGGCAGGAAGAGCAGGGTCGCGGGCTCCTCCGATTCCTTGGCGTCCTTGGCGTTCTTGACGTTCTTGGCGTTCTTGGCGTCCTTGGCCTTGAAGACCGGGTAGAGCAGTTCGATCGCGTTGTCGACCTCGGCGAGGAAGTTGCCGTGGGTCAGGGCGCAGCCCTTCGGGCGGCCCGTCGTGCCCGAGGTGTAGACGAGGGTGGCCGGGGTGTCGGGGCCGAGGACGCCCCGGCGTACGTCGGTCTCCTGGTCCGCCACGGTGTTCTCGCCCAGCTCCGCCAGCCGGTCCAGGTGGCCGTGGTCCATGACCCACAGGTGGCGCAGGCCGGGCAGGCGGTCGCGCTCCGGGCCGAGCGCCGCCGCCTGGCGGGCCGTCTCGGTCACCAGGGCCACGGCACCCGCGTCGTGCAGGATCCAGCGGATCTGGAAGAGGGAGGAGGTCGGGTAGACCGGGACGGTGACGAGCCCGGCGGCCCAGGCGGCGAAGTCGAGCAGTGTCCACTCGTAGCGCGTGCGTGCCATCACGGCGATCCGGTCGCCCGGTGCCATGCCCTCCGCGATCAGGCCCTTCGCCAGGGCGCGCACCTGGGCGGCGAAGTGCCGTGCGGTCACGTGGGTCCAGGTGCCGTCCTCGCCGCGGCGGCTGAGGACGCGGCGCTCGGGGTCGGCGGCGGCGTTCTCGAACGGCAGGTCGGCGAGCGAGCCGTGGGTCACCCGGGCCACCAGCGGGGGCACGTACGCCTCGCGCACCTCGCCGTCCAGCCGCGTGAGCCGCGGCGCGAGGGCTCCGGGGCCGCCGCCGGGGCCCTGGTCGTAGTCGTAGGGGCCGTGGCCGTGGCCGCCGGAGCCTGCGTGGCCGGGTGCGGAGGGCGGTGGCAGGGGAGAGCCGGACGGCCACGGGGACGACGAGTACGAGATGGGCATGGCAGCTCCTGGGGCCTGCGGCTGTGTCCTGCTTCGCCGCATGGGGTACGCACGGTGCGGACCGAGTCGTTCACCGGTGGTGCGTGCGCGGCTGTGCGGGGCCTTCGGTGTTACCGCCGGTTGCACTCGGGATCGTACGGCGTGTTCATGGGGAGTCCGTGCGGAATCGGGGCGGGCGTGGCGATGGTCCGGGGACGGGGTTGTGCGGGTTGCGCACCTTTTCCGCGGGCGCTTCCCCCCGGTTTCCGTGGATGCGTCCCCCGGTGCTTCCCCCGGTGTTTCCGCGGGTGCTTCCCTCCGGCGTTTTCCGCGGGTGCTTCCTCCTGCTGCTTCCTGCGCGTGCTGCTGCTTCCTGCGCGTGCGCGGTCGCGGGTCCGTCCGCGCGCACGGCTCAGGCGCGCTCCAGGATCGCCGTCACTCCCTGTCCGCCGGCCGCGCAGACGGAGACCAGGCCGCGCGCCGGACCCTCGCGCTCGGCGAGCAGCCGGGCCAGGGTCGCCACGATGCGGGCGCCGGTCGCGGCGAAGGGGTGGCCGGTGGCGAGGGAGGAGCCGGCCACGTTGAGGCGGGCGCGGTCGACCGGTGCCAGGCCGCGTTCCTCCCAGGCCGCCAGGGTCGCCAGCACCTGGGAGGCGAACGCCTCGTGGATCTCGACCAGGTCGAAGTCCTCCATGCCGAGCCCGGCCCGCTCCAGCATCCGCGGGACGGCGTGGGCGGGTGCCATCAGCAGGCCGTCCTCGCCGTCCGCCACGTCGCCCCGCACGAAGTCGACGGCCGCGGTCTCGTACGCCGTCAGGTACGCGAGCGGTTCCAGGCCGCGGGCGCGCGCCCAGTCCTCGGACGCCAGGAGCACGGTCGCCGCGCCGTCCGTCAGGGGCGTGGAGTTGCCCGCCGTCATGGTCGGGCCGGGCCGGTCCAGGCCGAACACCGGCTTGAGCGAGGCGAGTTTCCCCACCGTGGAGCCGGGCCGGAGGTTCTGGTCGCGTTCCAGGCCGCGGAAGGGGACCACGAGGTCCTGGAAGAAGCCGCGGTCGTAGGCGGCGGCGAGCCGCTGGTGGCTGGCGGCCGCCAGTTCGTCCTGGGCCTCGCGGGTGATGCCGAAGGCGCGGGCGGTGACGGCGGCGTGCTCGCCCATGGACAGGCCGGTGCGGGGTTCGGCGTTGCGCGGGATGTCGGGGACGAGGTGGCGGGGGCGCACCCGGGCGAGGGCCCTCAGCCGGGCGCCGGTGGACTTCGCGCGCCGGGCGGCGAGCAGGATGCGGCGCAGTTCGTCGTTGACGCCCAGTGGGGCGTCGCTCGCGGTGTCGGCGCCGCCCGCGATCGCGGACCCGCTCTGCCCGAGGGCGATCTTGTTGGCGGCCGCGATCACCGCCTGGAGACCGGTGCCGCAGGCCTGCTGGATGTCGTAGGCGGGGGTGCGCGGATCCAGCCGGGAGCCGAGGACGGTCTCGCGGGCGAGGTTGAAGTCGCGGCTGTGCTTGAGGACGGCACCGGCGACGAACTCACCCACGGCACCGGGTTCCTGAAGGCCGTACCGCTCGACGAGGGCGTCCAGGGCGGCGGTGAGCATCTCCTGGTCGGAGGCGGTGGCGTAGGGGCCGTCGGAGCGGGCGAAGGGGATGCGCGCGCCGCCGAGGACCGCAACCCGGCGGATCACGTGCGGTTCGGGTTGTCGCGGTTCGGCCTGAAGGGGACTCATCTCGACCTGCTCCTCACCCGTGACGTAGGCTTACCCCCGGTAACCTTACTCCACAGTAAGCATTGGCGACCCGTGGGAGACGGCACATGGCCGACCGCTACCTGAGCTTCACCGGCACCGCGCCGGGCCGCTTCCTGACCCGCCGCCTCGGGCTTCCCCAGCCCGCGGCCCTGCGGCGCTGGTCACCGCGGCAGCCCGTGCTCGACGGCCCCCTGCTGCACCTGACGGCCGGTGGGAGCGGCCTCGACGCCGCCCCGGTGCTCGCCCGCGCCGGACTGCCGCCGGGCGACCGGGACCCCGCTGCCGTGGTCCTCGACGCCACCGGGGTCCGGGACGTCGACGGGCTCGGCGCCGTGCACGCCGCGCTGCACCCCGTCCTGCGGTCGGTCGCGGCGAGCGGGCGCGTGGTCCTGCTGGGCGCCCCGCTCGATGCGGACGACCACCACCAGGCCGCCGCCCAGCAGGCCCTGGAGGGCTTCACCCGGTCCCTCGGCAAGGAGATCGGCCGGGGCAGGACGGTGAACCTCGTCCGGCTCACCGACGCGGACGCCGCCGGATCCACCCTCCGCTTCCTGCTCTCCCCGAAGTCGGCCTACGTCAGCGGCCAGGTGATCCACGTCGGCGCCCCGGCGCCGGACACCCCCGCGCCCCAGGGCGCCCCGGCGGACCCGGAGCGGCCCCTGGCCGGGCGCACCGCCCTCGTCACCGGCGGCGCGCGCGGCATCGGCGAAGCGGTCGCCGAGACGCTCGCCCGGGACGGCGCCCACGTCGTCGTCCTGGACGTCCCCGCGGCCGAGGCGGACGCCCGCGCGGTCGCCGCGCGCCTCGGCGGCACCGCCCTCGCTCTCGACATCACCGCCGCCGACGCGGGCGAGCGGATCGCCGCCGCGCTGCCCGGCGGCCTCGACGTCCTGATCCACAACGCGGGCATCACCCGGGACCGGCGGCTGGTCAACATGCCCGCTGAGCGCTGGAGTCCGGTCCTGCAGGTCAACCTGGCGAGCGTGCTGCGCACCACCGACGCGCTGCTCGCGGCCGGCACCCTGCGCCCGGGCGGCCGGATCGTGGCCACCGCCTCCATCGCGGGCCTGGCCGGGAACGCGGGCCAGACCAACTACGGCGCGAGCAAGGCGGGCGTCGCCGGACTCGTCCGCGCCCTCGCGCCCCGCGCGCTGCGCGAGCACGGGGTCACGGTGAACGCCGTCGCGCCCGGGTTCATCGAGACCAGGATGACGGCCGCCGTACCGCTGTTCATCCGGGAGGCGGGCCGCCGGATGAACTCCCTCGCGCAGGGCGGGCTGCCCGTCGACGTCGCCGAGACGACGGCCTGGCTCGCGCATCCGGACTCCGGCGCGGTCAACGGCCAGGTCGTCCGCGTGTGCGGGCAGAGCCTGCTGGGGGCGTGACCGTGACCGGCGCCGACCCGGACGCCCGCCCCGCCGTCGTCCTCACCCGCACGCCCGCCCTCGCCCCGCTCCTCGCGCGCGGCGCCCTGCGCTCCCCCTTCAAGCGCCCCCACCCGGACGCGCCCTTCCCCCGCCACCGGCTCGTCCTGCCGTCCGTCCGCGTCGACCAGGCGCGACTGGCCGCCTACGAGCGGGTGTGCGGCTTCCCCACCGGCGAGGACACGCTGCCGATCACCTATCCGCACGTGCTCGGCTTCCCGCTCGCCATGCGCCTGATGAGCGGCGGCGGCTTCCCACTGCCGCTGCTCGGCCTGGTCCACACGTCGATCACCCTCACCCGGCACACCGCCCTGCCCGCGGCGGGGACGTACGCCCTCGCCGTGCGCGTGGACGGCCTGGCGGCCCACCGGCGCGGCACCCAGGCCACCCTCATCACCGAGGTGCACGCGGGCACGGACCTCGTGTGGGAGTCGGCGAGCACCTACCTGGCCCGTCACCGCACGCACGACCCCGTGCCCGGCCGCGCGAAGTCCGCGCGGGACGAGCCCGCGGGCCCTGCCCGGGACCAGCGTGCGGGCCCGGCGCCGGACGCGCGTGCGCCGCTGCCCGCCGTCGGACAGTGGCGGCTGCCCGGCGACCTGGGCCGGCGCTACGGCGCCGCCTCCGGCGACCGCAACCCGATCCACCTGCATCCGCTCTCCGCCCGGGTGTTCGGCTTCCCCCGGGCGATCGCCCACGGCATGTGGACCGTGGCCCGCTGCCTCGCCGCCCACGGGACCCCCGAAGCCGCCGGGGTGCGGGCCGCCTTCCGGGCTCCCGTGCTGCTGCCGGGCACGCTCGCGTACGCCGCCGACGGCGCCGGCCGCTTCGAGGTGCGCTCGGCGGACCCGACGGCCCGGGTCCACCTCGTGGGCGAGGTGCGGGCGCCGCGCGGGTGAGCGCGTCCGTCAGTCCCGGGGCGCGGGCGGGCTCCAGGGGCGGCCCTCCATGAGGTCGCCCAGGCCTGCCCAGGCGAAGTTCATCAGGGTGAGCGCTGCCTGCCGGGCCGTCACGCCAGGGGTGGCGTTGGCCCAGGCGGCGAGGGACTCGGCGGCGCCCACCAGCGCCTCGGCGAGCCCGGCCGCCTCGTGCTCGGGCAGGTCGTGAGCGCGGCGGGCGTCCCCTTCGCTGCGGGCGTCCCCTGCGGGGCGGGCGTTCCCTGTGCAGTGGGCGTCGCGCGCCGCCTCGGTGATCAGCAGCCGCACGAAGGAGACGATCTCCGTGCGCATCGCGGCGGTCTCGGCCGCGAACGGCTCGCCGTGGGTACGGGCCTGGAGGTGCAGCACCGACCAGCCGTCCGGGTAGCGCGCGGTGTGCGTGAAGAACGCCCGCAGCCCCTCCCAGAGCTGCCGGTCGGCGGGCAGGTCCGGGCGGGCCCCGGCCCGGACGGCCTGGGTCAGCGCGGCGCCCTCGCGGCGGATGCAGGCGGTGAAGAGGTCGTCCTTGGAGTTCAGGTACAGGTAGACCAACGGCTTGGAGACGCCCGCCAGTTCGGCGATCTCGTCCATGGAGGCGGCCCGGTAGCCGCGCCGGCCGAAGATCTGCACGGCGGCGTCGAGCATCTGCTGTTCGCGAACCGCCCGCGGCATCCGCTTGGTCTTCACGGCACCCATGGGCGCAAGCCTACGGTTCGCACCGCCGGCCGCCGGGCGACCGGCCGGTCGGCGCCGGGCACCACGGCCGGATCACGCCGTCACGCCGTCACGCCGTCAGGAGGAGGACGACGCCTTGGAACGGGTCCGTGCCTCTTCCCCGGCCAGCTCCTCCGCGAGCCCGGCGGCCTGCATGTTCGCCTTCATGCGGTCCACGCGCTCGGCGACCTGGACGGACGCCCGGTCGCGCTCCCCGCGCAGGACGACGAAGCTGATCGGGGCCGAGATCACGAGCGCGAGAAGCGGGATCCACAGGCTGTTGGAGCCGTTGCGGCCGCTCGGCACGATTCCGGCGTAGACGAGACCCCAGACGACCACCAGGCAGCCCACGAAGATCCCGAGGCGCATCAGCGTGTAGCGGAGCATCTCAAATCACTCTTCCATTCCGAACAAGGCCAAAGGGCTCCGTCCAGTGAAGCACGGGCGGGGCCCGTGCCCGCACGCGGGTCGCGCGGGCCCGGGAAGGCTCAGGTCAACGGCATGAACATGATCACTTCGTCCCGGTCGTCGCCGGGGCCCACCCGGGTGGCGCCGGGGATCCGGCCGACCTCCTTGTAACCGCAGGAGGCGTAGAACCGCTCCAGGCCCTGTCCGCCGCGGCAGCCGAGCCGGATCGCCTCGATGCCGGCGCAGCCGCGGGCCGCGTCGGCCGCCGCCGCGAGCAGGTCGCGCCCGTATCCCTTGCCCTGGTGACGGGGGTGCACCATCACCGTGTAGAGCCACAGCCAGTGGGCCGACAGGTCGTCCCGGTTGAAGGTCAGGAAAGCCGTCGCGGCGATCCTGCCCTCCTCGTCGTGGCCGACGAGCAGCCGGGAGCGGCCCTCGGCCATCGCCACGAACTGCTTCACCAGCTCCGGGCGGATCGCCTCCCGCGAGGCGGGCGCCACGAATCCGACCGCTCCGCCCGCGTCCGTCACATCGGTCCACAGGTCGAGGATGCCGTCGCGCAGGGCTCGGTCGACGGACGGGTCCAGGGTGAAAGTAATAGGCATGCGGGCATCGTACCTATTACCTCATCGCTCCGGCAGCCACTTTCAGGTCTGACACCAGTCCGCGGTAGGCGCCCTCGCGGTCGTCGGCGCGCAGCACGGAGGAGGGGTGCACGGTCGGCACCAGCCGCTGTGGACGGCCGTGGATCTCCCGCTCCAGCACCGTCCCGCGCACCTCGGTCACCCGGAACGACGAACCGAGCAGCGCCTTGCCCGCGGTCGCGCCCAGGACCACGATCAGTTCGGGTTCGACGAGCGCCAGCTCGGCCGCGAGCCAGGGGCCGCACGCGGCCGTCTCGTGCAGGTTCGGCGCCTTGTGGATACGCCGCTTGCGCGGCTCGGAGCGGGTGAACTTGAAGTGCTTGACCGCGTTGGTGACGTAGGCCTCGCCCGGGTCGATGCCGGCGTCGGCCAGGGCCCGGTCCAGGAGCTTTCCGGCCGGTCCGACGAACGGCCTGCCCTGCCGGTCCTCCTGGTCGCCGGGCTGCTCGCCGACGAGCATCACCCGGGCGTGCGCGGCGCCCTCGCCGAACACGGTCTGCGTGGCGTCCCGGTGCAGGGGGCAGCCGCGGCACTGCGCGGCGGCGCGGCGCAGCGCGGCGAGGTCCGCGCCGTCCGGGACGAACGGCGCGGCGGTGTAGGCGTCCTCGGGCGCCGCCGCGGACGCCTTCGCCTTGGTGGTGGCCATGCGGGCCGGGTACCCGTGCGGCACCCGGCCGCACGGCGGGGCGGGGTCAGACCCGCATGGGCTGCGGCGACTCGCGGCGGCCGGCGTCCGGGCCGTCGTACTCCCGGAGGATCTCGTAGCGCGTGTTGCGCTCGACCGGGCGGAAGCCCGCGTCCTGGATCAGCTCCAGCAGGTCGTCGCGGGTCAGCTTGTTCGGCGTGCCGAAGTCGTCCGCGTCGTGGGTGATCTTGTACTCGACGACCGAGCCGTCCATGTCGTCCGCGCCGTGCTGGAGCGCGAGCTGAGCGGTCCGCACGCCGTGCATCACCCAGAACACCTTGACGTGCGGGACGTTGTCGAACAGCAGCCGGGAGACGGCGAAGGTCTTCAGCGCCTCGGCGCCGGTCGCCATCGTGGTCCGCGCCTGGAGGCGGTTGCGGACCTTGCCGTCCTTCATGTCGACGAAGTCGTGCTGGTAGCGCAGCGGGATGAAGACCTGGAAACCGCCGGTCTCGTCCTGCAGCTCGCGCAGCCTGAGCACGTGGTCCACGCGGTGGCGGGGCTCCTCGATGTGCCCGTACAGCATGGTGCACGGGGTCTTCAGGCCCTTCTCGTGCGCCAGCCGGTGGATGCGCGACCAGTCCTCCCAGTGGGTGCGGTGGTCGACGATGTGCTGCCGGACCTCCCAGTCGAAGATCTCGGCGCCGCCGCCGGTCAGCGACTCCAGGCCGGCGTCGATCAGCTCGTCCAGGATCTCGCTCGCGCTCAGCCCGGAGATCGTCTCGAAGTGGTGGATCTCGGTGGCCGTGAACGCCTTCAGCGACACGCCGGGCAGCGCGGCCTTCAGTTCCCTGAGCGAGCGCGGGTAGTAGCGCCAGGGCAGGTTCGGGTGCAGGCCGTTGACGATGTGCAGCTCGGTGAGGTTGTCCGCCTCCATCGCCTTGGCGAGCTTGACGGCCTCCTCGATGCGCATCGTGTACGCGTCCTTCTCCCCCGGCTTGCGCTGGAAGGAGCAGTAGGCGCACGACGCGGTGCACACGTTCGTCATGTTGAGGTGCCGGTTGACGTTGAAGTGGACGACGTCGCCGTTCTTCCGCGTCCGCACCTCGTGCGCGAGACCGCCCAGCCAGGCCAGGTCGTCCGACTCGTACAGCGCGATGCCGTCCTCGCGGGTCAGGCGGACACCCGCCCTCACCTTCTCCTCCAGCTCGCGCTTGAGCCCGACGTCCATACCCCTACCTCTTTCTCCGAAAGACTCCGTCAACCGTACGCCTGGACCGTCAGACCTCTTCCGGCAGCTCGCCCACCCGGTTCTCCCACTTCGTGGAGAGCACGATGGTGGTACGGGTCCGGGAGACGCCCTTGGTGCCGGACAGCCGCCGGATGATCCTCTCCAGACCGTCGACGTCCGTGGCGCGCACCTTGAGCATGAAGGAGTCGTCGCCCGCGATGAACCAGCAGTCCTCGATCTCGGGCAGGTCCTTCAGCCGCTGCGCGACGTCCTCGTGGTCGGCGGCGTCGGAGAGCGAGATGCCGATGAGGGCGATGACACCGAGGCCGAGCGAGGCGGAGTCCACGGTGGCCCGGTAGCCGGTGATGACCCCGGCCGCCTCCAGCCGGTTGATGCGGTCGGTGACGCTCGGCCCCGACAGGCCGACGAGGCGCCCCAGTTCCGCGTAGGAGGCCCGTCCGTTCTCCCTCAGTGCCTGGATGAGCTGCCTGTCCACCGCGTCCATGCGATCGAAGCCTTCCGCTGAAAGAAGTTCCTGAAGTCCTGAAGTGCCGAGTGTGGTGGTGCCGGTACTGCTCCGCCTGCCTGCCGGACCGTGTCGTTCGCGCCGCTCCCGCTCACTCGGGACGGGCCGCGCCGCCCAGTTCGCCCTCCCAGCGGCGGTAGAGCCGGTGGGGTACGCCCACCGCGTCGAGGGCGCGGCCGGCGACGAAGTCCACCAGGTGCTGGATGTGCGTCGCGCCGGCGTAGAAGGCGGGCGAGGCGGGCAGGACGGTGGCACCCGCCTCGTCCAGTGCGACCAGCTGCCGCAGCGTCGGTCCGTTCAGCGGGGTCTCCCGAACGGCCACGACCAGTGGCCTGCGCTCCTTGAGCGTCACGCTCGCCGCCCGTTGCAGCAGGTCCTTGGACAGTCCGAGCGCGACGCCCGCCACGCACGCCGTCGAGGCGGGCACGATCAGCATGCCCCGGGCCGGGTACGACCCCGAGGACGGCCCGGCCGCGAGGTCGCCGGCGCTCCAGTGCCGTACGTCCGCGACGTCCGCCTCGAACGTGCCTGGCTTGCCGTCGGCGCCGAGGGACAGCCATTCCCGCAGGTCGGCACGCCAGTGGGCGTCCCGGAAGGAGATGCCGGTCTCGTCGAGCAGGGTCAGTCGCGCGGCCCGGCTCACCACCAGGTCGACGCTCTGCCCCGCGTCGATCAGCCCACGCAGCACAGCGGCCGCGTACGGCGTTCCGGACGCCCCGGACACCCCCACGATCCAAGGCCTGCGCTGCGTTTCTCCTGCGTTCACATGTCGAGCCTACCGGCGTGGTGAACGGTGCTCAGGACCGGCCGGGTTCCTCGGGGCCGACGGGAGCCGGGGGCGCCTCCTCAGACGCTCAGACCCCGCACCAGCAGGTCCAGCAGGGCGCACACGAAGAGCGCGATGCCGATGAACCCGTTGACGCTGAAGAACGCCCGGTTCAGGCGGGACAGGTCGTGCGGGCGGACGATGGTGTGCTCGTAGACGAACGCCCCGGCGACCACGACCAGGCCCAGCCAGAAGAAGGCTCCGGCGCCGGTGGCGAGGGCGAACCAGACGAACAGGGCCGTGGTGACCGTGTGGCAGGCGCGGGCGCCCCAGATCGCGGCCGGGATGCCGAAGCGGGCCGGGACCGACCGGACGCCGGCCTGCCGGTCGGTCTCGACGTCCTGGCAGGCGTAGATCAGGTCGAAGCCGCCGATCCACACGCCCACGGCCAGGCCCAGGATCACGGCCTTCCAGGACCACTCGCCGCTGATGGCGAGCCAGCCGCCGATCGGGCCCATCGCCTGGGCCAGGCCCAGGATGGCCTGCGGGAAGTTCGTGAACCGCTTGCCGTAGGGGTAGACCACCATCGGGATCACCGCGATGGGGGCGAGGGCCAGGCAGAGCGGGTTGAGCAGGGCGGCGGCGCCGAGGAAGACGACGAGGGCGATCAGGGCGCCGGTCCAGGCGTGCCGCACGGACATCGCGCCGGTGACCAGCTCGCGGTGCGCGGTGCGCGGGTTGCGGGCGTCGATCTCCCGGTCGATGATCCGGTTCACCGCCATGGCGAAGGTGCGCAGCCCCACCATGCAGACGGTCACCAGGAGCAGCCGCGCCCAGTGGATGTTCCGGTCCCACTCGTACATCGCGGTCAGCGAGGCGGTGTAGGCGAAGGGCAGCGCGAAGACCGAGTGCTCGATCATGACCAGCCTGAGGAACGCCTTGGTGCGTCCGGGCTGCGGGATGGCTGCGGAGGCGCTGCTCACAGTCCGTATTCCTTCCAACGTCGCGTCACCCGTTCGGCGGTCTCCGGGTCGGAGACCACCATCTCCGGCCAGCCGCCGTCGCGGGTGTAGCCCTCCTCCGGCAGCTTCCTCGTGGCGTCGATGCCCGCCTTGCCGCCCCAGAACTGCTGGTAGGAGGCGTGGTCGAGGTGGTCGACGGGGCCTTCGACGACCGTGAGGTCACGGGCGTAGTCCGTGTTGCCCAGGGCCCGCCAGGCGACCTCGTGCAGATCGTGCACGTCGCAGTCCGCGTCGACGACCACGATCAGCTTGGTCAGCGACATCATGTGCGCCCCCCAGATGGCGTGCATCACCTTCTGGGCGTGCTTGGGGTACTTCTTGTCGATGGAGACGATCGCGCAGTTGTGGAAGCCGCCTGCCTCGGGCAGGTGGTAGTCCACGATGTCCGGCACGATGATCTTCAGCAGGGGCAGGAAGAAGCGTTCCGTGGCGCGGCCCAGCGGGCCGTCCTCCGTCGGCGGGCGGCCGACGACGATCGACTGGAGCAGCGGGCGCCTGCGCATCGTCACGCAGTCGATGGTGAGCGCCGGGAAGGCCTCCTGCGGGGTGTAGAAACCGGTGTGGTCGCCGAAGGGGCCCTCGGGCAGCGTCCTCCCCGGCTCCAGCCAGCCCTCCAGGACGACCTCGGCCTGCGCCGGGACCTGGAGCGGGACGGTCTTGCAGTCCACCATCTCGATCCTCTTGCCCGCGAGGAACCCGGCGAACAGGTACTCGTCGATGTCGCCGGGCAGCGGGGCGGTGGAGGCGTACGTCACGGCGGGCGGGCAGCCGAAGGCGATCGCGACCGGCAGCCGCTCGCCCTTCCCGGCCGCCACCTGGTAGTGGTTGCGGCTGTCCTTGTGGATCTGCCAGTGCATGCCGATGGTGCGCCGGTCGTGGCGCTGGAGGCGGTACAGGCCGAGGTTGCGGACGCCCGTCTCCGGGTCCTTGGTGTGGGTGAGCCCCAGGTTGAAGAAGGAGCCGCCGTCCTGGGGCCAGGTGAACAGCGCGGGCAGCGCGTCGAGGTCGACGTCGTCACCGCGCAGGACGACCTCCTGGACCGGGGCCTCCTTGACCTTGCGCGGCGGTACGTGGGCCATCGCGCCGAGCTTGCCGAACGCCTCGCGCACGCCCACGAACCCGTGCGGCAGCTCGGGCCGCAGCAGCCCGCCGATCCGGTCGCTGATCTGCGCGTACGACGTGAGGCCGAGCGCCTTCAGGAGGCGCCGGTCGGTGCCGAAGACGTTCATGGCCAGCGGCATCGCCGACCCCGACACGTTCTCGAAGAGCAGCGCGGGGCCGCCGGACTTCTGCACCCGGTCGACGATCTCACCGACCTCCAGGTACGGGTCGACCTCGGCCTTGATGCGCTTGAGGTCGCCCTCGCGCTCCAGCGCCCTGAGCAGGGAGCGAAGATCGTCGTAAGCCATGGGGTCCAGTATCGCCGAGGCGGGCGCGGCCCCCGCGACCGCCCCGTGCCGGAGCGGCGGCGTGGCGGGGGCGGGACGCCGGCTCCGGGCCTTCGGCCGGCGTGGCGCGCAGGAACCGCTCCTGTTCCAACCCGTGCGGGAAGGCGCTGCCCGTGGAAGACGGAGGAAGCGGTGAACTAGAAGGTTTTTCTAGAAAGTTACACTGGGTCGCATGAGCCCCAAGCAGCGACGCGGGGAGGCGACGGCCGACCTGCTCCTGGACGCCGCGCTGCGCGTGCACGCCGTCGCGGGAGAGCACGGCCTGACCGTCACCGCGGTCACCGCGCTCAGCGGGGTGAGCATGGGCAGCCTGTACCACCACTTCGGCAGCGTCGAGGGGCTGGCGAGCGCGCTCCACACCCGCTGGAACACCCGCCTGCTGGAGGCCCTGCTGACGGCGCTCGAGCCCACGCGCACCCTGCACACCGGCGTCCGGGCGCTCGTACGGGCGTACCTGACGTTCATCCAGGAGCACCGGGACGCCGCCCTCTTCCTGCACTCCTCCGGCACCTCGCGGGCGGCGATGCGCCAGGGGCGGCAGGTGCACGAGACGCAGGAGGCGAGGCTGTCGGGGTTCGCCGGCTGGCTGGGGCCCCGCATCGCGGCCGGGGACATCGCGGCGCTGCCCGCCCCGCTGATCGAAGCCCTGGTGATGGGCCCGATCGTGGCCACGGCCCGGCGCTGGCTGTCCGGCGTCGAGGACGTCGACCTGGCGGAGGCGGCCCGTCTGCTGCCGGACCGCATCTGCCGCTCGCTGGCCCCCTGAGGGCCCCGCCGGGTCGTTGCCCTGCGGCGCCGGCGCCCGCACAGTTGAGCGTATGGACCCGGCACAGGCACGCGCATGGCTCGCCACCGCTCTCGCCGAGGCCCGCACCGGGCTCGCGGAGGGCGGCATCCCGATCGGCGCGGCGCTCTACGCGGCCGACGGGACGCTGCTGGGGAGGGGCCGCAACCGGCGGGTGCAGGACGGGGACCCGTCCCTGCACGCGGAGACGGCCGCGTTCCGTGCGGCGGGACGGCAGCGGTCCTACCGGGGGACGACGATGGTGACGACGCTCTCGCCCTGCTGGTACTGCAGCGGTCTCGTCCGCCAGTTCGGGATCTCCCGGGTCGTCGTCGGGGAGGCGTCCACCTTCCACGGCGGCCACGACTGGCTGGCGGAGCACGGCGTGGAGATCGTGCTCCTGGAGGACCCGGAGTGCGTGCGCCTGATGAGCGGCTTCGTACGGGACCGTCCACGGCTGTGGCGGGAGGACATCGGGGAGTAGCCGGCCCCGGGAGGGACGGCCCGGGGCACATGGGGTGCCCGGGGGCACATGGGGCCCTACTCCCCCGCCCCCAGGTTCTCGATGAGGCGTTCGAAACGGGTCCGCCAGGCCTGCTCCGACTCCCCCTCGCCCTGGAACTCGTGGGTGAAGCGGAGCAGCGAGCCGGCCTCGCCGTCCGGCTCCAGGTGGAAGCGGATCCGGCCGCCGCCGTCCACGGTGTACTCGGCGACCCGGTCGACGTCCCAGGCGGTGATGTGCCCGCTGCCGAGGCCGTGCAGGCTGACCGCGCCGCCGAGCCGGGGTTCCAGCTCGTCGGCGCGGGTGAACCAGAGCGCGAGCCCCTGCGGGGTGGACAGCGCCGGCCAGACCGCCCCCATGGGCCGGGGAAGCCGGACCAGGAAGCCGAGGATGTGCGTGTTGCCGTGGGTCTGGCTGGTGCCCTGTTCGATGCAACCGGTCATACCACCCGTGTTCCCCCGGGCGACAGGGCTTAGCGGCCCTCAGACGCCCGCGTACGAGTGCTTGCCGCTCACGAAGATGTTCACGCCGTAGTAGTTGAACAGGTAGCAGGCGAAGGCGATCAGCGCGATGTACGCCGCCTTGCGGCCCTTCCAGCCCGCTGTGGAGCGGGCGTGCAGGTAGCCGGCGTAGGCGACCCAGGTGATGAAGGCCCAGGTCTCCTTGGGGTCCCAGCCCCAGTAGCGGCCCCACGCCGACTCGGCCCAGATGGAGCCCGCGATGATCGTGAACGTCCACAGCGGGAAGACGCCCGCGTTGATCCGGTAGGCGAACTTGTCCAGCGACGCGGCCGAGGGCAGCCGCTCCAGCACCGACTTCGCGAAGGAGCCGGGCTCGCCGCCACCGGCCAGCTTGTTCTCGTAGGAGTCCTTGAAGAGGTAGGCGAGCGTGCCGACCGCGCCGACGTACAGGGCCGCGCCGCAGAAGATCGCGGTGGAGACGTGGATGTAGAGCCAGTACGAGTGCAGGGCGGGGACCAGCTGGTCGCTCGCGGTGTACAGGACGGTGACGGCGAGGCCCAGGTCGAGCAGGACCGTGGTGGTCAGGAACAGGCCGATCCAGCGCACGTTCTTCTTCAGGGCGAGCAGCGCGAGGTACACGCCGACCGCGACCGTGGAGAAGGTGATGTTGAACTCGTACATGTTGCCCCACGGCGCCCGCTCCACGGAGGCCGCGCGGGCGACGACGCCGCCCAGCTCCACGAGGAAGGCGAGCACGGTGAGCGAGACGGCGATCCGGCCGTACAGGTCGCCCTGCTGGTCACCGCCGTGCGCGCCCGGCCCGTCGGGCATGTCACGGGAGCCGGAGGCGGACCGCACGACGACCTCGGGCCGCTCCAGGACGGCGGTGCCACCGGCGGACCTCACCGCCACGGCCGGGCCCGCGGCCCGGGCCGTCTCCCCCTTGGCGGTCAGCGCCGCGGCCGTGCGGGCCACCTTGCTGCGGCTGCCGAAGAGCCACTCCGCGATGTAGGCGAAGAAGGCCAGCATGTAGACGGCCATCGAGGAGTAGATCAGCGTGTTGCTGAGGTGTGCGAGATTTTCGTTGGTGGCGACGGCCAGCTGCGTGGCTGCGGGAGTCACTTCTTCTCAGCCCCTTCGGCGGGTACGGGGGTGACGGCGCCCGGCTCCGGGTCGGAGTCGGTGACGGCTTGGGTGGGTGCCTTGTCGTGGACCAGGGCGGCCAGCGCGCCGACCTCCTCGGGGAGCTTCGCCGACTCGCTGCGGCCCAGACCGGCCACCTCGACGACCGTCACCCCGTCGGCGCCCCGCACCGCGCGCACCCAGACCCGGCGGCGCTGGATGAACAGCGATCCGGCCAGTCCGAAGATCGCGGAGACGGCCCCGGTCAGTGCCCAGCCGGTGCCGGGCTGCTGGACGATCTGGAAGCCGGCCCACTCCTTGATGTCCTTGTCGAAGGTGATGGAGCCGGCCCCGTTCGGCAGGGCCAGGCTCTCGCCGGGCAGCAGCATCTTCTTCAGGATGTTGCCCTGGGCGTCCTTGAACGGCTTCAGGTTCGGGTTCTTGGTGTCCAGCTGGTAGACGTTCTGCGGGGTGCCCGCGTCCACGCCCAGGTCTCCGTGGTAGGCGCCCACCGACAGGACGGGGAAGTTCAGCGCGGGGAACTGGGAGAACATCGTGCCCTTGCCCGCCCCGGCGAACGTCGGCACCAGGACCGCCGCGAAACCGAGCTGCTCGCTCTTGCCCTGCGGGTTGCGGTAGCCGTCCATCACCTTGATCGCGCCCTGCGAGGTGACGTTGGAGTCCAGCGGCAGCAGCGGCACGGCCTGGTGGTAGACCACGTTGCCCTTGCCGTCGCGCACGGTGACGGTCGGGGCGTAGCCGTGGGCGACCAGGTAGACCTTGGCGTCGTCGATCTCCAGCGGCTCGTTGACCTTGATGATCTTGTGCCGTTCCTTGCCGTCGGCGCCCACGCTGTAGTCGATGGCCGCCTGGTAGGTGCGCGGCGTGCCCTTGTTGGGGCCGCTGGTCTCGTAGGTGCCGGTGAACTTCTCCAGGTTGAAGCTGAAGGGGACCAGGCTGTCGTCGTTGAACAGGTTCCCGGACTTGAAGTCGTCGTACTGGGTGAGGGTGTTGGCGAAACCGTCGCCCTCGACGATCAGCTTGTTGCCCTCGGTCTTGAACAACTGGCCCCAGCCGAAGGCGACCAGCAGCACGATCAGCGCGATGTGGAAGAGCAGGTTGCCGGCCTCACGCAGGTAGCCCTTCTCGGCGGCGACCGCGTCCCCGGCCAGGTGGGCGCGGAAGCGGCGCTGCCTGAGCGTCTTCAGCGCGGCCTCGCGGACCTCTTCGGGCGCGGCGGCCGTGCGCCAGGTGGCGTACGCGGGCAGCCGGGTCAGCCGCTTGGGCGCGCCCGGCGGGCGGCTGCGCAGCTGGCCGGTGAACTGCCAGGTGCGCGGCACGATGCAGCCGATGAGGGAGACGAACAGCAGGATGTAGATGGCGGAGAACCACACCGAGCTGTAGACGTGGAAGAGGCCGAGCTTGTCGTAGAGGGGCGCGAGCGTGGTGTGGTTCTGCCGGAAGGTCTCGACCTTCAGCGCGTCGCTGCCGGTCTGCGGGATCAGCGAGCCGGGGATGGCGCCGAGGGAGAGCAGGAACAGCAGGAGCAGCGCGACCCGCATGGAGGTCAGCTGCCGCCAGAACCAGCGGGTCCAGCCGAGCACCTCCCGTCCCGTCCAGGCGAGCCGGCCGGCCAGGCCGGGGGCGCGGTTGCCGCCGAAGGAGCCGGGGACGGCCGTCTCGGTGGGCGCGGTGGACAGCTGCGAGCCGGCCGCGCCCAGGTCGTCCTCACCGGGGGGAGGCACGGCCGGGTTCTCGTCGGCGCTCGTGCCGGGTGTCGTCTTGCTCATGGATCAGATCCCCACAGTGAAGCCGCTGGACCAGGTCTGCATCTCCTGCACCAGCCGGTCCCAGGCGCCGGTGAGCAGCAGCACACCGGTCACGATCATCATCGTGCCGCCGATGCGCATCACCCAGACATAGTGGCGCTTGACCCAGCCGAAGGCGCCGAGGGCCTTGCGGAAGGCGATGGCGGTGAGCACGAACGGTATGCCGAGTCCGGCGCAGTAGGCGACGGTCAGCAGGGCGCCGCGCCCGGCGCTGGCCTCGTTGGAGGAGAGCGCCACGACGGAGGCGAGGGTCGGGCCGATGCACGGGGTCCAGCCGACGCCGAACAGGGCGCCGAGGACGGGTGCGCCCACCAGGCCGGTGGCCGGCCGCCGGTGGAAGCGGAACTCCCGCTGGGTCAGCCAGGGCATCAGGCCCATGAAGAAGACGCCCATGAGGATCATGAGCACACCCAGCACCTTGGACAGCGTCCCCTTGTAGTCCTGGAGGGTCTGCCCGAAGAACCCGAACAGCGCGCCGCCGGAGACGAACACCACGGTGAAGCCGAGCACGAAGAGCGAGGCGCCCACGGTCATCCGCCCGCGCCGCGCCTCGGCCAGGTCGGTGCCGGTGACGCCGGTCACGTACGACAGGTAGCCGGGGACCAGCGGCAGGACGCACGGCGAGAAGAAGGAGACGAGCCCGCCGAGCACGGCGACGGGCAGCGCGAGCAGCAGGGCTCCGCTGAACACCGTCTGGTTGGGGTCAGTGGCTGCGGCCAGTAGCACGACGGCTCACTTCTCCGCGAGGACCGGGTCGAGCATCTTGCGCAGCTTCTCCTCGCTGAGCGCCTGCAGGGCGCGCGCCGCGATCTTCCCGTCCCGGTCGATGACGAGGGTGCTCGGGATGGCCTGCGGGTTGAGGGTGCCCTTCTTGAAGCGGAGCATCAGCTTGCCGGTGGGGTCGTACAGGCTCGGGTACGGCACCCCGTAGCTCTTCTCGAACTCCTGGGCCGGCTGGGTGCTGGTGTCGCGGGTGTTGATGCCGACGAACTGCACGTCCTTGGCGGCGGTGTCCTTGGCGACCTCGACCAGGTTGGGGGCCTCGGCGCGGCACGGCGCGCACCAGGAGCCCCAGACGTTGAGGACGACGACCTTGCCCTTGTAGGAGGCGACGTCGATCTGCTTGCCGTCGATGGTCTTGCCGGAGAGGTCGGGCGCGGGTTTGCGGTCGCCCTTCTTCACGGTCGCGATGCCGTCGGAGCCGGTGATGAAGTTGCTCTTTCCCGAGCCGCCGGAGGTGCCGCCGGAGCCGCAGGCGGTCAGGGCGAGTGCGAGCGCGGCGGTCCCGGCGGCGAGCAGGGCGGCGCGGCCGCGGGCACGGGTCGTGCGCGTGCGGTGCGGACGGGACGTACGGTTCGCCCGGTTCGAGCACTGGGGGGCGCGGCTGGCGGCACTCATGTGAAAAGTTTCGCATGCCTGTTCCGCGGATCTTGCGCGCCCCCCTGCCGGGCGGAAAACCGCATATCAGGCGGCGTTCGAGGTGCCCGTCCCGCTCTGCGTGCCGGTGCTGCCGGCGGTCCCCGGGCCGGTGTCCTTCATGAACTCCTTCCAGCCGCCCGCCGGCTGCCGCCCGACCTCGAGGGTGCGCAGCTTGGCCAGCACCTCCGGCTTCTGGACGTCCATCCAGTCGACGAACTGCCGGAAGGAGACCAGGCGCACGTCGGCGCCCTTGTCCCGCTCGGCCGCGATGTGCTTGAAGGCCTCCTCGACGGAGTCCATGTAGATGCCGCCGTTCCACTGCTCGAAGTGGTTGCCGATGAAGAACGGCGCCCGGTTCGTCTGGTACGCCCGCTGGAAGCCCTGGATGTAGGACTGGGCGGACTGCTTGCGCCAGCCGGGGTAGTTGGCGGGCGGCGCCTTGGTGGAGTTCACCGACTGGTTGGCGAGCATGTTGTAGTCCATCGAGAGGACCTCGAAGGAGTGGCCCGGAAAGGGGATCTGCTGCAGCGGCAGGTCCCAGATCCCCAGCTTCTTCTGCGGCCACACCTGGCGGCCGCCCGGCGAGGAGGCGTCGTAGCGCCAGCCCAGCTTCTTGGCCGTGGGCAGCAGGTTGTTCTGGCCGAGCAGGCAGGGCGTGCGGCCGCCGACCAGCTCCTTGTCGTAGTCGAAGGGCAGGGAGGGCAGGTCGGTCCAGCCGGTGTTGGTCCGCCACTGCTTCACGAACGCCTTGGCCTGGTCGATCTCGCTGCGCCACTGCCCCGGCGTCCAGTTCGCCACGGTGCCGTGACCGGAGCAGAAGTGGCCGTTGAAGTGGGTGCCGATCTCGTGGCCCTCGAGCCAGGCGCGGCGCACGTTGGTGAGCGTGGCCTTGATGTGCTCGTCGGTGAGGTAGCCGATGTCGGAGGCGCCGCGCGCGTTGTTCGGCGGCTCGTACATGCGCTTCTTCGACTCCGGCAGCAGGTAGAGCCCGGAGAGGAAGAAGGTCATGCTCGCCTCGTGCTGCTTGGCGAGGTCGAGGAAGCGCGGGAAGAGGCCGTTGCCCACCTCGCCCGCGCCGTCCCAGGAGAAGATGACGAACTGCGGCGGGGTCTGGCCCGGCTCCAGCGGGGTCGGCTTGGCGGGCTGGTGCGCCTGTTTGCCGGTGAACGACGTCGAGCCGTCACCGATGGGGCGGGCGGGCTGCTGCGAGCCCTTGCCCTGCGACCCCGCGCCCGAACCGGAACCGCCGGCACCGCCCGAGCCGTCCGAAGACTTGGAGCCGCCGCAGCCCGCGAGTCCGACGGCAGCAGCGGTGCCCGCGCCAAGGCCGAGTATTCCCCTCCGGGAGAAGGTGCGCATGAGATCCCCGATCCGTCACGTCCTGCGAATGCTGGTCACTCATTCAGAGGACGTGACGAACGACAGGGTTCCGTGAACCCATATGAATTTCACAACAAACGTAACGAAACTGTGCGTACGTGACCGAAGGCTTACGGTCTCCTTACGCTGCGTGCTCTATGGGGGCTGGGCCGGAGCTACGCCCCGAACGCCTTCCCCTGCCCCTTCACCGGCTTGGCACCCGCCAGGAGATGAGCCGGCACCAGGTCCCGGGCCGGCTCGCTGTAGCCGACGGAGACGATCCGGTCGCCCAGGTAGGTGAACGTCGTCAGCGAGGCCAGTGTGCACTGCCGCTTGCGCGGATCGTGCCACAGCCGCCGCCGCTCCACGTAGGACCGCACGATCCAGATCGGCAACTGGTGGCTGACGAGCACCGCTTCGTGCCCGCGCGCCCGGTCCTTCGCCGCGTTCAGCGCGCCCATCATGCGCACCACCTGGTCGACGTACGGCTCGCCCCAGGACGGCTTGAACGGGTTGACCACGTGCTTCCAGTTCCCCGGCCGGCGCAGCGCGCCGTCGCCGACGCCGAACGTCTTGCCCTGGAAGACGTTCTCCGCCTCGATCAGCCGCTCGTCGGCGGCGAGGTCGAGCCCGTGCGCCTTGGCGATCGGCGTCGCCGTCTCCTGCGCCCGCTCCAGCGGCGAGGCGACGACGTACGTGACGTCGCGGGGCGCGAGGTGCTCGGCGACCCGCTCGGCCATCTGCCGCCCCAGGTCGGACAGGTGGTAGCCGGGCAGCCGCCCGTACAGCACCCCGGTCGGGTTCTCGACCTCCCCGTGCCGCATGAGGTGGACGACGGTGACGTCCTTGTCGCCCATGCCGTTCTCCTTGTTCAGCCGCTCGCTCATGCCGTGGCCTCCGCCGCCGCGCGGGCCGCCGCCGGGAGGGCGTCGGCGATCCGCTGGAGCGCCTGCTCGTCGTGGGTGGTGGACACGAACCAGGACTCGAAGGACGACGGCGGCAGGTAGACGCCGTTCGCCAGCATCGCGTGGAAGAAGGCGGTGTAGCGGTACGACTCCTGCGCGCGGGCGTCGTCGTAGTTGCGCACCGGCCGGCCGGTGAAGAACACCGAGAACATGTTGGAGGCGTTCTGCACGGTGTGCGCGACGCCTTCCTTGGTCAGCGCCTCGGAGACCATGGCCTGGATCTGCTGCGAGACGGCGTTCACCTTGGCGTAGGCGGCGTCGTCGAGCAGCCGCAGCTGGGCGAGGCCCGCGGCGGTGGCGACCGGGTTCCCGGACAGGGTGCCGGCCTGGTAGACGGGCCCGGCCGGCGCGAGGTGCGCCATGACCTCGGCACGTCCGCCGAAGGCCGCGGCCGGGAAGCCGCCGCCCATCACCTTCCCGAAGGTCATCAGGTCGGGCTCGACCCCGTCCACGCCGTACCACCCGGCGCGGCTGGTGCGGAACCCGGTCATGACCTCGTCGGAGATGTACAGCGCGCCGTTCTCCCGGCACAGGTCCTTCAGCCCCTGGTTGAAGGAGGGCAGCGGCGGCACGACGCCCATGTTGCCCGGCGAGGCCTCGGTGATCACGCAGGCGATCTCGCCCGGGTGGGCGGCGAAGGCGGCGCGCACCGCTTCGAGGTCGTTGTACGGCAGGACGATCGTGTCGCCGGCCTGGGCGCCGGTGACGCCCGGGGTGTCCGGCAGCGCGAAGGTGGCGACGCCCGAGCCGGCGGCGGCCAGCAGCGAGTCGACGTGCCCGTGGTAGCAGCCGGCGAACTTGACCACCTTGGTGCGCTGCGTGAACCCGCGGGCGAGCCGGATCGCGGACATGGTGGCCTCGGTGCCGCTGGACACGAGCCGCACCTGCTCCAGCGGCCCCACCCGCCCGGTCATCTCCTCGGCGAGCGCGACCTCGCCCTCACCGGGCGTGCCGAAGGACGTACCGTGCGCGACCGCCTCCTGCACGGCGGCGATCACCTCCGGGTGGCTGTGCCCGAGGATCATCGGCCCCCAGGAGCACACGAGGTCGACGTACTCCCGCCCGTCGGCGTCCTTCAGGTACGGCCCGCTGCCGGACACCATGAACCGGGGCGTACCGCCCACGGCACGGAAGGCACGCACCGGCGAGTTCACGCCGCCGGGCGTGACCGCCGCCGCACGGTCGAACAGCGCCTGTGAGGCGGGGGCTTCGTATGGGTATGGCAGTTCGCTCATGACCTGCGACTTCTCCGACTTCTCCGACTTCTCGGTTCTCTCGGGGGTTTTCCGGTGCTGGCTGGGGCTTGCTGGGGCTCGGGCCGGGCGGCGGCTTCGGCGGATCCGGTGGGCGGTGCTGGGCGGCGCCCGGCGGGCCGTGACCTGTCCGGTGCCCTGTTCAGGGTAGGCCAGGGGGCGCGGGACGCCGGGAGCGGAGCGGGCCCGACCGCATACCCGGCCGCGGCCCGGTGGCCGAAGAAGCGGCTTCCGCCCGCCCCATCTGAGAAACTGGGCTCCTCGTACGTATGGACAGGTGCGCAGGGACGGGCGCGCGAGGACGTGCGCGCGGCGCCGGGCGCCCCTCACAGGTGCCTCGGGCCGGACGGACGGAGCAGGAGGAAAAAGTCGTGGCAGGGTCGTGCGGACGGCCACGAAGATCCCGCGGGGAGATGTTTCGACGCACGTTTCGGCGTGCGGCCGTGGGGGAGGTCACTGACACGATGATCGGGTTGCGCGGCCGGGGCCACGCGTCCTAGAAAAGCAGTCGGGTGGAGATATGCATCGCGGTGGCGGACTGGGCGAGGGGACTGACGACCTGGGTCCTCGGCGTGCCCGGCGGGGAAGGCACCGGCGCGACGCGGAGGAAACCGCCGCAGCACGTCAGGCACAGGGTGCACCGGGTGATCCCGAGCGGGCCGATCGCCTCCGGGCGGGGAGCAGGAATGGTGGTCGGGTGGGGGTGACCTACAAGTACTTCGGCGCACCGGACGGCGCGACCGCGGCCCGGGTCCCGATCTCGATGCGCCCCGAGGAACTCGGCGGCGACGAACTCGGCATGAACGGCATGTTCACCAAGATCAAGCCGGAGACCATGGCCGCCATGGTCCTCACCGGCATCGAGGGCGTCCCCCTCCACCGGGTCCCGCCCCTCGAACTGGTCGTCCTGCACCCCGACTACGCCGTCGTCAAACTCCCCATGACCGTCGTCGACCCCCTCCGCGACATCGGCGAGGAGGCGGTGGGCGCGGCGGCCTTCATCTGGTCCACGGTCCCGGACCGCGGGGGGCCGCGGGACGCGTTCAACGTGTACCAGTTGCTGCACGAGTGGCAGGACTTCAGCCATCGGTTGCATGAGGCGGGGCATCAGCCTTACTGCCTGGTGTGGCCCTGAGCTGGGGTTTCGTGAGGGGCGGGCGGGGTCTTCGGGCCTCGCCCTTTCACGTGCCGGGGAGGGGCCGTCAGGGGCCCGGGGCACATTGAGGGCACATTCGTGCAGCCGGGTTACTGACTACACCCTGGGCTTCTGGTGCTGGCTACTGACTGAAGACGTCGTCGATCATCTTGCGGGTCCGCGTCTGGCTGGACGACAGCGGGTGCGTGTACGTCCGCAGCGTGAAGTCCGGGTCCGAGTGGCTGGCGTACTCGGATTCCCGCCGGTCAGTCGCTCGGCCCAGTCAGCCCCCGTGGCCCCCTGCCATTCGAGCGGGACGCACCTGCTGAGTTTCGCGAGCCCGTCAAGAACCTTGGGCTCCTGACGGGCGATCCTCATCCAGAGAACCGCGAGGTCGGCGATAGCGTCGAGGTGCAGGCAGCCGCCTCACGCGCGCCAGGGTCGCGTCGGTGTCGGCGTCGCTCACGTCGATAAGGCGACCTGCTGTTAACTGAGCTCGCTGAGCAGCGTCGGCCCGCGCTTTCGCAACGGGTCTTGGCGGCATGGCCTACTCCAGGCCCTGATGACGTCGCTCTGCCTCTTGGTCTTCCCGCCGGGCGTCTGCTTCGTACGACTCCGCAAGCCCTTTGAGCAACTTTCGGGTTCGCGGCCACGCGCGTACGCGTTCGGCCTGCTCCCGGAAGGACCGGGCCAACTCCATCTCTTGCACTCCACCGTCTAGGAGCCCTCGGCTGGTCACACCTCGTTTGTTGTAGATGCCAATGCTGAGACCCCTTTCGAGATCGTTGCTATTGATCTCTTCAAGTAGATCTCGGACAGCTTCCGGAACTTGCAGGTCGTCCTGGTCGCGCGGGGCGAAAGCAAGGACCTGACCGATCTGCACGTCACCCACCCTGGCGCGATCCCTAGAAGCCAATTCTGCCCGTGCCGTCATGACCCACGTGCGCAGCGCAACCGGGTCGAGGGTCCCGTCGGCCTTAAGCCCTGGACACGTGCGCAACGCACGAAGGGCTTGATATGAATGGTTCGCAATATTGCGCCTATTCTCCTTCTCTACGGCATCTACCGTATCTTCGTCAGAAGCGGTGCTGGGACGGAAGGACCATGTCACCAAATCCGCGAACGCCTCAGGGTCCTCGACCAGCATCTTGTGGAGGATCGGAGCCTTAGCGTCGAATCCGAGCGCAGGCAAGAGTTGCCACTCCAGCCTGAGGATGCGTTGACGCCCGACCTGCTCGCAATGCCGTGCCAGCAGCGTGAATAGATCCTGGAAACGTGAACTGAGTCGCCCGATCTCAGGATCGCTCAACCTAGCTGCGATGAGGTCTTCGAGCCCGGTGACGACAATCTCAGCGACCTCTGGAGCACCCCCTTCCTTGTCGTAGAGGAGGATGAGGTCCAGCGCGGCTGCCGGACGGCCTGCACCCAGCAGCGACCGGGCGGCGTCAAGCGCTCGTGGGAAATTAGAGCCGAGCCCAAAGTAGGAGAACTCGCGCCAATAATGTCCCGCTACTTCCGGACTGAGTTCCGAGAGCTTGGACCACGCGGCGGCTGGTTCTGGGCCGAGTCGAAGGATCACTGCCTGAACATGCGGAAGCTCCGTAAGAGAAAGAAGTCTGTCGCGGAGATCATTCCCCCGAGCCCACATACGCCGACGCAGGTACCCAACGGCAACCTCCTTGGCTGGCGAGGCGTCCTCCTCAAGCCATGACAGCAGCTCTTGGTCATGGTCATCGGAGTGCTCGGCAAGAGCGATGCCCACCAGGTCGGCGAACTCTGCTACGGAAGCCAGCTCGACAAGAGCCGTCAGCCCTCCATTCACGACTATTTCCCCGACTGCGGCGGCCCGCCGGGCGAGGAGTTCCGCGTCGTAGGCAGCGAAGTCATCACGCCGCCTGATGTCGCCGAGCGTGATCCAACCGGATTGGAACAACCATGCGTATCGCCTCACCGGATTCCGAGGCTCCAGCGCTTGACATGCGGCTTGGAGGGGGGCCAGCTCGTCCGCAGGAAGCGCCCACGCGGCGTCCGCATACTCTTGGTGCCGGGCGACTTGGTCGCGCAGTGCGCGGTGGAGAACCGCGCGCTGATCGTCATCTTCCAGGTCGCCGCCCAGTTCAGTCAGTCCTCGCGCGACCTCAGCGCGGTGTTGGGGAGGGAGAACGTCGATTTTGCCGATCAGTTCGGCATACAGCTCGGGGGCAGCGTTGACCTCGTCCAGGAGTAGGTCGACCACGGCGGTGATCACACTCCATCGATCATGCGGGGTGACGACGGTGGCCCTTTTCCAATCACGGAAACGCGGACCAGGATGGCTCATCTGTATAGCGTGACTGTCAGGAATGAGCTGGAGGAGCAACTTGCGGCCGAGTGCTGGCTGCCTCCGCACCAGGCGTCGGATTACTCTTATGCGGTCCTCGGCATGGGCGGTCGTGTTCGGAGCCCATGCGCTGAGAATCCCCACCAGACTCGCGAGGGGACGATTCGAGAGCCGGCCGCCCGGGTCCACGACAGCCAGCGCAGTCAGTACGTCGACTGCGTCATCGAGGTGCTCCGGAGACCACGCCAGGCTCTCCAAGGACCACAAGAAGCTTGTATGAGGAGAGCTGGATCCAAGCCCCATGTTGTCAGGCTGGTTGTCTGTGAACATGGCGGTGTGAAGCGGCGTGGTGCCGCTGAGGCCCTCGTGCACCGCTTCCATGAACTCCTCCGGAGCGGCCTCAGCCAGCAAAGTGAGCACATCGCCCAGGGAACGCCACAGGCTATACGTGTCATCAGCATTGGCCTGTTTCAGCAGATCACGAACTAGCAACCGTGCCCACCGATCGCCCGTGACACCGCCCGGGCCCCGTAGGTCTGCGCCCAGGGTGCCCAGGAGGGCGAGCGACTGGGCGAGCCCGGCGCGAAGGGTGTGTGAGAAGCATCGTCGTATGCCCATCACCCCGGCCTTCCACTTCTCACCAGGGTCTAGGTCGAGGGTCGGATCTGTTTCAGTCAGTACCTCTAGAACTACCCTTCGGAAGAATTGAAGATCGTCACTGGTGAGAGACGTACCGAGCAACGCCCAGGCATCCTCGGCGGCGAGCACATGCCAAATTCCTTCCTGATAGCCAAGGAAGGGGATGTCGGCCCCGGCGGCGAGCTCCCGGGCTCGCTCCTGCAACTCGTCGTACTCAAGTCCCGAGCACTGCCCAACCACACGGCGGTCTTCCTGATTGTCTCCGGCCCAGGAGTTCACCAGGAGCAGCCGTCGGCGGACCACATCGAGAGTGGAGACCCGCTCCGGTGTGAGTGGCTCTGGGTGGTGGGCCAGGGCTCGCCGTAGCGCAAGCAGGCTGCGGCGACCGAGCGCGCCGAGTCGAGCCGCACGCTCACGCGGCATGTCGTTGGAGAGCAGCAGGGACTCGATGACTTGGCTGTGGAGCCTGGGTACCTTCACGTCGCACCGGGCGCCCGGCATCGCCGCCCACACCAACTGGTGAGGCTGCTGCTGCGGAATGTCCCGCGCGAGGGCCGGGTCGGCGAGGACCAGGATCAACGGCTGGCGCTGCGTGACCAGTTGCTCAATACCACTCCTGTCGGAAACAAACAGGACCCGCGCCCCCACCTGAGTGGCCCCCAGGATGCCTTCTTGCTCTAGGGCAGCGGCGACGAAAGCGCAGACTTCATCGGGACGCAGATCACCACCTAGCGTGGTTACCGACTGGCCGGTGGCGAGTAGGGCACCAAAGTCGGCGGCTGCCTTCTCTCTTCCTGCCAGCACCACCGTTCGGTCCAGCGGGATGCGCGTCGACCGGAGCCAACTGTCCGTCCACCACGAGTCCAGAGACCGCACGCCCGGCAGTGCCTTCCCCAGCCGGGCTGCAAGCCATGCCGTGGTGGCCGGCGCTTGCTCCAGCCATAGGTCGATCCCGTCGAGGTTGTACCCACGTACCTCCCGCCACCGACCATCTCCGGTGTGACGCTCGGCCCAGGTTCGAGCATCTCTCCACGTGTCGAGGACGACTTCTACGTAGGTGACGTCTTGGGTCGCGAGCCCCTTCGGGCCTTTGATTCTTTTCTCGTAGTCATCCTCGGCCTTGCTATTGCCGCCGCCAACAGACAGCTCCCACACCGAAGTTCCCTCGGGCACGAACGCCGACGGTCGCGACGCTGTGACGATGCCGTCGTATCCGCCGACGGCGGTTCCGGACCCGCCGGGCATGTCCAGCGATTCCAAGCCGCTTGCGGTCTCGGCTATCAAGCGCCTAACCTCGATCTTGCGTGACGGTCTGCCGACGGAGTCGGCGGACCGTTTTGCTTTGTCCGGTGGGTGATGGTCAGGCCGGTGGCCCGACTGTCGTGTC
>NZ_JBFACU010000043.1:0-56244 GCF_040641015.1 Streptomyces sp. NPDC021356 | reverse complement strand
AGTCGGGCGGCAGGATCCGCCCCATGTCCCGTTTCACGGCGCCGACGGCACTGAGCTGACGCGCAAGCTCCTCGTACTGCGCCCGCTCGGCCATCGCACCTCCCGTAATCGTTGCTTGGGGCAACCATACGTTCGGTTGGTTGCTGCAGGCAAACAAACCGGGGTCCGCTGGCGCAAAAACTTGGCAAAGGCAAGTATTGCGAGCGTAAATATGCAGGTGGCGGTGGGTGAGGTGGTCGCCGGGAAGCGCCGTTCACCCCAGGACGGGGCAAACCGGCCGCCGGAGCGGTGTCACCGGCCCGGCCGCGCTTTCCGCAACGGGACGAAACGGGCCCCCACTTGGGGAGCGCCCGGCGTTTTCGCTAGGGTCTCGGGGCATGGCTAACACCCAGGGCCCCCAGGGCCACCACGACCCCGCCGGCAGCACCCAGATGTTCCGCGCGTTCGTCGACGAGGCCGCTCCCCAGGCGAGGCAGCAGCAGGCGGCGCCCGCCGGCCCGCGGGTCGGTCTGATCGTCGGTGTCGTCGTCGCCGTGATCGTCGTCGCGGCCGTCGCCTGGCTCGCGTTCAAGTAGGCGCCGAAGCCGTTCGAGCAGGGACGGAAACTGTTCGAGCGAGGACGGAAGCGGGGGAGAGGACGCCGACGGGCGTCGAGGACGCGGCGGGACAGCGCGATGGCCGCCGAGGCGCCGTGCGGCGCCTCGGCGGCCATCGGCACGCCAGGGATGGTCCGGCTCAGTCGGAGATGAGCCCCTCGCGCAGCTGGGCCAGGGTCCGCGTCAGCAGCCGGGAGACGTGCATCTGCGAGATGCCGACCTCCTCGCCGATCTGGGACTGCGTCATGTTGGCGAAGAAGCGCAGCATGATGATCCGGCGCTCGCGCGGCGGCAGCTTGGCGAGCAGCGGCTTGAGCGACTCGCGGTACTCCACGCCCTCCAGCGCCGTGTCCTCGTAGCCGAGGCGGTCGGCGAGCGATCCCTCGCCGCCGTCGTCCTCGGGGGCCGGGGAGTCGAGCGAGGAGGCCGTGTAGGCGTTGCCCACGGCGAGGCCGTCGACGACGTCCTCCTCCGACACCCCGAGCACGGACGCGAGTTCGCCGACGGTCGGCGACCGGTCCAGCTTCTGCGACAGCTCGTCGCTGGCCTTCGTCAGCGCGAGCCGCAGCTCCTGGAGCCGCCGGGGCACCCGCACGGACCACGAGGTGTCCCGGAAGAAGCGCTTGATCTCGCCGACCACCGTCGGCATCGCGAAGGTCGGGAACTCCACACCGCGTTCGCAGTCGAAGCGGTCGATCGCCTTGATCAGGCCGATGGTGCCGACCTGGACGATGTCCTCCATCGGCTCGTTGCGCGAGCGGAAGCGGGCGGCGGCGTAGCGCACGAGCGGGAGGTTCAGCTCGATCAGCGTGTCCCGGACGTAGGCACGCTCGGGGCTGTTCTCGTCGAGCACGGCGAGCCGCAGGAACAGGGAGCGGGACAGGGTGCGGGTGTCGATGGCTGCCGAGGCGTCGGACGCCGGGGCCGGAGCCGGGACGGCCGGAAGGGCCGTCACGTCGTCGAGGGCGTCGATCGGCTCGAGCGCCGGGGAAGGCGCCGCGCTCTTGGTGAGCGTCAGCACCTCGGAGCTGCCCTGTTCTGCGGACATGCCACCCCCTCTGGGTCGCGGGACGGTCGTGGCCGCGTTCTCTGACGAGGAGAACTCAGCCTTCACCTGAATACCGGAGCCGAAGCCACGGCAAACGCGCTTCCCGCAGAATGTCACATGTCGGCAACACGCTGTAGTGACATGTCGACATCCGATATGCGAATCAGCCCTGGCGGAAAGGGGTCTGACGGCCTTTCGGGCCGAAGATGTCGGGATCCGACCTGGTGAGCGATTCGCTCGTGACGGTTACGCCTCGATCCTGTTTGCGGATCGCAGTCGCTGGAAGCTACGCGCGAGTAGGCGCGAGACATGCATCTGGGAGACGCCGAGTTCCGCACTGATCTGCGACTGGGTGAGATTGCTGTAGTAGCGCAGCAGCAGGATTCTCTGCTCCCGCTCGGGGAGTTGGACGAGGAGGTGGCGGACCAGGTCGCGGTGTTCCACGCCGTCGAGCGCCGGGTCCTCGTAGCCGAGCCGGTCGAGCAGTCCTGGCAACCCGTCGCCCTCCTGCGCGGCCTCCAGTGAGGTCGCGTGGTACGACCGTCCGGCCTCGATGCAGGACAGCACCTCCTCCTCGCTGATGCGCAGCCGCTCGGCGATCTCGGCGGTCGAGGGGGAGCGTCCGAAGGCGGTCGTCAGGTCCTCCGTCGCGCTGTTGACCTGCACCCACAGCTCGTGCAGCCGGCGTGGGACGTGGACGGTGCGGACGTTGTCGCGGAAGTACCGCTTGATCTCGCCGACGACCGTCGGCATGGCGAAGGTGGGGAACTGCACGCCCCGGTCGGGGTCGAAACGGTCGATGGCGTTGATGAGCCCGATGGTGCCGACCTGGACGACGTCCTCCATCGGCTCGTTGCGGGAGCGGAAGCGGGCGGCCGCATAGCGCACGAGCGGGAGGTTGGCCTCGATGAGCGCCCCGCGCACGCTGGCGTACTCCGCCGTGCCCGGTTCCAGCCCCTTCAGTTGGGTGAAGAGCACCTGCGTGAGGGCCCGGGTGTCGGCGCCGCGCCGCTTCTCGGGGGCCGGGGCGGAGGCAGGCGCGGGAGCTTCCTCCTGGGGCGGCGCAGTACTGGCCGACACGGTCAACGCCACCTCTTCGTCGATCAACTCATCCGTCAAAAGCGGTCATAGCATCACAAGACATGCGCTAAGTGTTCAAGCACCGCATATGCACGTGTTGAGGAATGAATTAGCTCTAAAGGTGCGTACAGCTGCGACAAAGCCCCGCACCATCCCGGTGCGGGGCCTGGCACGGCTCCGTGTGGCCGTACCTCTAGAACTCGTAGTCCGCGATCACCCAGGTGGCGAACTCCCGCCACAGGGCCACGCCCGCCTGGTGCGCCGGGTGCTCCAGGTAGCGCTTCAGGGCGTCGGCGTCCTCGACCGCCGAGTTGATCGCGAAGTCGTGGGCGATGGGCCGGTCGCTGATGTTCCAGCCGCACTCCCAGAAGCGCAGGTCCTCGATCTGGCCGCCCAGGGCCCTGAACGCCCGCACGCCCTCCTCGACCCGCGGATCGTCGCGCCGGACGCCCTCGTCGAGCTTGAAGAGGACCAGGTGTCGGATCATCACTTTCCTCCGTTCGCGGCCCACGTCATGAAGTCGCCGATGGCCTTGGCGGCGTCCGATATGCCCTCGAAGCCTATCTGGACGTAGTCGGCGGCCTTGGCCGGGTCGGTGATGATCACGTACAGCACGAAGACCACGAGCACATAGACGACGATCTTCTTGGCGTTCACCGCCATCGCGGTCTCCCCCTGTCGCTGGTTGCCCCTGTCGCCGGCCGCCCCGTCGTCGACCGCTGCGAGCCGAGCGCCGTCGATGATCGCACGATGATCGCACGAAGGGCCCCGTCCGATGGACGGGGCCCTTCACAAGCGGTAGCGGAGGGATTTGAACCCTCGGTGACTTGCGCCACACTCGCTTTCGAGGCGAGCTCCTTCGGCCGCTCGGACACGCTACCGAGACAGACCCTACAACACGGGGGGCCGTGGTCCGAAATCCGTTTACCGGCCGGTCCGGCGGCCCGTCGCCCGGCGGCCCGTCGCCCGTCGCCCGTCGCCCGGCGGCCCCGTGACCGTCGTCCGACGTTCGTGGCAGCGGTCCGGCGGCCGCGGAACGAAAACGGTCAGCGGGTGCGGAACGAAGGCGGGTCAGCGGGTGCGGAAGAAGTCGGTGAGGAGTCCGGCGCAGTCCTCGGTGAGCACGCCTGCGATCACCTCGGGCCGGTGGTTAAGCCGCCGGTCGCGTACGACGTCCCAGAGCGAGCCCGCGGCACCCGCCTTCTCGTCGCGCGCGCCGTAGACGATCCGGTCGACGCGGGAGAGGACGGCCGCCCCCGCGCACATCGTGCACGGCTCCAGCGTGACCACCAGCGTGCAGCCGGACAGCCGCCACCGGCCCACCCGCTCGGCGGCCCGCCGGATGGCGAGGACCTCCGCGTGGGCGGTCGGATCGCCGGTCGCCTCGCGCTCGTTGTGCCCGGCGCCGAGCACGGTCGTGCCGTCGCCGGACAGCACGACGGCACCGACGGGCACGTCCCCGCCCCGGACGGCCGCTCCGGCCTGCTCCAGGGCGAGCCGCATCGCGTCCCGCCAGCGGTCGCGGACCGGGTCGGGCACGCCGGACGGCCGCCCCGGCGCGCCGGGAACGGACGCGTCGGGGCCCGACGTGCCGGGGAAGGATGTGCCGGCCGGGCGGGGCGGCCCGGCCGGATGCGGCATGTCGTCGGTCGGTTCCGGGTTCGGGGCCGGGGTCAGCGGACGGTCTCCAGGACCTCCGCGGCGCCCAGGACCTCGGCGATCGCGCTCAGCGCGTCCTCCGCGTCCAGGGCGCGCAGCTCCTTCTCGCTGATGCCCAGGTCGTCGAGGATCTCGCCGTCGCCCAAGGGGCTGTGCGTGATGGCCTCGGCGGAACCGGGCTCCTCCTCGTCGTCCTCGCCGGAGGCGGGCTCGCCGTCCTCCGTGCCGTCGAGGTCGAGGGTGTCGAGATCGGGGCCGTCGTCACCGGGCTCCCGGCCGAGCAGTTCGTCGGTGAGCAGGATCTCGCCGTACGAACTGCGGGCCGCGGCGGCGGCGTCCGAGACGTAGATGCGAGGGTCGTCCTCGCCGTCCACGCGGACGACACCGAACCACGCGTCCTCCTGCTCGATGAGGATGAGCACCGTGTCGTCCTCGGCCGAGGACTCACGGGCCAGTTCTGCCAGGTCGGACAGCGTCTCCACATCGTCGAGCTCCGTGTCGCTCGCTTCCCACCCGTCTTCGGTGCGCGCGAGCAGTGCGGCGAAGTACACCGTGACTCTCCCACTGGTCTTAGGCGTGCCGGTTGGGGGTCCCCCCGGCGGAGGTTCTGGGCGGGAAGAGCTGGGCTCCGAGCCCCACCCACTCGGAATCGTGACAGAAACAAGGCGTTCAGGGGACGTCTTCGGCTCCCTGTGTCCGGCTGTTTTGCGGCTCGTCGGTAAAGGACTCACCAGCGCACTCGTTGCCGCCACCTGCGGATCGTACGCGGCTTTGCCCGGCGGCCACGCAGGCCCACCTCGGAACGTCGGCGCGGGTTTCCTTTCTTCCCCCGTCTCTCCCGCGCCCTCGGCGCCGGCTCCTCCCGGGCGCGGCTCGGGTCCCGCCGGGCCGGCCTACCAGCGGAACGTACGCATCCGCATCGCGTGCCGCAGCCGCGCGGCCTTGGCACGCCGGGGCTGGACGCGGTCGCGCAGCTCGCGGGCCTCGGCGAGGTCGCGCAGGAACTGGGCGCGGCGCCGACGGCGTTCGGTCTCCGGGTCGGTGTGGGGGTCGGGGCCCGTGCCGGTGCTCGGGGCGGGGCGGAGTCCGGTGCCGATGCGGGTGCCGTCGGGGTCGCCGGTGCCGGTGCCGGTGTTCCGGCGCAGGCCGGCGCGGCGCGTGCCGCCTGCCTCCGGGCGGCTCCTCGGTACCGGGGCCGCGGCGGGGCCGCCGGCCGTACCGGTGTCCCCCGCTCCACCGGTACGCGTGGCCGCCCCGCCGGCCGTGGTTCCGGCGGTCTTTGTGGGCGCCGTCGTCGCCGGTGTGTCCGCCGCGTCGGGCCGTGCGCCCGGCGACGGATGCTTGCGGGATTGCCGGTCAGGCATCGGTCCACCACCCCAGTCCGTCCCTACCGCTTTCCCCCGGACGGCGGGTTTGATGCCACGACGGCGCCGGAGCGGGCGGGCGCGGGCGCCGTCGCCGCGAGGACGGTGGCGGGCGGGCGGCCGCCTTCGGCGCCCGGTTACTGTTGGCACATGCGTCTCCACGTCGTCGACCACCCCCTGGTCGCCCACAAGCTCACCACTCTGCGCGACCGGCGCACCGACTCCGCGACCTTCCGCCGGCTCGCCGACGAGCTGGTCACCCTGCTCGCCTACGAGGCGACGCGGGACGTGCGGACGGAACAGGTCGACATCTCCACGCCGGTCGCGCAGACCACCGGCGTCAAGCTCTCCCACCCGCGCCCGCTGGTCGTGCCGATCCTGCGCGCCGGACTCGGCATGCTGGACGGCATGGTGCGGCTGCTGCCGACCGCCGAGGTGGGCTTCCTGGGCATGATCCGCAACGAGGAGACGCTGCAGGCCTCCACGTACGCCACGCGCATGCCGGAGGACCTCTCCGGCCGTCAGGTCTACGTCCTCGACCCGATGCTCGCCACCGGCGGCACGCTGGTCGCGGCCATCCAGGAGCTGATCAAGCGCGGCGCCGACGACGTGACGGCGGTGGTACTGCTGGCCGCCCCGGAGGGTGTCGCCGTCATGGAACGCGACCTCGCGGGCACCCCGGTGACGGTCGTGACGGCGTCGGTCGACGAACACCTGAACGAGCAGGGCTACATCATCCCGGGCCTCGGCGACGCGGGCGACCGGATGTACGGCGCGGCCGAGTAACCGCACGCCGCGGCGCGGGGCCGCGGTACGAAGGGGCCGGCCCCGTCCGCCGGTGACCGGCCGCTCGCCTCAGCAGCCCTTCTGCGGTGTGCCGGCCGGCTGCTTCGGCGCGGCCAGGGCGGCCAGCGCCTTCTCGGCGGCCGGCCGCGACGCCAGCTGCTTGAACCCGTCGCCGATGATCAGGTCCACGTCGGTGCCCTTGCGCGTGTCCGTACGGCTCTGGGCCCCCGGCAGCTGGGTGGCGAGCACGGGCAGCGAGCTGTCGAGGGCCGACGCGGGACCCAGGAGCAGCCCGGCGCCCTTGACCTTCTTGTCGAACTCCTTGGTCGCGTTGCCCACGTGACCGATGCGGAAGCCGCGCTTCTTCAGCTCGTCAGCGGTCTGCTTGGCCAGTCCGCCGCGCGGCGTGGCGTTGAGGACGTTGACCGTGATTCCGCCCGGCTTGGGCAGCGCCCGGGCCGTGGCCGCCGGGGAGGGATCGGACCTGGCCGCCGCGCCGGTCGCGCAGTGCGTCCTGGCACCGGCCGCCGAGGCCTTCGTGTCACCGCCGGTGAAGACGTCGATGAGCTGCAGCGTGCCCCAGCCGATCACCCCGAGCGCGACGACGGAGGCGGCGGCCACGAACGCGAGCCTGCCGTGCCGCCGGGGCCGGCGCATCCGCGGGTACTTGTTCCCGGTGATCCGGTACTTCCCGCCCATGCCGGGGGGAGTCAGCATGCTCATGGGCGCAGCGTAGTGCGCCGGGGCGGCGATTCCTACTAGATGATCATTGGATATCGCCCAGTAGAACCCGAAAGGTCCAAACCGTTACCCGGCAGGCCGCGGTCGGGGCCGGGTCAGGCCCGGAGCGGAGACCCGGGTCGTGGGGCCGAAGACGCGGATCGGTCCGGAGGTGAGGCCCGCCCGGCTCAGCCCAGTTCGAGCACGCGCGCGTGCAGCACCTGGCGCTGCTGCAGCGCCGCCCGCACCGCGCGGTGGAGCCCGTCCTCCAGGTACAGGTCGCCCTGCCACTTCACGACGTGCGCGAAGAGGTCGCCGTAGAAGGTCGAGTCCTCCGCCAGGAGGGTCTCCAGGTCGAGCTGCTGCTTGGTCGTCACGAGCTGATCGAGGCGGACCGGGCGCGGCGCGACGTCCGCCCACTGCCGGGTGCTCTCCCGGCCGTGGTCGGGGTACGGCCGGCCGTTTCCGATGCGCTTGAAGATCACACGGAAAGCCTACCGGCCCAGAGCTTGCGGGCGCAGCCTCGGCAGCGCAGTGCGACGCTGGAAAAGCCGCGGCAAACCGGGCGAATCAGGACCACGGGCTGAACAGGGGTTTGAGATGAGGGACAGCGAGACCGCGCCCGGGGCGCCGGGCGACGACCCGAAGCTCCCGCCTGAGGCCCGGCGGATCGCCTCCGGATACGCCTTCACCGGTCCCGCCCTCGACCTGGGCGCCCTCCTCTGGGACGGCGACTGCCTGCCCGAGGCCCAGATCCGCATCCCGCTGGCGATGCTCAACCGCCACGGGCTGGTCGCCGGCGCCACCGGCACCGGCAAGACCAAGACGCTCCAACTCGTGGCCGAACAGCTCTCGGCCCAGGGCGTGCCCGTCTTCCTCGCCGACGTCAAGGGCGACCTGTCGGGCATCTCGGCGCCCGGCGCGGCGAACGACCGGATCAGGTCGCGGGCCGCCGAGGTGCGCCAGGAGTGGGCGCCGGCCGGCTTCCCCGCCGAGTTCTACGCGCTCGGCGGCACGGGACACGGCGTACCGCTGCGTGCCACGGTCACCAGTTTCGGCCCGGTCCTCCTGTCCAAGGTGCTCGAACTCAACCAGACCCAGGAGCAGTCGCTCGGGCTGATCTTCCACTACGCCGACACCAAGGGGCTGGAGCTGATCGACCTGAAGGACCTCAGGGCGGTCGTCGCCTTCCTGACCTCCGAGGAGGGGAAACAGGAACTGCGGGGCATCGGCGGGCTGTCGGCCGCGACGGCCGGGGTGATCCTGCGGTCCCTCACCGCCTTGGAGGCGCAGGGCATGGCGGACTTCCTCGGCGAACCGGAGTTCGACACGAGCGAGTTCCTGCGCACGGCGGCCGACGGCCGCGGCATCGTCTCCGTCCTCGAACTGCCCGCCGTGCAGGACCGGCCGCGGCTCTTCTCGACCTTCCTGATGTGGCTGCTCGCCGACCTCTTCCACGACCTGCCGGAGGTGGGTGACGCCGACAAGCCCAAGCTGGTGTTCTTCTTCGACGAGGCGCACCTGCTCTTCGACGACGCCTCGAAGGCGTTCCTGGAGTCGATCACGCAGACGGTGCGCCTCATCCGCTCCAAGGGCGTCGGCGTCTTCTTCGTGACCCAGACCCCGAAGGACGTGCCCGCCGACGTCCTCGGCCAGCTCGGCAACCGCGTCCAGCACGCCCTGCGCGCCTTCACCCCCGACGACCAGAAGGCCCTGAAGGCGACGGTGAGGACCTTCCCGAACTCGGCGTACGACCTGGAGGAGGTCCTGACCGGGCTCGGCATCGGCGAGGCGGTGGTGACGGTGCTCAGCGAGAGCGGCGCCCCGACGCCGGTCGCGGCCACCCGGCTGCGGGCGCCCGTGTCCCTGATGGGCCCGGCCGACGGCCCCGCCCTGGACCGCGCGGTGCGCGGATCCCCTCTCCACCTACGTTATGCACAGGCTGTGGACCGCGAGTCGGCGTACGAGAAGCTGACGGCGGCGCAGGCGGCGCAGGCCTCGCGGGCGGCCGAGGCCGAGCGGCCCGCGCCGGCCGGGGAGCGGGCAACGGGGCGGGGCAGGGCGCCCGAGAAGGAGCACGGGAAGGGGCACGGGAAGGAGCCGTCGCTCGTCGATCAGGTCGTCAGCAGCGGGGCGTTCAGGTCCCTGGCCCGGTCCGTGGGCACCCAGCTCGGCAAGGAGATCACCCGCTCCCTCTTCGGCACGGCCCGCAGGAGGCGGTGAGCCGGGCGCCGGCACCCCGACGCCCGGCCCGCGGAGGACCCCGCGGACTCAGCCGCCTTCCCGGTCGGGGGTGGCGGTCTCGGGTGGCGGCGGGGGCCGGTGGTGGGCGTCCTGCTCGGGGCGGTGCGGTTTTCCGGCGGGTTCCCCCGGGGGCGGGCACGGGGGTTCGGGGGTGCTGCGGGCGGCTTCCGCGCGCACGAGGGCGCGCAGGACCGCGTACGGGTCACTGGGCATGGCTGCGCTTCACTTCCTCGACGGTCGTGTCGGTCTGGCTGACTGCCGGATGAGGAGCGGCCCGCGGGGGCGGCTCCCCGGTCGGCCCGGCTCAGCAGCGCAGGACCACGCAGCGCAGCATGTCGAGGGGCTGGAGCGGGCGGGGCGGCACGCGGCGGCCCCGCCCGGAGGGGCACCAGGCCGCCGCTGCCGCCGTCGGCGCGGCGGCCCGCCCCGGCGCCGGTGCGGTCAGAGGCGCGCGCCGGGACGGCGTACCGCCGCGCGCGTCACCGCAACCGTTGTCACGCCCGTCTTCGCGTCCGTCTTCGTGTACCGGCGGCCGGGGCGTGGGGGCCGCGTCGGGGACCTCCTCCTCGGCACCGGCCGCGACACCACTCTTTCCCGCGCCGGTCCAGTTCCCGCCCCCGCCTGCGGGCCCGGGGCCCGTGGTGGGTGCCGTCCCGGCACGGGAGCCCGCGGACGCCGCCGCGTACCCGCCGGGAACCAGCAGGACGAGCACCGACACGAGCAGCGAGACGAGCAGTGACCCGAACGCGGGCACGAGGACCGGCACCAGGATCCGAGGTCGGGCTCGGCAGGTGCGGTCCTCGACGCGCCGCCCAGGAGCGGCGCGCTGCGCGCGTACGGGGCTCACGCCGGTCATCTCCCCGGCGGCCGTACGCCGTTCACCGCGCCGACCGGGTAAACCGCCCGCACGGCGTAGGCGCCGGGCGCCGTGCTGACGTCTCAGACGGTGCGCGGCACGTGCTGGGCGTGGCGGCGGATGCGGAAGGCGGTGACGATCTCCATGACGCCGACCACGACCAGCCACCAGCCGCCCAGCAGGGTGAGGACGGCGACCGACGCGAGCGGCGAGTCGATCAGCACGATGCCGGCGATGAAGGTGAGCACGCCGAGGAAGATCTGCCAGCCGCGGGCGGGCGCCGTACGGTCGTGCACGGCGGCGATCGTCTGTGTGATCCCGCGGATCAACCAGCCGATGCCGATCCAGAGGGCCAGCAGCAGGATCGACTGCATGGCGCCGCGGAAACAGAACAGGCCCAGCAGGATCGACAGGGCACCGCTGGCGAAGGCCAGCACGCGCAGCGCCGTCGACTTGTGCGTGCCGAAGGCGGAGACCAGTTGGAGCACCCCGCTGACCACGAGGTAGACGCCGAAGAGGATCCCGGCGGCCAGCAACGAGGCACCCGGCCAGAGCAGCACGAGGATGCCCAGGACGAGGGCGGCCACCCCGGTGGCGAGGACTGCCTGCCAGGCGGCGCGGGAGAGCAGGTGCAGGGGCCCTTCCAGCGGTGGTTCGTAGCGGGGATCGGTGCGCGGCGGAGGCGTCGTCTGCGGGCCCCCGGCGCTCCCGGCGCCGCCGGGTCCCCCAGGGGCCTGTGGTTCACGTGGGTCGCTGGGGTCCCGGCCGCCTCGGGGGTCCTGTGGCTCCCGTGACTCCCCTGGCTCCCGTGGCTCCTGTGGTTCTCGGGGGTTTCGTGGGTCTCGCATCGCGTGGACGCGGCGGTCGTCGTAGCCCGGCCCGCCGGGGCCGTCGCTCGGTGGCTCGGTCATGGTCCATGCTGGGACCGGGCGCGGGGCGGTCGCCACCGCTGTAGGCCGTCCGGCTGACGGAGCGCCGCCTCCTCGCGTCACTTCCCGGCGGACTTCGCCGCCTTCGCCGCGGCCTTCATCTCCTGCTTGTGCGCCCGCACCTTGGCGAGCGACTCGGGGCCGGTGATGTCGGCGACGGACCGGAAGGCCTCCGGTTCGCCGTACGCCCCGGCGGCCTCCCGCCAGCCCTCGGGGCGGACCCCGAGCTGCTTGCCGAGCAGAGCGAGGAAGATCTGCGCCTTCTGCTTGCCGAAGCCGGGCAGTTCCTCCAGGCGGCGCAGCAGTTCCGGCCCGTCGGCCACGTCCCGCCACAGGGCCTCGGGATCGCCGTCGTAGTGCTCGACGAGGTAGTGGCACAGCTGCTGGATCCTCTTGGCCATCGACCCCGGGTAGCGGTGCACGGCGGGCTTGTCCGACAGCAGACGGGCGAAGGTCTCCGGGTCGAACGCCACGATCTCGTGCGCGTCCAGGTCGTCGGTGCCCATGCGCCGGGCGATCGTGGCCGGTCCCTTGAACGCCCACTCCATCGGAATCTGCTGGTCCAGCAGCATCCCGACCAGTGCGGCGAGCGGGCTGCGGCCCAGGAGCGCGTCGGCTTCGGGGTCCTGGGCGAGGTGCACGGTGACGTTCATGTCCCGATGATCGCCCGCCGGAGGACGGCCCGCACGGGCTGTGGTGAGCGATTCGCCCTACGCGTCCGTACGTCCTGGCGTCCTGGCGCCACGTCCTGGCGTCTTGGGAAGCCGGCGAGTCCGGGAAGGTGGAACGACGTGGCCCGACGGCGGGGTGAGGGGGCGAAGGGGACGGGCGGTGCCGAGTACGGGTACGGGGTGAACAGGGCCGAGTACGAGTACGGGGGGCGCTGCCGAGGACGGGTGCGGGGTGGGCGGTGCCGAGTACGGGTGCGGGAGACGTGTCACGCATGTCCGCGCGGCCGTGGTCTGCAGCGGCTGCTGTTCCCCGCTCTGTCCCTCTCCCTGTTCCTCGTCCTGCTCCTCCTCGGCGGCGCCGGGCCCGCCTCGGCCCGCTCGACGCCCGGCTCACCGACCGGGGCGGCTACTGGGGGACCGGCTCCCTCACCGTTCCGATCGCCGGAGCCTGGAGCGCGAGGGTGACGGTGCGGGTGTCGGAGCTGGAGCAGGCGAGGGCGGCGAGGACCGTATGGATCAAGAATTAGTCGTATTTCGCGAACACGTTTCGCCGAGCCGTGAATCGGACCACCCGAGGCTTTTTTGTTCCTGTTCCGTAACCTTGCATATTCCGGGACGTTATGCGGGTGTCGCGCCGCCGCGCCAACGGAGAAAAATCATGTGGAACTTCACCCTTTGGACGCTGGTCGTGTGTGCTTCAGCCTGCACCGCAGGCTCTATTCTCGTGCCGCCCTACCAGTGCAGAATGTGGCGGGTCGACGCCGAGGAGTTGCGTCGCCGTCGGCACATGGTTGCGGTACTGAAGAACAATACCCGCCCGACCGAGGGGGACCCGACCGTCGAGGAGCCGGCGCCGGACGTCCATCTCGTCGGCTGAACGGATGAAGCATCCGATCGCACATATAGGTCTAATCAGGGAATTCCTTCACCCGTTTGCCGCGCATCCGGGGAAGTCGGGTGGCGTTAGTCGGGATATGACTAAGGCATCCAGGGAAGGGTACTTGGGTCTGCTCGTGGGCCGCGAGCGCGAGGACGCGAGTGCCGGGCACGCGGTGGCGTTGGATCCCTACACCTACCTACCCGCCCCCGTGCGCTCGCCGTCCGCCGTCAACGGCACCCTGAGCAGGGGCGGTTCCCCCGTCGCACTGAAGGCCACCGAATCGCTGCTGCGGGATTTCCTGGACGCGATGAGCGCACTCGAAGCCGACCTCGCCCGCCGCTGGGTCGGCTCGGACGGCCGCCCCGTCTTCTCGCGACCCGAATAGCCGGGTCGCGGCATGTATGACGAACGTATCGACCGACGTCCGGGCTACTCCCCCGATTATCCCTACGCGGAACCGGCAGGTTTCGACGAGCCCCGCCCCCGTACCGGCACCGGCCGGCACCGGGCCCCGACCCAGTTCTTCTCGGGCACCCTCGGCCCCCTGGTCCCCCCGGACTCGGCGTGGGACCCGGCCGAGGAACTGGCTTTCATGCTCCAGGACGCCATGGAGCGACAGTCGCCGCAAAATCCCGTAGAGGCCGAATTCCCGGCGCCATCGACGAGCCCGGCTGACCCGGCGGCCCCGGTGGCAATGGGAAGCATGGAAAATGCGGGAAATGCGGCGGAACCGCACGAAGCGAAGCCCTCCCGCGGAACGCCGAACACGCCATTGGAGAACCTCCAGGAAATCACGGCGGAACTTCCTCCCTTGCGGGCCGGCTCACGGGGGCACCGCAGAGTCCGTGAACGCAGGCGGCCGAGCGGCGTGCGCACCGCCAGCCATGTCATCGGCGCCCTGGCGGCGGTGACCGCCTCCACGGTGAGCTTCTTCGGCGGCATGGTCGCCTACGACCCGCTGCGTCTCGTGGCCGTCGCCCGGATGCAGGACGGCCTCGCGTCGTGGTGGCCGCTGCTGGTGTACGGGCCCTGGCTGGTGGCCTCGCTGTCCGTCCTGCGCGCCGCACTGCACCGCCGCCGTGCCGTCCACTCGTGGTGCGTGGTGCTGCTCTTCTCGTCCATCGCGATGCTCCTGTGCGTGGTCCAGGCACCCAAGACGATCGTGGACATGGCGGCGGCGGCCCTGCCGGGCCTGGCGTCCCTGGCCTGCTTCCAGCAGCTCGTACGCCAGATCACCCTGACCCGTCCGCCCCGCCGCACGGCCCCCCGCCACCGCGTGCGCCGCCCCTTCCCGCCGGACCCCGCCCAGGACGAGCCGACGCCATCGGCTTCCGCCCCGCCCTCCCGCGCGTCCGCCTCACCTTCCCCCTGAGGGGCGCACCTCCCCTCTGAGGGGCCCACCTCCCCCCGAGTCGCTCACCACGTCCCGGACGGCCGCCAGGAAGTCTTCCGTCCGCGGATGGGTGGGACGGGCGGGGCGGGCCAGGTGGACCGGGGCGTCGGGGGCGTCGGAGACCGGGACGGAGCGGACACCGGCATGGCCGTGGCTCTCCGCCGTGCCCGCCGCGCCGAGGTCCCGGCCCGCGGTCAGCTCGGCCGGCAGCACCCGGTCCCGGTCTGCGAGGAGCTGGTCGTCCGGGAGCGCGGCGACGCGGTCCTCCCTGTACAAGGCCGGGTCGGCGGCGTCCGCGGCCAACGGCGCGGTCGACACGTTCGTACGGGCCGCCGCGACCGAACTCCCGCCGCAGCGGATCAACGCGGTGCGTCCGACGGGGGTCGAGGAGGCCTGGGCCGCCCACGGCCCCTTCTTCCCCGGCATGGAGGCGGTCCCGGCGTCCCGCGTGGCGACGGGGTACGTCCGCTCCGCCCAGGGCGTGCAGACGGGGCAGATCCACCGGGTCCGCTGACCGGCCGGTCCCGGGTCCGCTGGCCCGCCGGCCACCCGCTCCCCGCGTGCCTCCCCGCACCACGTCCTATTCCGCGCCCACGCGCCGCCCGGGACATGCCGGAAGGCCCGGACCCGACGAAAGTCTGGACGCGACCGAAGCCGGACGCGACGAAGGCCCGGACCGTCTTTGCGGTCCGGGCCTTCAGCCTGGCGGAGGATACGAGATTCGAACTCGTGAGGGGTTGCCCCCAACACGCTTTCCAACTGTCCGCGTCGCCGTCCGGGGGCGTTCATAGGGGTCCGCGCGCCAGGTCAGACAAGGTGCGCGTACGGGGCTGAACGTTGGCGGCCGTTGGCGGACTGGACAAAGACCAGGACAACGAGCGGTGCGGAAACTGACGCGGGTCAGCGTGCCGGGGTGCGCACTCATACGCGCCTATCTGCAGCCGCCGCCGGGCATGCGACTCTTGAGGGCGACGACGGGTGAACAGAGAGGGAGAACGAGTGTCGCAGCAGGCCAGTCCTCGGGGAACCTTCCTGAAGATCGCCGATGCCGTCAAGGCGCGAGTTGAGGCGGACCCGGGCATGACGGAGCTTCCGTCCGCTGTGGATCTCATGAGTGAGTACAAGATCTCGCGCGGGGTCGCTCTCCGTGCGTTCGCGGCTCTCCACAAGGATGGTGTAGCCGAACCGGTGCCGGGTGGCCGCTGGCGTGTCGTACGGGCGGGGGAGCGGACGGACCGCCGCCCGCTGGAAGAGCGCATCGCGGACATCGTCGCGGAGGAGCGTCTGGAAGTCGGGGCAGCATTCCCTAGCGCTTCGGCTCTTGCTGAACGGTTCGGGGTCTCGCGTCCGACCGTGACCAAGGCCCTCGACAGGTTGGAGGCCGCCGGCGTGCTCGCGAGTGGAGGACAAGGCAGGGTGCGGACACTTCGCGCCATGCCGATTCGAGAGGAGCGTTCCTAGCTTGTCGGAGCTGACAGAGTGGGCCTATCCCCTGGCTGAGTCTCTCCTTGCCGCGCCGCTACCGCGCCGCTGGAAGCACTCGCTGGGGGTCGCCGCGCGGGCACGCACCATTGCCCCCACCCTGGGACAGGACGCGGCGCTACTGGAAGCCGCTGCCGTCCTGCACGACATCGGTTACTCGCCAGACCTCGTCAAGACCGGCTTTCACCCACTCGACGGCGCTCGCTACCTCCGCGAGATCGCCCAGGCGGACGAACGGGTCGTGAACCTCGTTGCCCACCATTCCTGCGCCTGGATGGAGGCTGAGGCCCGCGGGCTGCGTGCGGAGTTGGAAGGCGAGTTCCCCCGCGAGAGCGGGCACCTGAATGACGCCCTCTGCTACTGCGACATGAACACGACGCCGGACGGTGCCCCGACGAACCCTGTTGACCGGATCGACGAAATCGCTGGCCGCTACGGGCCGGACAGCCTGATCGGTACGTTCATCCGCCGCGCCGAACCGGAGATTTGCGCAAGCACGGCGCGTGTCCTCGAACGGGTCGCAGCCGCCAAGCGTCAGCCGATGTAAGGGGTTGCCCTCGTCCGGTCCATGGCGTGCTCGATGCGGAGCCGCATCGTGGGATGGACGTCAAGTTCCGGCAGGTCTGTGGGGCTCACCCAACGGACCTGCGTCGTCTCGTTGCTCGTACGCAGGTCACCGCCGACCGGGCGGGCCCGGAAGCAGATGCTGAACTGTTGGCGGACCTCGCCATCGTCGTACTGCATCACGTGCCCGGGGTCGGTGTAGATCCCGGTTACGTCGATGACTTCAGCCTTGATGCCGGTCTCTTCCCAGACTTCGCGCACGACGGTGTCACTGATGGACTCGCCTACGTCGTGCCCGCCGCCGGGCAGTGCCCAGCGCCCGTTGTCGGACCGCTGAATCATGAGCACCTGCCCCGCGTCGTTCTGGACGAACGCCACGACGGAGGGCACGACCGAGTTGGCCGGCGGGGCGTCAGGGTCGTGCAGGTAGTCAATCCGTCCCATGATCAGGCTCCTGTGATGTCGCGGTCCGAGACCAGGCGAGCGCCGCCCCAAGTCTGTTCGATGCTATTTGCGTACGTGTCGAACAGGCTGCTCCCCGGCATCCGGCGCAGGTGGTAGACGGGGGCCATGTAGGCACCGATGCCGTAGACGTGAGGGTTGACGAGCATCTCGTCATCGGCTCGATAGATGGAGTTGTAGAGCGTCGTGGCGTGCAGCCGAAAGCTGATCTCAGGGTGGCTCTTGAAGAGCGGTCGGTAGTTCACCAACGCGTTCCGGATCTTGCCATCCATGACCCGGTGGCCCTCGTCTATGCCGCGCTGCCGCACGGCTTCACAGTCCGGATCTCCGAGCAGGATGCGCACCTGGGTGGTCCCTTCGACCTTGCGCTTCAGAAGGTCGAGGAACAGGGGGTCCTCCGACAGGAAGAGACCGGAGTAGACGAGCACGTCAACGTTCGTCTCGGCACGCGCGTACATCTCACGCCACAGGTTCGGGGGCACTGTGTGGCGGTGTGGGTAGACGGCCACAATCTCCGCCTTGGCCAGGTCTGCCGCGCTCTCCAAAGTCCGACCGTCGTCCCACAGCGTGGTGACATCGACCTTGAGGGCTGCGGCGGTGGCGTACTGGTGTCTGCGATACGGCACCTTCCCTTGCGTGATCCAACGCTCGACCGTTTTCGGGTTGACCGCGATGGCGTCGGCCAGGTCTTGGACGCTCATGCCCCGCGCGAGCAGGGCTGACCGTAAGCGCTCGTTGGACATCTACACCCCCCGGTGGGACGTCTAGGGACCTCTTGACCGTAGCCAGAACTCCCTGAGCTGTCCACGTATGGGGTAACCAACGCCCCTGACCAGCAGCGATTCTGATGGTGCGCCAAGAAGTTCAGGCGCAAGACCAGAGAGATTCCGTCGCTGCACTTGACGGACCCCTATGCAGTACCTGTAAAACAGGTACTGCACCCCGGAGGAAAGCCCGCAGGGGTGAGTACGAAGGAAGCGTCTGTTGGTTGACAACTCAACAGTGTGTCGAGGGAAGCCCGCCTCACCTCTGCAAACAAGAGGGCGGGCGCGCACGGGTTCAGTCCCATGCGCGAGTACAGCGCAACCCCAGCTTCCGCAGCATCGCTGCGGCCGGTTGCCTCCGCTGCTCGTCTCGTACGAGCAGCGCCGAGGGGAGCCGGAATCACCGGACACCGTTTCAAGGGGGTAGCTCATGTGGGAAAGCCTGATCGCTGTGGTGGGGACTCTGCTCGGGTCCGTGACCATGTACGTGCTTCAGCAGCGGGGCACGGACCGGACGGCGCTGCGGCGTGACCGTCTGGCGGCCGTGACCGCGTTGACGGTGGCTCTGGCCGACCACCGCCGCGCGATGTGGGTCCGGGAAGACCTGCGGCTCACCGGTACGGACTCGGCCGGCTACGAGGCGGCGCGGGCGGAGAGCCACGCGACCCGCAGCGCGATCACCGCGCCGCTGACCACGCTGTCCATCCTCCTTCCGGGGCTCTCCCGGGTCGCGGAGGATGCGGCCACGGCCACCTACCGCCTGCGCGGCGCCGAGTCCCCCGAGGCTCTGAACGGGGCCCGGGAGGCGGCTATCACCGCGTGCGAGCGGCTGACCCGCGAAGCCTCCAAGCTCTTCTGACCCGCCCTGCGCCCTCTGCCCCGGTCCCGTCTTCCGGCGGGGTCGTGAGGGCGCCGGATCGGATCCGGCCCGGGGCACCGGCCGCCCTTCGCGCGGCCCACCGCACCACTCGTGCGGCCATCCCATCTCAACGGCGCGCGGCTCCCGGGGTGCCTCCCGGGAGCCGCTGTCGGGCCGTTCCTGTGCGAGAGGAACAAGACCCAATGGACCACATCGTCACTGTTCAGGACGCTGTTACCGCGTTCGCTCCGTGGATGGAGCCGACGGACGCGGAGTTGGACGCGATCGAGCGCGAGATGCCCGTGATCCTGGCGGACGTCGAGCTGCTGGACGCGCACATCGTCACGCTGGACCGCACCCCGTCCGAGCTGGACGCGCGCCGGATCCGCCGGGCCCGGCGGCGGGCGCTGGCCGCGCGGGTCGCGCTGGTCAACCGCACCCCGGGGGAGGTGGCGTGATGACCCGCTTCGCCCTGAGCCGCTTCGAGCGGTACCGGGTCGCGGCGGCCCGCGAGACGCTGGCCGCCGCCCAGGACGTGGACCTGCTGGACGGGACCGCCATGGCCCGGATCATCGGCCAGCTGGAGACCTCCCTGCGCGACCTGGTCGACCTGGTCGAAGGGGACGGTGGGCAGACGGCCGGGCCGGGGCCGGTGGCGTCCCGGTGCCCGGCCGCACACCCCGAGGACCCCACCCCGTGCAGCGGCCCGGTCGTCGTGACCGTCCTGGACAGCACGAACGCCGGCGCGGACGGCTGCGAGCACCACGCCGTCAGCCTGCTCGCCTCGGTCACCGGGTCCCGCCCGGTGCCCAAGCCGGACACGCCCGTGGGGCTCGCCGTGCGGCTCTTCCGCGCCGCCGACCACACCCGGCCCTTCCCGTGGCGGGAGGGCCGGTCGTGAGCGCGAAGACCGTACTGCCCGCCGTCGCGATGACGGCCGTCTCGATGGTCCTCACTCTGGCTGTGGTCGTGATGTGGCTCGGTGGGGCCGTGCCGTGGCCGGTCGCGCTGGTGGTCGGGCTCGGCATCGACGGGGGATGGCTGGCCACCCTCGCCTACGAACGCCGACTCGCCGCGCAGGGCGATCACAACCGGGCCGTCACCGCGGTCGGCTGGGGTTTCGGCCTCATCGCCGCCGGCGTCCTGATCGCCCACGCCCTCACCGCCGACGGGTCCGCCGCATGGCTCGCAGTCGCGTGGCTTCCGATCGCCGCGAAGGCGTTGTGGCTCGTGCACGGCCTGTGGGAGCGGACCGCGCTCACCGACTCCGCCCTGAAAGCGATCCGGGGAATTCAGCAGGAAGCTCGCGACGAAGCGGCCGTGGCCCGCGCCCGGCTGCGGGCCGAAGCCACCACCGAGGAGACCCGGCTGACGGCCGTGACGGCGGCCGGGGCACGCGTCGCACACGTCCAGGCACGCACCGCCGAGAAGCTGTCCAAGGCGTGGTCGACGCTGGAGACAGCGCGGGCCGGGGAAGAGACCGGCAGGGCGCTGACCAGCGTGACGGCCCCCGTCACGCCCGGCGTCACGGCCCGCTGGGAACTGCCCGTGTGGGGGCCCACCGAGCCCGTTCCGGCGCTGGAAACGGCGCCCGCGCTCACCGATGACACGCTGGACGTGCTGGTCGACCAGATCCGCCTCAGCCAGACACCCCCGCTGTCCTACCGCGAGATGGCCACCCGCTTCCGCGCCGCCGGCCACTCCGCATCCGAAGTCCGCCTGCGTGCCGCGTGGAAGCGCGTCGCCTGATGGGCGCCCTTCCCGTCTTCCGGTGGCGCCTGGCCCCGGACGGCTACGCCACCCGCCGCCAACTCCGCGCCGCCGGGCTGCGGCCCGGCGGGCAGGACCCCGCCGCCCAGCTCGAACGCCCCCGCCGCCGACGCGGCCCGCTCATCGCCTACCTCTACCGCATCGACGCCGCGAAGCCGGTCCGCCCGATGACGCCCGCCCGGTGGGCCGCGCTGGAGAGGGCGAACGCCGCCCGCCGTACCTGCCCGCAGTGCGGGCGGGACGCCGGATACGTCATCCCCGCCGCCCTCGGCATGTGCGTGCCCTGCGCCTACCCCACCCCCGTTGACCTGCACGACGACTCCTTGAGGAGTGCCTGACATGGGCAAGCCCGACACCCGCCGCCTGGACCGTGCGATCCGCGAGACGACCCGCAAGCTGGACGCGGTCCGGCAGAAGGAACTGTGGCCGCTGGACGGCCGCGAGCGCCGCACCATCCTCGCCGCCATGGCCGGCGGCTCCTACTCGGTGCTGCGGGGCCGCAGCACCGACCGCGCCGACCGCCGCCTGGAGACGGCCTGGACGAGCGCCGAGACCCGGCTGATCGCGGAGATCACCGCCCTGCAGACGGAGCGTCAGCGGATCGTGAACGAGGCCGCCGCCGCCAAGTCCGCCAAGAAGTCCACCGGCTGGTGGTGACCGTGTCCCGTCTGGTCGCGCCGCCCGGTGAGTGCCCGCAGTGCTGGCAGCACGCCCACGACCGGAGCATCCACCGCAAGCTCAAGCCGCGCGAGGACTGCCCCCAGTGCGTGGACCACATGCGCAACGGCCACCCGCACCTCGTCCCCGGCAAGCCGTCCCGCTGGTGGTGACCGCCCCCCACCGCGCCGCCGTCCCCGCCGCGTGACCTGCGCGGCTGCACATCTCGACCGCCCGGGGCCGCTACGGCCGCCCCGGGCCCCTCATCTTCCGCCCCCTGCCCCGGGGGCAGTCAGGAGTGTGTCCGTCATGAGCGGCACCGTCGTTCACCTGCACAAGAACCCCGACCCGCCCGAGGAATCCCCTCGCCCCGACCTGAGCGTCGTCCCCGACCAGCCCACCCCGCCGGCCGTGCCGTTGTGGGTGCGCTCCGGGCGTGCGGTCCGTACCGCTCTCAAGCACGAGAACACCCGCACGGCCGCACGGCTGGTGGCCCGGCACTCCCTCTACGTCGCCGGCGGGGCCCGGATCGTCGCACGCCGCACGTGGGACGGCCGCACGGCCGCCCGCTATGAGCGCATGCTGCGTGCGGCGGAAGCCGCGGGCAACTACGAGGCGGCGGCCGAGTGGGAGGAGCGCGGGCAGCGCTACCGCGAGGCACGCCACCGCCGCCGCATGGACCTGCTGCACTCCCCGCTCGCCGCCGCCAAGGGCGCCGCAGTCGGCACCGGCGTGGGGATCGGGGGCCTGGTCCTGCTCGGTATCGCCATGGCGGTGGCCACCAAGCACCCGGCCGACGTGATCACCCCGCTCATGGCCGTGGTCGAGTTCATCAACCTGATGATCACGATCGTCCGTGTGGTGTGGGGACCGCTCGTCTCGGTCGGCCCGTTCCTGGCCCTGCTGGCCCTGTGGGCGGTGGGCAGCAAGCAGCAGGCCGCACCCCAGTGGGCCCTGCCCGTCACGGCACGGTCCGGGGAAGGGGAACCGATCACGCCGTCCATCGTGGTCAAGGCCCTGCGCGACCTCGGCGTCCCGGCCCTGGCCCGAGCCATCAAGGAGATGGGCGACGCCGGCGCGGCCATGCTCGGACCCATCCGCATCGCCGGATGCGGCGTCGAGGTCGATGTCACCCTTCCCTCGGGGGTGGCCACGAACGAGGTGCAGGGACGGCGGCGCAAGCTCGCGGAGAACCTGACCCGACACGAGCACGAGGTGTTCATCACGATCCCGGAAGCCGCCCGCACAGTCCGCCTGTGGATCGCGGACTCGGGCGCGCTGGACGAGCCGATCGGGCCGTCCCCGCTGGTCACGGACGAGACGCTGACCGCGAACTACAAGACCGGCCGCGCGCCGTGGGGGCAGGACCTGCGCGGCGACGCCGCTCTGATCAGCCTGTATCAGCGGCACCTGCTGGTCACGGGCCTGTCCAACCAGGGCAAGACTGCCTCGCTGCGGGCGCTGGCCCTGTGGCTGGCGCTGGACCGCTCCGTGCAGTTCTGGATCGCTGACCTCAAGGGCATCGGGGACTGGGCCATGTTCGATGGCATCGCCCAAGTGCTGATCGAGGGTCCCTCCGATGGCCACGTGATCCAGGCGACCGAGATGGTCGAGGACGCGGTGGAGGAAATGAACCGGCGGATCGAGGAGCGACGCCGGGACCCGGCTGCCGTGTTCCAGCCGCTCATTGTCCTGGTGGACGAGGCACAGTTGGCGTTCATGTGCCCGGTCGTCGGGGACGACAAGCGGCCCTACGGCGGCTCCAAGGCCACCTCCCGGTACTTCATGGCCGTCCGCAAGATCCACAACCAGGGGCGTGCGGTCGACGTGCTGATGTGGCAGGGCACGCAGGACCCCACCGACCAGAACCTTCCCAAGCTGGTCCGCGAGGGCGCCCACACCCGCGCCTCCCTCGTCGTGGGCACCGAATCCCAGTCCCGGATGGCACTGGGGGACAAGGCCGTCAACGGTGGCGCGGCCCCGCACCTGCTGCGCCAGGGGCTCGACAAGGGAACCCTGGTCGTCGCCTCCGACGGCATCGCGATTCCCGCCGGGCAGGCGTCCATCACCGTGCGGACCCACTTCATCGACGACGAGCCGGCCGCCGAAATCGCCGCCCGGGCCAAGGCCCTGCGCGACGGCGTCACCACCCTGCGCGTCATCGACCAGGCCGAGGAGCGCGACGCGCTCGCAGACGTCGCCACCGTCATCGGTGACGCGGCCCGGCTGCGGACCAACGAAGTCCTCAAGCGGCTGCACTCCCTGGCCCCGCAGGTCTACGGGGACCAGTGGACCAACGACCGGCTCAAGAGCCTGCTGGAGGAGCACGGCGAGGAGCCGAAGAAGTCCCACGGCGTCATGGTCATCCACCGCGATCACGTCCTGCGGGCCCTCGCCAACCGCGACACGGACGGTTCCGCTTCCGCCGCCGAGTAACGGGGAGGCACCGCCGTCCGGTCCGGGGAGGCGGGGAGAACTCCCCAACCCCCTCCCCGGACCGCCTCCCCCGCCTTGATCAGCGAAAACACCGTTTCGGGGAGGCGGGGAGGCACCCCAACTCAGGGCCCGGAACCCCCCTCCAGAAGCCTCCCGGCAGGGTGTCTCCCTGCCTCCCCCGACCCGTACCGGAAGGGATTCCGCATGCACCCCGAACACGCACCGCACCCGCCCGTGATCCGGGCCACACAGGTCCACCAGCCGACCCTGTTCCCGCCCGCCGCCACGGCGCCGGCGCCGCTCGTTCCCGTCCAGCCGGACCAGGTACCGGCGGTCGCGAGCATCGTCCTGCCGGACGGCAGGATCGTCACCGGCTACGCCGTCCACCCCGCACAGCCCGAACCCCTCACCGCCAAGCCAGCCGTGTCCCGCACGGCCGTGAACATCGCCCTCGGCGGCATCGGGTTCGCCGCGGTCTGCGGCGGGCTGTTCCTGCTGACCGCGTTCATCGCCGCCCTCACCGCGTTCATCACCCAGCTCATCATCCTGGCCGCCGTCATCTTCGGCGGCTTCATCGCCGTGCGGGTCCTCGGCTCGGGCGGGCACCGGGGCGGGACCACGGTGAACATCCGCAAGGCCGTCTTCAAGCGCAACCACTTCCACGGCTGACCGGGGACAGGACGCATGTCCGGGCTCCACTGGCACGCCTACGCGTACAACGGCAGGGAACTGCCACCGGACAGGGACCGCCGCGACCCCGGCTGCCCCGTCCCCCCGCTGGAGATCAGGCAGTGGCTGCTCAAGCCCGCCCGGCTCCTGGCCGCCACCTACCCCGCCCCCGACACCGACCAGAGCGCGTACGGATGGCTGCGGACGGAACTGGACGCCTTCCCGCGCGGCCCCCGGGACCTGTCACCGGCTACCCAGCTCGCCTACGCCCGTGACTGCCTCAACCGCTCCACGGACGTGGTGTGGGGCTACTGGTCGGCCACCGGGCTCTACATCTCACGGGCCCTGATCACCTGCCCCCGCGCCGACACCCCGTGCCCCCACGGCGCTGGGGGAACAACCCACCACCACAGCATCAGCACACCAAGGGCGGCCCCCACCTCACGCCAATGAATGTGGGGCCGCCCTTGCCAGCCAGAACCAACCAAGGAACTGGAGAAACCCAGCATGACCCAACCGACCCTCATCCGGCGAGTGCCCGGCCACCGGCCGCGCTTACTGGACCTGTACTGCTGCCAGGGCGGCGCCGCCAAGGGCTACGCCGACGCCGGGTTCGACGTGACCGGCATCGACAAGGACCCGCAGCCCCGCTACCCCTACCGGTTCATCCAGGCCGACGCGATCGCGTTCGTGCTGGAGCACGGGGCGGAGTTCGACTTCATCCACGGCTCGCCGCCCTGCCAGCACGACAGCGACTGCCAGCGCATCCAGGGCAACAGCCACCCCGACCTGATCGCCCCCACCCGCACGGCGCTGGAAGCCACGGGGCGGCCGTGGGTGATGGAGAACGTGGGCGGCGCCCTACCCAAGCTGCGCGCTCCGGTGATGCTGTGCGGGCAGATGTTCCGTCTGGCGAACTACCGGCACCGGTTCTTCGAGACCGGCGGCGGCTTCCGCCTGGTCCAGCCGGACCACCCCGCACACCTGGTCCCCCAGGCGAAGATGGGGCGCCCGGTCCCGCCCGGCCACTACGGCCAGTTCGTCGGCAACTTCTCCGGCGTCGACCTGGCCCGCCGGGTGCTGGGGGTGCCGTGGATGAACCGCGACGGCATCCGCGAGTGCATCCCCCCGGCCTACGCCGAGCACATCGGCCGCGCCGCCCTCACCCACCTCGCTTCCTCCCTGGAGGTGGCCGCGTGAACGAGGACCTGATGCGCGCCGCCCTGAACGCGGCCGAACGCGGCTGGCACGTCTTCCCCCTGCGCCCCGGCACGAAGCGCCCCGCCCTCCACGGGGAGGCCGCCTGCCCCCGTACCGGCTCGTGCGCCGACGGGCACCTGAAGTGGGAACAGCGCGCCACCACCGACCCGGAGCGGATCCGTGCGGCGTGGTCGCGGGCGCCGTTCAACGTCGGGATCGCGACCGGCCCGTCCGGGCTGCTGGTCGTCGACCTGGACATGCCGAAGGACAAGAGCAGTTCGGACGCGCCTGGCGGCGCGACAACCTTCCGAGCGCTCTGCGAGCGCGCCGGACACGCCGTCCCCGACACCTACCGGGTGCGGACCGCGAGCGGCGGGACCCACCTGTACTTCACCGCCCCGGACAGTATCCGGCTGACCAATACGGCCGGGACCGTGGGGGCGTTGGTGGACACCCGGGCGTGGGGCGGATACGTCGTCGCCGCCGGCAGCATCACCCCCACCGGACCCTACGAAGCGCTGTGCGGCGCTGAGAGCGTCCCGGTGCCCGGATGGCTGCTGAGCATCCTGCGGCCCGCCCCCAAGCCCTCACAGGCCCCCTCGGTGGCCGTAGTGGGGCAATCCCGCTCATACGCTGACACCGCACTGGCCAACGAGACCCGGAACGTCGCCACGGCCCAACTCGGCTGGCGGGAGTCGGCGTTGTTCCGGGCGGCGCGCGCTCTGGGACGGTTCGTCGCGTGGGGCGACCTCCCCCGGCACGTGGTTGAACAGGCTCTTCAGGAGGCGGGGGAGGCGGCCGGCCTGTCCGCGGCCGAGTGCCGCTCGACCCTCCGCAGCGCACTCAACTGGTCCATCGCCCACAACCAGGCAAGGCGGGATGCGGCATGAACCCCCGTCCCCGCCCCTGCCTGAAGAGCATCACCCCCACCCCGGACCGCCCGCGCCCCGCCGCACCGGCCAAGCCCCGGACGAGCGTGGGCGAGCCGGAAGGCGTCGCCCGTCAGGGCGTCCCTACTGCTCTTCGCCCTGACCCGCGCACGGGCGACGGCCGCTACCCCATCGCATGGCTGACCATCAGCGCACCGCGCGGCGCCACCCCGACCGCGACGTCGCGGTGCCTGTGCGGCTGGGACCGCAGCGCCGTAGGACAGCGCCGCGTCCTCGCCCTGATCGACGCCCACACCGCCCACCGCGACACCTGCCCGCTCCGCACCCCCCAGGAAGGAAGGGCCGCAGCATGACCCCCACTCCCATGGACGGCGCCGCGCTGCTCGACGAGGTGGAAGCCTTCCACCGCCGGTTCAACGTCTTCCCCACCGAAGCCGCCTACGTCGCCGTGGCCCTGTGGGACGCCCACGCCCACCTGCTCGACTGCTTCGACTCCACCCCGCGTCTCGCGTTCCTCTCGCCCGAGCCGGGGTCGGGGAAGTCGCGGGCGCTGGAGATCGTGGAAACCCTCGTGCCGCAGCCCATGACGGCGGTCAACGCGTCCGCCGCCGCCCTGTTCCGGTCCGTGTCCAGCCCCAACGGGCGCCCCACGATCCTGTTCGACGAGATCGATACGATCTTCGGGCCCAAGGCGGGGGACAACGAGGAACTTCGCGGGTTCCTGAACGCCGGCCACCGCCGGACCGGTGTCACCTACCGGTGCATCGGGGACGGGGGCAACCAGACCGTTCAGGCGTTCCCCTCGTACTGCGCGGTCGCGGTCGCCGGACTCGGATCCCTGCCGGACACGATCATGACGCGGTCCGTCGTCATCCGGATGCGCCGCCGGGCACGCAACGAGCAGGTGGAATCCTTCCGGGCCCGCGTGCATGAGGCCGAGGGGCACAAGCTCCGTGACCGGCTCGCCCAGTGGACGGAGCAGGCACGCGACTCCGTCATGGGGGCGTGGCCGCAGATGCCCGACGGGGTCACCGACCGGCCGGCGGACGTGTGGGAACCCCTGCTCGCCATCGCGGACGCCGCCGGTGGCGACTGGCCGGACCGGGCCCGCGCTGCGTGCGTGCACCTGGTGACCGCGTCCAAGGCCAACGACAAGGGCAGTCTCGGGGTCCGGCTGCTGTGCGACCTGCGCGACCACGTCATGGTCGGGATCGACCGCCTTCCCACCGTCGCGGTTCTGGACCGGCTCAACGCCCTGGACGACGCCCCGTGGGCCGACCTCCAGGGCAAGCCGCTCGACAACCGGCGCCTGTCCCGGATGCTCGCGGAGTACATGACGGCGGACAACGAGCCCATCGCCTCCCGCAACATCAAGACCGCCGGGAGCGTCCTCAAGGGCTACTACGCCGCCGATCTGCACGACGCGTGGGCCCGCTACTGCCCCCCTCCCCCGGAAAGTCCGCTACTTCCGCTACCCGGCACCGAAAACGCTGCCTGACCAGCACCGATGAGGTAGCGGGAAGCAGCCCCGCGGCCCGCTACCCCGCCGCTACCGCTACCCCTTCCCGCTACCCCCGACAGGCCCCTGACCTGCACGGTAGCGGCGGTAGCGGAAGTAGCGGCCCTCAGAGAGGCACCCCCAAGGACAGCCCAGAGGAGACCTTTCCATGAGCATCGCCACCGTGGACCTCGCGCCGCCCACCGAGACCGGCGACCTGCCCCCCGTTCTGCTGACCGTGGAAGAGGCCGCCCGCTGCCTCCGCGTTGGTCGTACCACCTGCTTCGCCCTCATCCGCACCGGCGAACTGGAGTCCCTGACCATCGGCGGACTGCGGCGCGTCCCCGCCGACGCTCCCGCCGCCTATCTCGCCCGCCGCCGCGCTGAGCAGCGCGCCGCCTGATCGCACCGTTCCGGGGCGCCGCCCGACTGTCGGGCGGCGCCCCCGGGTTTGTCTGCTTCGCACCGACCGGAGGAACTGCCAGTGGCAGAGGAGAAGAAGCGCACTCGCCGGGCCAATGGCGAATCGGCCCTTTACCTGGGCAAGGACGGCCGATGGCACGCCCGTGTCCCCATGGGCTACAAGGACAACGGGGAGCCGTACCGCCGGCACCTGACGCGCCCCACGCGCAAAGAGCTGGTGGACGAAGTCCGGCGCCTGGAGAAGCAGCGCGACGAAGGGTCTGCGCGCCAGCCCGGAAAGCCGTGGACGGTGGCGAAGTGGCTTGAGCACTGGGTCGAGAACATCGCCAAGCCCGTCGTGAGCGAGAACACGTACGACGGGTACGAGGTGGCGGTCCGAGTGCACCTGGTGCCGGGCATCGGCAAGCACCGCATCGACCGCTTGGAGCCTGAACACCTGGAGAGCCTGTACCGCCGGATGCAGAGCGCCGGCAGCAAGGCAGGCACCGCCCACCAGGCTCACCGAACGGCCCGCACGGCTCTGGGGGAAGCGGTGCGGCGCGGCCACGCAGCGAAGAACGCTGCCGCGCTCGCGAAGCCTCCCAGGATGGAAGAGGACGAGACCGAGGTAGAGCCCTACTCGGTCGATGAGGTGCAGAGCCTCCTGCTCGAAGTGAACAAGCGTCGCAACAGTGCTCGCTGGATGCTGGCCCTTGCGCTCGGGCTGCGGCAAGGCGAGACGCTCGGCCTGCGCTGGTCGGACGTGGACCTGGACAACGAGTACCTGAAGCTTCGCCGAAACAGGCTGCGGCCGAAGTACGAGCACGGGTGCGGTGAGGCAGCGCCGTGCGGCCGGAAGGCCGGCTACTGCCCGGCCCGGGTGCAGGTGCGGCGCGAGACGAAGAACACGAAGTCACGCGCCGGGCGTCGCGCCGTGCCGCTCCCGGGCCCGCTGGTCGTGATGCTCCGCTCCCACCGAGAGGCGCAGGCCCGGGAGCGCGCGGCGGCCGGGAACCTGTGGGCCGAGTCCGAGTACGTGTTCACCAAGCCGTTGGGCGGGCCGCTCAGTCCCAACACGGACTACCACGATTGGAAGCGGCTGCTGGGAGACGCCGGCGTCCGGGACGGGCGTCTGCACGATGCACGGCACACCGCGGGCACCGTGCTCATGCTGCTCGGGGTGCCAGACCGGGTCATCGACCAGATCATGGGATGGGAGCCGGGCGGCGCGGCACGGATGCGCGCGCGGTACCTGCACGTGACCGATCCCATGCTCAAGGAGGCGGCCCGCAAGATCGAGCGCGCCATCTGGGGAGCCCCGGAAAATCTCGCTGTGGACAAAGACCAGGACAACGGGGTCTGAGGACAACGCCGAAGGGCCCCCTGTTTCCAGGGGGCCCTTCGGCGTATTGCCCGGTGAGAGCAATGGCGGAGGATACGAGATTCGAACTCGTGAGGGGTTGCCCCCAACACGCTTTCCAAGCGTGCGCCCTAGGCCTCTAGGCGAATCCTCCGCCGGAAACATTACATGACGCGGAGGAGTGCTCGCGAACTCGTTCCCCGGCCCCGGGATCGGGTAGTCTTTCGGAAGCCCCTCACGCGGCGCTATCTGACTGAACTCCCCCAGGGCCGGAAGGCAGCAAGGGTAGGTCGGCTCTGGCGGGTGCGTGGGGGGCGCTTGCGTGGGGCGGCGGGTTCCACGGGCCGGGCCGGTTGTCAGTGGGCGCCTATAACCTCGTATGCGTGTCGTCTCTCGCGCTGTACCGCCGCTACCGACCGGAGTCCTTCGCCGAGGTCATCGGGCAGGAGCATGTCACCGACCCGCTGCAGCAGGCGCTGCGGAACAACCGGGTCAACCACGCGTACCTGTTCAGCGGTCCGCGCGGATGCGGCAAGACGACCAGCGCGCGGATCCTCGCCCGCTGCCTGAACTGCGAGAACGGCCCGACGCCCACGCCCTGCGGCACGTGCGACTCCTGCCGGGACCTGGCGCGCAACGGCCCCGGTTCCATCGACGTCATCGAGATCGACGCCGCTTCGCACGGCGGTGTGGACGACGCCCGTGACCTGCGGGAGAAGGCCTTCTTCGGGCCCGCCCGCAGCCGCTACAAGATCTACATCATCGACGAGGCCCACATGGTCACGTCGGCGGGCTTCAACGCGCTGCTCAAGGTGGTGGAGGAGCCGCCGGAGCACCTGAAGTTCATCTTCGCGACCACCGAGCCCGAGAAGGTCATCGGGACGATCCGCTCGCGGACCCACCACTACCCCTTCCGGCTGGTCCCGCCGGGAACCCTGCGGGACTACCTGGGCGAGGTGTGCCAGAAGGAGGACATCCCCGTCGAGGACGGGGTGCTCCCGCTGGTCGTGCGGGCCGGAGCCGGTTCCGTGCGTGACTCCATGTCCGTCATGGACCAGTTGCTCGCCGGTGCGGGAGAGGCCGGTGTGACGTACGCCATGGCCACCTCCCTCCTCGGGTACACCGACGGCTCGCTGCTCGACTCCGTCGTCGAGGCGTTCTCGTCCGGGCAGGGCGCGAACGCCTTCGAGGTCGTCGACCGCGTCATCGAGGGCGGCAACGACCCGCGGCGCTTCGTCGCCGACCTGCTGGAGCGGCTGCGGGACCTGGTGATCCTTGCCGCCGTGCCCGACGCGGCCGAGAAGGGGCTCATCGACGCCCCCGCCGACGTGATCGAACGCATGCAGGCCCAGGCCGCCTCCTTCGGGCCCGCCGAGCTGAGCCGCGCCGCCGACCTGGTCAACGAGGGCCTGACCGAGATGCGCGGCGCCACCTCGCCCCGCCTCCAGCTCGAACTGATCTGCGCGCGCGTGCTGCTGCCCGCCGCGTACGGCGACGAGCGGTCCGTGATGGCCCGCCTCGACCGGATCGAGCGGGGCGTGAGCTTCAGCACAGGCGCGGGAGCGCCCGCGATGGGCTACGTGCCCGGGCCCGAGGCGCACGGCGGAGCCGGTCCGGTCGCCGCCGTGGGTCCGGTGCCGCCCGGCGCCGGCCCCGCGGCGGCCAGGGCGGCGGTACGAACCGCCGGGCCCCAGGGCGGGCAGGGGGCGCAGGGTGCGCCGGGTGCGCAGGCGTCGGGTGCTCAGGCGGTGCAGGCGGTTCCCGGTGCTTCAGGTGCTGCCGGTGGCTCGGCCCGGCCGGAGGCCGCCCCAGTGGCTCCGGCCGCCTCCGCCGCTCCGGTGGCTCCGGCCGCCCCTGCCGCCGGTGACCGTACCCAGGAGGCGCCCGCGGGCCCGCCGCCCCCGCCTGCCTCCTCCCCGACCCCGACGGCTCCGCCTGCCGGTCCGTCCGCGGGCGGTGCGCCCGGTGCCTGGCCCACGGCCGCGTCGGCCGGTGCCGGGGCCAGGCGGCCCGGTGGCTGGCCCACGGCGGCGGCACCGGGCGGCGGTCAGCCCGCGCCCGGGACCGGCGCCGCAGCGGCAGGCGCCCCGGTGGGCGGGCCGGGGAGCGCACCCGCCGCCCGGGCCACCGCTCCGGCCGCCCCCGCATCCGCACCCGCACCCGCGGGCGGCGGACTCGACCCCCGCCAGCTGTGGCCGAACATCCTGGAGGCGGTGAAGAACCGCCGCCGCTTCACCTGGATCCTGCTCAGCCAGAACGCCCAGGTCACCGGCTTCGACGGCACCACCCTCCAAGTCGGTTTCGTCAACGCGGGCGCGCGGGACAACTTCGCGAGCAGCGGCAGCGAGGACGTACTGCGGCAGGCCCTGGCCGAGCAGTTCAGCGTCCAGTGGAAGATCGAGGCGGTCGTCGACCCGACGGGTGGCGGCGCCCCCGCGCCCGCGCCCTCCGGCGGTTACGGAGGCGGTGGCGGTTACGGAGGCGGTGGCTACGGCGGTGGCGGCAGCGGCGCCCACCCGGGCGGCCCGGCGGCCCCGCAGCGTACGGCGGCCCCCCAGACCGCGTCCGTGGCTCCGGGCCCCGGCGCCCCGGCCCCCGACCGGCCCTCGGCGACGCGCACGGCCTCCGCAACCGGCCCGGCCACGGCGGCCCGGCCCGGCAGAGCCTCCGCACCGGAGCCCGCCCCCGTCGCCCCCGAGGACGACATCCCCGAGGACGACGACCCCGACCTCGACGAGTCCGCCCTGTCCGGCCACGACCTGATCGTGCGGGAACTGGGCGCGACCGTGGTGGAGGAGTACCCCACGGAGTAGCGGGGGTGCGGGGCCTGGATACGGTCCCGCCTCGGAGGAACGTACGAGCGGCCCGTTCCCGGCCCCCCGGCAACCCGCACAAAACGGGGCCGCGCCCTGCCGTTAGGCTGACCCCGTGAAGGTCCTCGTCATCGGCGGCGGCGCTCGTGAGCACGCCCTGTGCCGTTCCCTGTCCCTCGACCCCGACGTCACCGCGCTGCACTGCGCGCCCGGCAACGCCGGCATCGCCGAGGTCGCCGAGCTGCACCCGGTCGACGCCCTCGACGGCGCGGCCGTCGCCGCGCTGGCCGGCCGGCTCGGTGCCGACCTGGTGGTCGTCGGCCCCGAGGCGCCGCTGGTCGCCGGGGTCGCCGACGCCGTGCGCGAGGCGGGCATCCCCGTCTTCGGCCCGTCCGGCGAGGCGGCGCGGCTGGAGGGCTCCAAGGCCTTCGCGAAGGACGTGATGGCGGGAGCCGGTGTCCCGACCGCCCGGTCCTACGTCTGCACCACGGCGAAGGAGGTCGACGAGGCGCTGGCCGCCTTCGGCGCCCCCTACGTCGTCAAGGACGACGGACTCGCCGCGGGCAAGGGCGTCGTCGTCACCGACGACGTCGAGGCGGCCCGGGCGCACGCCGCCGCCTGCGACCGCGTGGTGATCGAGGAGTTCCTGGACGGCCCCGAGGTCTCCCTCTTCGCCATCACCGACGGCGAGACGGTGCTTCCGCTCCAGCCCGCCCAGGACTTCAAGCGCGCCCTGGACGGCGACGAGGGTCCGAACACCGGCGGCATGGGCGCGTACTCCCCGCTGCCCTGGGCCGACCCCAAGCTGGTGGACGACGTGCTGCGGAGCGTGCTGCAGCCCACCGTCGACGAGATGCGCCGCCGGGGCACGCCGTTCTCCGGGCTGCTCTACGCGGGCCTCGCGATCACCGGCCGCGGTGTCCGGGTGATCGAGTTCAACGCCCGCTTCGGCGACCCCGAGACGCAGGTCGTCCTGGCCCGCCTGCAGACCCCCCTCGCGGGCGTCCTGCTGGCCGCGGCCACCGGCTCCCTCGCCGACCTGGCACCCCTGCGCTGGAGCGACGACGCGGCCGTCACGGTGGTCCTCGCCTCGCACAACTACCCCGGCACCCCGCGCACCGGCGACCCGATCACCGGCCTCGACGAGGTGGCCGCCCAGGACGCCCCGCACGCGTACGTGCTGCACGCGGGCACTCGGCGCGAGGACGACGCCGTCCTGAGCGCGGGTGGCCGCGTCCTGTCCGTCACGGCCACCGGCAAGGACCTGACCGAGGCCCGCGAACGGGCGTACGCCGCTGTCGGACGCATCCGCCTCGACGGGTCCCAGCACCGCACGGACATCGCCGCCGAGGCGGCCGCGGGCGCGTAGGAACGCCCGGAGTGCCCGAAGCGCCCGCCGCGCGCGTAGGAACGCCCGGAACACCCGCGGCGGGTGCTCGGCACCGATCAGCGCCCGCGGCGGGTGTTCGGCGCCACTCAGTGCCCGCGGCGGCTGCTCGGCACCGCTCAGGACCAGGCCTTTCGAGGCACCTTCCGAAGATCAGGCCCCGGACAGGATCCGGGGCCTGATCTTTGCTGTGCGTCATCCACCTCTGACCAAAGCCATTCCATCGAGTGAGCAATGGCCCATCCGGCTGACGTGGGCCGGGCCCCCAACTAGGGTGCGGCGCAAGCGTTCCGGCACTTGGCCCACCGGCATTGCGATGTCAGTGGCGGGTGCCACAGTGGGGGAGTGAGCAACACAGGGCAGTTCGAGGCAGTCGGGAGGGGGTGACGTCAGGTCGTGACCGGAACCGGTGCGGAGGTCGGCGCGCAGTCGGCGCGCTCCCGGGCCCTGGCCGTGCTGCGCGTCCGCGGCCGGGCGCTGGCCGTCGCCCTGCTGCCCGCCGCCGTCGCCGTGATCCTGCTCGCGGGCGGATCCACGGGCCACCTCGTCGGCCCGGGCTGGGGCCTGGCCCGGTGGGTGGTGGGCGCCGTGGCGGTCGTCGTCCTGCTCGCCGCCGCGGGCGTCGGACTGGTCGTGGCCCGCGCCCGCCCCGCCATGAGCCCGACGGTCCCGGTCCCGGAGGAGTCCGCGCCGGACCTGTACCGCCTGGTGCGCGACCTCGCCGACCGGCTGGACGTCCCTGCCCCCTCCGCCATAGCGCTCACCCCGGACTGCGACAGCTGGCTGGAGGACCGCACCCATCCGGCCCACGCGCCTCCCGCGGGCGGCGACCGGGAGGAGCCGGAGGGGCCGAGCGGCCCGTCCGTGGTTCGTCCGCGCCGCGCGGCGGCGCCCGTCCTCGTCATCGGCTCCCCGTTCCTGTGGTGGATGCGCGTCGGCGAACTGCGGGCCGTCCTCGCCCCGGTGGTGGCCGGTACGGGCCCGTCGGCCCACCCCGACATAGCCGCGGCCCGCCGGTTCGTCCGCGGGCTGGACGCGGCGGTGGCCGCCGCCTCCACGGCCGGCCGATGTCCCCTGTCGCACGCGGTGTGCGCCGGCGTCGGCTGGGTGGCCCGGCTGATGCTGCGCGGCTGCCGCGAGGACGCGGCCCAGATGGAGCGGGGCGTGGCGGCAGCCGCCGCCGAGCGCGCACAGGCTGTGGACTACGGCCTGCGCATCGTCGCCCAGGAACAGGTGGGCCTGGCCTACGCGGGCTGGGACCGGCTGCTGACGCGGGTCGCGCTCCCCGCCTGGCGCATGGGCCGCTGGCCGTCCCGGCTGGACGCGGGCGTCGTCGCGGCGCTCACCGAGCTGTCCCGCCGGGACCGCCTGGCCGAGGGCTTCGCCTCCCGGCTCGGCGAGCGGCCCGCCTGCGACCTGCTGGAGGAGCCCGGCACGGTGGACGAGGCCGCCTCGCTCCTGGCCGCGCGACTCTTCCACGGCGGCCCGGCCGAGCGCGGCCCGAACTGGGCCCCGGTGGCCTGGCAGGACTACCCCGACGAGGTCGTCGACCGCAAATGGCGCACCGACGCCGCCCGGCTGCACCGCGTCCTGGACACGATGGGCGTCCGCCGCTCCCCGGACTCCCCGGCGCAGGATCCGCACGGCACGACCCTGGCCCGCGTCCTGGATCACCTGTCCGGCCCGGCGCAGTCCCCTTCCGGCCATCCGCCGACCTCCACCGACGCCCTCGGCCCGGCCTCGGACCCGGCCCCGGGGACCGCGGCGGACCACGGCACGAGCCCCGCCCCGGATCCCGCACATCCGGCAGACCCCGTCCCTCCCGCAGACTCCGCAGACTCCGCAGGCCCCGACGTCCCCGCAGTCCCCATAGCCTCCGCGCCTTCCGCGGGCCCTGCTGCTCCTGCCGATCTCGCCGACCCGGACGAAGAGGCCGGTCTGGGCAACGAGCGCAGCGCCGCGCTCGCCGCCGGCCTCAGCGCGGAACTGGCCCGCGAGGAGACCACCGGGCCCGGGACCCGCGCGGCCACGGCGGAAGCCTCCGGCCAGGCCCAGGGCGCGCTTCCCTGGGACGAGGGCGCGCTGCCCCTGTTCCCCCTCCAGCCGCCGCGCACCGGCCGTGAACTCCTCGCCGACCATGTCACCGCGATGGTCTGCTGCGCCGCGATGGACACGGCGGGCGCCACCCCCGGCCTCGACTGGCTCGACGGTCCCGCCCTCCTGATCGACGGCGAGAGAGCCGCCGACCTGGGCCCCCGGGTCCTCGCCCTGGTCGAGGACGGCAACCCCCTGCCGCTGCGGACCTGGCTCATCGACGCGGGCATACGCCCGGAGAAGCCCGTACGGCTGGCCTGACTCCGACGGGCGCCGAACCGGAGGAAGAACTACCGGATCTCCTCCTTCCACTTTCGGTCAATTCGCAACGAGTAGTGACAACATGCGTGCGTTATGTGATGTGCTGGGACCGACCGCGCACGTGGCAAAGGCGTACGACATACGACAACCGCGCAGCCGTACGGTCAGCCACTCAGCGGACTCAGCGGACCCGGCGCGTCGCACCGACGCACCGACGCACCGCCGCCGACGCTTTCGCACCGCCGTACGACAGAGCACGGGGGCACGAGGGAGGGGGACAGCCAATGGGATCGGACCGCGTCCGCCGCTGGGAGTCGGGAGCACTCGCGCACGCCGTCACGGACCCGTTCGGCCAGGGCCCCGTCCCCTGGCTGCGCGGCAGTGAGACGTACTTCGACGACACCGGCCACGTCGTCCCCTGGTACGTCGACCCGCCCCCGCAGGCCGCGCCCGGCACGGGACACGGCGGCGGTGCGACCGCCACCGCGCCCCGCGTCCCCGCCCCCCGCGCCGCCGAGGTGGGCCCCCGCTCGGCCGACGACGTGCACCGCCAGATCAAGGGCTTCGCCTCCACCGGCGCCGTCACGCCAGGCGAGGCGATCGACTTCCACATCACCGTGGACCCGCCGCAGGAGTTCGGCGTCGACGTGTACCGCATCGGCCACTACGGCGGCGACGGCGCCGCGAAGATCACCACCAGTCCGCGGCTCTCGGGCATCGTCCAGCCCCCGCCGCTCACCGCCGACCGCACCGTGTCCTGCCACCACTGGTGGCTTTCCTGGCGGCTGCAGATCCCGTCGTACTGGAGCATCGGCGCGTACGTCGCCGTACTGACCACCGCCGACGGCTACCGCTCCCACATCCCGTTCACCGTCCGCGACTCCCACCCGGCGGACCTGCTCCTGCTGCTGCCCGACATCACCTGGCAGGCCTACAACCTCTACCCGGAGGACGGCCACACCGGCGCCAGCCTCTACCACGCCTGGGACGAGGAGGGCCGGCTGCTCGGCGAGGCCGGCGCGGCCACCACGGTCTCCTTCGACCGGCCGTACGCGGGCGCGGGCCTGCCCCTGCACGTCGGCCACGCCTACGACTTCATCCGCTGGGCCGAGCGCTACGGCTACGACCTCGCCTACGCCGACGCCCGCGACCTGCACGCCGGCCGCGTCGACCCCACCCGGTACCGCGGCCTGGTCTTCCCCGGCCACGACGAGTACTGGTCGGCCCCGATGCGCCGCACCGTCGAACTCGCCCGCGAGCACGGCACCTCCCTGGTCTTCCTCTCCGCCAACACCATGTACTGGCAGGTCGAGCTGGGCCCTTCCCCGGCCGGTGTCCCCGACCGCCTGCTGACCTGCCGCAAACGCAAGGGCCCCGGCCGGCCGGTGCTGTGGCGGGAGATCGACCGGCCCGAGCAGCAACTGGTCGGCATCCAGTACGCGGGCCGCGTCCCCGAACCGCACCCGCTGATCGTGCGCAACGCCGGCCACTGGCTGTGGGAGGCGACCGGAGCGCGGGAGGGCGACGGGATCGAGGGGCTGGTCGCCGGCGAGGCCGACCGCTACTTCCCCCGCACCCCGCTCCCCGACCACCAGGACCGCATCCTCCTCGCGCACTCCCCGTACACCGACGCCGAGGGCGCCCCGCGCCACCAGGAGACGTCCCTGTACCGGTCCCCGTCCGGCGCCCTGGTCTTCGCCTCCGGGACGTTCGCCTGGTCACCGGCGCTGGACCGGCCCGGCCACGTCGACCCCCGCATCCAACGCGCCACCGCCAACCTCCTGGACCGCATCTGCAAGCGCGACTGACCCGCTGTCCTCGCCCCACCCCCGATACGGGAGAATCAGGGCATTGGACAGAACCACGGGGAGGAACCGTGTCCGGATTCGTCGAAAAGCCCGAGCCGATCCAGGTTCCGGGTCTGGTGCATCTGCACACCGGCAAGGTGCGCGAGCTGTACCAGAACGAGGCGGGCGACCTCGTGATGGTCGCCAGCGACCGTATGTCCGCCTACGACTGGGTGCTGCCCACGGAGATCCCCGACAAGGGCCGCATCCTCACCCAGCTCTCCCTGTGGTGGTTCGACCGCCTCGCGGACCTCGCCCCGCACCACGTCATCAGCACCGACGTCCCCGAGGGCGCCCCCGCCGACTGGGCCGGGCGCACGCTGGTGTGCAAGTCGCTGCGGATGATCCCCGTGGAGTGCGTGGCCCGCGGCTACCTCACCGGCTCCGGCCTGGCCGAGTACAACGCCTCCCGCACGGTCTGCGGCCTCGCCCTGCCCGAGGGCCTCGTCGACGGCTCCGAGCTGCCCGCGCCGATCTTCACCCCGGCCACCAAGGCCGAGGTGGGCGAGCACGACGAGAACGTCTCCTACGAGGAGGTGGCCCGCCAGATCGGCGCCGAGCCGGCCGCCCAGCTGCGCCAGGCGACCCTCGCCGTCTACGGCCGGGCCCGGGACATCGCCAAGGACCGGGGGATCATCCTCGCCGACACCAAGTTCGAGTTCGGCTACGACGGCGACACGCTCGTCCTCGCCGACGAGGTGCTCACGCCGGACTCCTCCCGCTTCTGGCCGGCCGACCAGTGGCAGCCGGGACGCGCGCAGCCCTCGTACGACAAGCAGTTCGTCCGTGACTGGCTCACCTCGGCGGAGTCCGGCTGGGACCGCGCCGGTGAGCAGCCCCCGCCGCCGCTGCCCGAGCGGGTGGTGGAGGCGACCCGCGGCAAGTACGTGGAGGCGTACGAGCGGCTGACGGGAACGACCTGGTCGTAGGCCCTGGCACACGAAGAAGCCCCCCGGTGGTGGACCGGGGGGCTTCTGTGCGGAGCGGACGACGAGGCTCGAACTCGCGACCTCAACCTTGGCAAGGTTGCGCTCTACCAACTGAGCTACGTCCGCGTTGCGCCGTGGCGCGAGAGCAACTATACCCAACCTCGCTCGCGTGCGAGGCGCACCGCGGCATGCCGGTTCTCCGCGCCCAGCTTGGTCACGGCCGACGACAGGTAGTTGCGGACGGTTCCGGGGGAGAGCGCGGCCCGCTCCGCGATCTCCGTGACCGGCGCACCGTCGGCGGCCAGCTCCAGCACCTCGGCCTCCCGCGCGGTCAGCGGGGAGTCCCCGGCGGAGATCGCGTCGGCGGCCAACTCGGGGTCGACGTAGCGGTTCCCGGTGTGGACGGTGCGGATGATCTCGGCGAGCCGCTGGGCGCTGACGGTCTTCGGGACGAACCCGCGCACCCCCGCCGCGAGCGCCCGCTTCAGGTGTCCCGGCCGTCCGTGGCTGGTCACGATCAGCACCCGGCAGCCGGGCAGCTCCGCGCGCAGGGATGTGGCGACCTTCACACCGTCCGCCCCAGGCATCTGCAGGTCCAGTACCGCGACGTCGGGCTCGTGCGCCCGGGCCATCGCCAGCGCCTCCGGTCCGCTCGCCGCCTCCGCGACGACCAGGAGGTCGTCCTCCAGCGAGAGCAGCGCGGCGAGCGCCCCGCGGATCAGGTGCTCGTCGTCGGCCAGCAGCAGCCGTACGGGGGCCGGTGGCGTCGTCATGGGGTGACCTCGCTCAGGGTGGTGTCCTCGGGCGCCGGGCCGGAGGGCCGCGGCGGGGCGTCGGGTGGCAGCGGTACCTCGGCGGTCAGGCGGAAGCGGCCGGGGTCCGCCGGGCCCGCCCGCAGCAGGCCGTCGAGGTCCGCGAGCCGTTCGCGCAGCCCGGCGAGGCCGGAGCCCGGCCGGCCGGCGGCCGGGGTGTCGGGCACCCCGTCGTTCTCGACCGTCAGCTCGGCCCGGCCGCCGGTCACGCGCAGGGAGATCGAGCATTGGCGGGGGTCGCCGTGCCGCAGCACGTTCGTGGCGGCCTCGCGCACCACCCAGCCGAGCGCCGACTGCACCGGGGCGGGCAGCCCGGGGGCCGAGCCGGTGACGGTGCAGTCGATGCCCGCGGCGGCCAGCACGCCCTGGGCACCGGCCAGTTCCGCGCCGAGGTCGGCCTCCCGGTACCCGCGCACCACCGCGCGCACCTCACGCTGCGACTCCTGCGCCAGCCGCTGCACCTCGATCATCTGGTCCACCGCCTCGGGCCGCCCGCGCCGGCCCAACTGCACGGCAAGCTCGGCCTTCAGCGCGATCACGGCGAGATTGCGGCCCAGGACGTCGTGCAGGTCCCGCCCGAACCGCAGCCGTTCCTCGGCGACGGCCAGCCGGGCCTCGGTCTCGCGGGCCCGCTCGGCCTCCCACAGCACGGAGAGGGTCCACGCGCCGCAGCGTGCGGCCAGCAGGGAGAAGCCGATGGAGAAGGCGACCAGCAGACCCACCATCAGGACGTCGGGGGCACTTCGGACGGCGAGCGCGTCGCCGCCATGAGGACCAGCCCCACCGCGGCGGAGCGGCGCAGGAACACCGGGACGGACACGATCATCGCGTACAGCAGACCGAACGACACCAGGGCGGCGCCGAGGGCGAGCCGGGCCGTCCAGGGCGCGAGCGCCCCGACGGTGGACAGCACGAGGGGCAGGGCGATGGCGGCCACCAGCAGGCCGAAGGGGGCGGCCAGCGCGCGTCCGGGCAGCCGGACGCGGCCCAGGTAGTGCTCGAAGGAGGGCCGGGCGAGCCGGTTGGCCGCCACGCACTGGAGCACGCCGACGACGACCAGCAGGCCCGCCAGGGTGAGCGGCAGCGGCCGGTGACGCACTCCCGCGGCCACCGGCAGCACCAGCCAGGTGAGCATGAACACCCACTCAGCGGCGCACAAGGTGATCACGCTGTGCAGCTGCACGCGTTCCGCCTTGCTCCGCTCCCGCCACTCGCGCCGCTGCCACCGCCGGATGCCGTCGAGCACCGCGCCCCTCCAGTCCGTCCGTTCCGCAACCAAGCCCCCGGCGTGGGGCCCATCCCCGCGCCCGACGCCGGGTCTGTCCCGTCTCTCGGGACCGCCCCCGCCCACGAGCCCGCCGCCGGACCTGTCTCCGCGCCCGGCACCGGACCCGCCCCGCCACTCGCCGCCGGACCTGTCTCCGCGCCCGGCACCGGACCCGCCCCGCCGCTCGCCGCCGGACCTGTCTCCGCGCCCGGCACCGGACCCGCCCCGCCACTCGCCGCCGGGTCTGTCCCACCTCTCGGGGCCGCGCCCGCCCGCGAGCCCGGCACCGGACCCGCCCTGCCGCTCGGCGCCGGACCCGTCTCCGCGCCCGCTCCCGCGCCCGGCGCCGCGCCCGTTCCGCCGCCCGACGCCAAGCCCGTTGCTGTGCCCGGCGCCGAGCCCGTCTCCTCGCCCGGCACCGCCTCCGCTCCCCCGCCCAGCGTCGGCTCCCTCCCCCCGCTCAGCGTCGTGGTTCCCAGCGGAACCAACGCCGTACAGCAAACACCGCGAGCGCCAGCCAGACCAACGCGACGGCCACGGCCCGCAGGATCTCGGGACCGCTCAGCTCTCCGGTCCAGCCGCCGCGCACCAGGGTGAGGGCGGGTGTCAGCGGCAGCAGTTCGCACAGGTGGGCCAGCCGGTCGGGGAGGATCTCCAGCGGGACGGCGATCCCCGAGCCCATCGCCGAAACCATGATCAGCGGGATCGAGGTGACCTGGGCGCTCTCCGTGGTGCGGGTGAGGCCCGCCGTGACCGCCGCGAGGGTCAGGCACAGGGCCAGCCCGAGCAGCAGCCCGAGCACGGCCAGGTGCGGTGCGCGCGGGGCGGGCACGTGCAGGAGAGCCGTGCAGGCGGCCGTGAGGATCAGTGACTGTCCCAGGCTCGTGGCGACGGCGGGCAGCGCGGCGCCGGCGAGGATCTCCGCGTCCCGCGGTTCTCCGGTGCGCAGCCGTTTGAGGACGAGCTGTTCGCGGCGGGCGACGAACACGCCGACGAGCGTGGAGTACACGGCGAAGAGCAGCGAGAAGCCGATGGCGGCGGGCAGCATGACGAGCCCCACGGTGAGCCCGGCGTCCTTCAGGTTCATCTGCCCGGCCGCCGAGTGGAGGCTGAACGGCAGGACCAGCGGGACGAAGAAGGCGGCGACGAGAGTGCTCCTGCTCCGGGCGAACAGGGTCAGTTCGGCGCGGGCGAGGGCGGTCATGCGGCTCAGCGAGGTGCTGGGGCCGCCCTGTGCGCGGGCCGCCCGGGGAGTGAGGGTGCTGGTCATGCGGCGTACTCCGTCTCCTTCGGTGCGGACGCGGTCCGCGCGGAGGCCTCCCGTGCGATCCCGAGGAACGCCTCCTTCAGGGAGGCCGACCGGACGTCCAGGCCGCGCAGTTCGAGCCCGGACCGCCGGGCCCAGAGCAGCAGTTCCGTGGCGGTCCGCTGCAACTCCCGCGTGCGCAGCCGTACGACGCGCCCGTCGGTCTCGTGACCGCACACGCCCAGCTCGGCGAGTGGCGGCAGGTCGCCCAAGAAGTGACCCTGGGGCAGTTCGAAGGAGATCCGGGACGGCTGAGCGGCCGTCACCTCGGCTGGGGTTCCCGCGGCGGCGATGCGTCCCTCGTGCAGGATCGCCAGCCGGTCGGCGAGACCTTCGGCCTCCTCCAGGTGGTGCGTGGTGAGCAGCACGGTCGTGCCCGCGTCGCGCAGTGCCCGCACCAGGTCCCAGGTGTCCCGGCGGCCCTCGGCGTCCAGCCCGGTGGTCGGCTCGTCCAGGAACAGCACGTCGGGATCGCCGAGCAGGGCGAGGGCAAGGTCCAGTCGGCGCCGCTCACCCCCGGACAACTGCTTGACCCGTACGTCCGCGCGCCGCTCCAGACCGACCAGGGCGAGCGCCTCGCGCGGTTCGCGGGCCCCGCTCACGCAGCCGGCCCACATCCGTATCGTCTCGGCGACGGTCAGCTCGGACGGGAAGCCGCCCTCCTGGAGCATGACCCCGGTGCGCGGCCGTACGGCGGCGCGTTCGGTGTGGGGATCGTGGCCCAGCACTCGTACGCGCCCGGAGGCCGGGACTGCCAGTCCCTCCAGCAGTTCGACCGTCGATGTCTTTCCGGCGCCATTGGTGCCGAGCAGCGCGAAGATCTCGCCGTGTTTCACGTGAAACGTGATGCCGCGTACGGCCTCGAACCCGCCCCCGTACACACGCCGCAGGTCGGTGACCTCTATCACGTGTTCGTGTTCGTTCCTGTCCATGGGACCAGCGTCGCGGCCGGCAAGGACGCGCAGCAGTGCGCGGTGTCATCGACCGGAATGACAAATGTCAGTCGAACGCGCCGAGAGAGGCATACGGGCGGACACGAAAAGACCCCGGTCCGAAGGACCGGGGTCTCATTCCTGAGCGGACGACGAGGCTCGAACTCGCGACCTCAACCTTGGCAAGGTTGCGCTCTACCAACTGAGCTACGTCCGCATTGCCTCCGACCGGCTTCCACCGATCGGTGCGAGCACCAGCCTACCTGATCCACTCGCGTGGTCGGATCGGCGGTGCAGAGCGGGTGACAGGAATCGCACACTGCGCCTTCCCCCTGGAAGGGGGATGTTCTACTACTGAACTACACCCGCATGTACTCCGTGGGTCTCGGCCTTCCGGCCTCGCCCCTCGGCGTGCTCCAGACATTAGCTGATCAGCAGGGGGGTAGCGCAAGTCGGCTGCTCCCAGGGCCCGCTGACGGTCCCTGGACCGCATCCGGGAGCGCTCGGGCATGCCGCGCGCTCCCGGTGCGCCCCGGGCGTGTGCGCCCGGGCCGCGCGTCCGTCACTGGGCCGCGCTGAACGCCTCGTAGACCTTCTTGGGGATGCGGCCCCGCGCCGGCACGTCCATCTTGTTGGCCTGGGCCCAGGCACGGACGGCCGCCGGGTCGGGGGCGACCTCCGTCTGCCGGTAGGCCTTGCCGGACCTGGACCGCTTGCGGCCCGCCTCGACGTAGGGCGCGAGCGCCTTACGCAGTTTCTTGGCATTGGTTTGGTTCAGGTCGATCTCGTAGAACCTGCCGTCGAGTCCGAAGGCGATCGTCTCCGCCGCTTCCGAGCCGTCGATGTCGTCAAAGAGAGTGACCACGACACGCTGCGCCACGAATATCGGTCCCTTCGTGCGGCACCTCTGCGACCATCCGCTCCGCCATGACGTGGGGAGATGTTCGGAGATGCCGGCTGTTCGCCGGTTATCGGGAAAAGTATCGGCTGTTGCCAATTCATTTGTACAGTGCCGGGCATTGCGAAGTGAAGCCCCGACTAAATCTGTCTGCGTGTCCCGGGCGGCGCCCGGGCAATACCCGATGCGCGACGGAACGCCGAACTTTCCCAGAACTTTTCACGAAGCCCCCCGATCGATGCCGGATCGTGACGGGCGTCACGTAGTTTTCTACCAGTCTACCCGCGTAGAAATTTTGTACGGGTAGTCTGAAGGAACCTGCTCAGCACCACACACCGGGAGTGCCAGTGGCACGCGTCGTAGTCGACGTCATGCTCAAGCCGGAGATCCTCGACCCCCAGGGCCAGGCGGTGCAGCGCGCACTGCCGCGGCTGGGTTTCGAAGGCATCTCCGACGTTCGTCAGGGAAAGCGATTCGAACTGGAAGTGCACGGGCCCGTCGACGAGGCCGCGCTCGCCCGCATTCGCGATCTTGCCGAATCCTTCCTCGCCAACACCGTGATCGAGGACTTCACCGTCAAGGTCGAGTCCGAGGACGTGGTCGCGGGGGCCGCGAAGTGACCGCTCGTATTGGCGTCGTCACTTTCCCGGGCAGCCTCGACGACCGGGACACCCAGCGCGCGATCCGCCTCGCGGGCGCCGAACCGGTCGCCCTGTGGCACAAGGACAAGGACCTCAAGCAGGTCGACGCCGTCGTCCTGCCCGGCGGTTTCTCCTACGGCGACTATCTGCGCGCCGGTGCCATCTCCCGCTTCTCGCCGGTGATGGAGACCGTCATCGAGCAGGCGAGGGCCGGGCTGCCGGTCCTCGGCATCTGCAACGGCTTCCAGGTCCTCACCGAGGCCCACCTGCTGCCCGGCGCGATGCTCGGCAACGACCACCTGCACTTCGTCTGCCGCGACCAGAGGCTGCGGGTGGAGAACGCCTCCACCGCCTGGACCAGCGACTACAGCGAGGGCCAGGAGATCTCCATCCCGCTGAAGAACATGGACGGCCGGTACGTCGCCGACGAGTACACCCTCGACAAGCTGGAGGCGGAGGGCCGCGTCGCCTTCCGGTACGTCGTCCGCGGGGAAGCCGCCGAGGGGTATGGAAACCCCAACGGCTCGCTGCGCGACATCGCCGGCATCACCAACGAGGCCGGCAACGTCGTGGGCCTCATGCCGCACCCCGAGCACGCCACCGAGCCGCTGATCGGCACCGGCCGCACCGACGGCCTCCCGTTCTTCACCTCGATCCTCAAGAAGCTGGTCACCGCATGAGCAGGACGCCTCTGGACACGGTCGAGCACGCGGCCGCGACCCCCGACGTCGAGCTGCCCTGGGCCGAACTCGGCCTGAAGAAGGACGAGTACGAGAAGGTCGTGGAGATTCTCGGCCGCCGCCCGACCGGCGCCGAACTCGCCATGTACTCGGTCATGTGGTCCGAGCACTGCTCGTACAAGTCCTCCAAGGTCCACCTGCGCCAGTTCGGCGAGAAGGCCCCCGAGAACGACGCGATGCTCGTCGGCATCGGTGAGAACGCCGGTGTCGTCGACGTCGGCCAGGGCTACGCCGTCACCTTCAAGGTGGAGTCGCACAACCACCCCTCCTACGTCGAGCCCTACCAGGGCGCGGCCACGGGCGTGGGCGGCATCGTGCGCGACATCATCGCGATGGGCGCCCGCCCGGTCGCCGTCGTCGACCCGCTGCGCTTCGGCGCGGCCGACCACCCCGACACCAAGCGGGTGCTGCCCGGCGTCGTCGCGGGCATCGGCGGCTACGGCAACTGCCTGGGCCTGCCCAACATCGGCGGCGAGGTCGTCTTCGACGCCTGCTACCAGGGCAACCCGCTGGTCAACGCCGGTGCCATCGGCGTGATGCGGCACGAGGACATCCACCTCGCCAAGGCGTCCGGCGCGGGCAACAAGGTCATCCTGTACGGAGCCCGGACCGGTGGCGACGGCATCGGCGGCGCCTCGATCCTGGCGAGCGAGACCTTCGACGACGCCAAGCCCTCCAAGCGCCCCGCCGTCCAGGTCGGCGACCCCTTCCAGGAGAAGCTGCTCATCGAGTGCACCCTGGAGGCGTTCGCCGAGAAGCTGGTCGTCGGCATCCAGGACCTGGGTGCGGCCGGCCTGTCCTGCGCCACCTCGGAGCTGGCCTCCAACGGCTCCGGCGGCATGCGCGTCACCCTGGACGACGTCCCGCTGCGCGACTCCACGCTCTCGCCCGAGGAGATCCTCATGAGCGAGTCGCAGGAACGCATGTGCGCGGTCGTCGAACCGGAGAAGGCCGGCCGGTTCCTGGAGATCTGCGAGAAGTGGGACGTCATCGCCACCGTCATCGGCGAGGTGACCGACGGCGACCGGCTGGAGATCTACTGGCACGGCGGCAAGATCGTCGACGTCGACCCGCGCACGGTCGCCCACGAGGGCCCGGTCTACGAGCGCCCCTACGCCCGCCCGTCCTGGCAGGACGCGCTCCAGGCCGACGACGCGAACAAGCTGCCCCGGCCGCAGTCGGCGAAGGAGCTGAAGGCGCAGGTCCTCAAGCTCGTGGCGTCCCCGAACCAGGCGTCCAAGAAGTGGATCACCCAGCAGTACGACCACTTCGTACAGGGCAACACCGTGCTGGCCATGCCCGAGGACTCCGGCATGATCCGCATCGACGAGGAGAGCGGCCTCGGCGTCGCCCTCGCCACGGACGGCAACGGCCGCTACGCCAAGCTCGACCCGTACACGGGCGCGCAGCTCGCGCTGGCGGAGGCGTACCGCAACGTCGCCACCACCGGCGCGAAGCCGCTGGCCGTCTCCGACTGCCTGAACTTCGGCTCGCCCGAGGACCCGGCGGTCATGTGGCAGTTCGCGGAGGCCGTGCGCGGTCTGGCGGACGGCTGCCGGCAACTCGGCACCCCGGTGACCGGCGGCAACGTCTCGCTGTACAACCAGACCGGCGAGGCCGCCATCCACCCGACGCCGGTCGTCGCCGTCCTCGGCGTCATCGACGACGTGGCCCGCCGCACCCCGGTCGCCTTCCAGGAGGAGGGCCAGCTGCTCTACCTCCTCGGCGACACCCGCGAGGAGTTCGGCGGTTCGGCCTGGTCGCAGGTGGTCCACGACCACCTCGGTGGCCTGCCCCCCGAGGTCGACCTGGAGCGTGAGCGGCTGCTGGCCGAGATCCTGATCTCCGCCTCCCGCGACGGCATGGTCGACTCCGCGCACGACCTGTCCGACGGCGGCCTCGTCCAGGCGGTCGTGGAGTCCGCGCTGCTGGGCGGCAAGGGCGCGCGCCTGGTCGTACCGGACGGCCTGGACGCGTTCACCTTCCTCCTGTCGGAGTCGGCCGGCCGCGCGCTCGTCGCCGTGCCGCGCTCCGAGGAGGTGCGCTTCAACGACATGTGCGGCGCGCGGGGCCTGCCCGCCACCCGCATCGGTGTCGTCGACGGCGACTCGGTGGAGGTCCAGGGCGAGTTCGCGCTGAGCCTGGCCGAGCTGCGTGAGGCGCACGAGGGCACGATCCCGGCGCTGCTGGCGTAGTTCCCGCCGCAGGACGGCGTCACCGGCCAGGCAAGGACCGGTCGTTTCCGGCCAGGAGACGACCGGTCCCCTCGCGCGCGTCGGGACACCCCCGGGACCGGCCCGGTCCTCGGGCGATGACGGATTCCCGGGCCGGTGTGAACGGGGAGGAGCGGGAACACCGGTTCGGGCGCGCGCCTGACACCCCGGGAACAGTGCGAGGGCGGTCACGGCGGCCACGGCGAGGCCCCGGGCGGCCGGGGCGAGAACCACGCGTACCGGTCGGCCGGACGGCGTACCGCCGCCGCGGCTGTACCCGGCGCGCCCCTCGCCATGCCCTGACCGAGGAGAACCACCAGCCACCACCGCGTCGACGCCGGTGAACCGTCCGAGGACGCGCCGCCCATGCCCCGGAACGGGCCCGGCCCGCCTTCGAGCCGGTCGAAAAGGGCCTGAACGGCCGCACCGTGACGACATAGGCTCACCGCCATGCCCCCGGCCAGGAAACGTCCCAGGACCTACGACCCCGCCCGGACCCGTACGGCGGTCCTCGCCCAGCTCGACGCCGTACGGGAGGCCGTGCGCACACTGACCCCCGGACAACTCGCGCTGCCCACCCGGCTCGGCGACTGGACGGTGCGGGAGCTGGTCGTGCACATCGGGATGGCCGTCACGGCCATCGGCCGCGCCCTCGATCTGCCCGAACCCGCGCGGCAGGACACCGTCCTGCTCGACTGGCCGTTCGCGACCTCCGCCAACGCCGCGGCCATCGACGCGTTCACCCGGCGCCTCGCCGCGGAGATCCCCGACATCGACGCCCACCTCGCCGAGATCGGCCGGGCCCTGGGCCGGCAGCTCGACGAACACCCCGGTACCCGGCTCCTCGCCACCAACGCGGGCGCCCTGCCGCTCGCCGACTACCTCGTCACGCGCACCGTCGAACTAGTCGTCCACACCGACGACCTGAACGCCGCCGTGCCTGGCCTGGCGGTCCCCTGCGACCGGCAGGCCCTCGCCGCCGCCACCCGCCTGCTGGCCGACGCGCTCGCGGTGAAGGCGCCCGGCGGTTCGACCGAGGTGCGGGTGCCGCCGTACGCCGTCGTCCAGTGCGTCGAGGGGCCCCGCCACACCCGCGGCACCCCGCCCAACGTCGTCGAGACCGACCCGCTGACCTGGATCCGGCTGGCCACCGGACGGACGGCGTGGCGCGACGCCCTCGACCACGCCGCCGTCAGCGCCAGTGGGGAACGGGCCGACCTCGGCGGCCTGCTGCCGCTGATGTCCTGAACCGGCGCGGCGCCGACCGGAGCCGGACCGCCCCACCGCCCCGGCCCCGGCCCGCGCGCGCACCGCGCCCAGGACCCCACGGTGTGCGACACCTCACTCGCCCTGGACGGGGACGCGGCCTCCATACGGGCCGCATCGGCCGGGCGGGTCGCGACCACCCGCACACCAGCCGTCTGACCTGCGTAAATACAGAGAGTTCGGGGATCGTCGCGGACGAGTGACGCGGCGGCTCCGGGTTTTTTTGACATTCCCCAATTCGGACCAGTGGTCGACCTCGCCTACACTCGGTGGCGTGCCACGTGGTGACGGTCGACTCAATCACGATCTGCTCCCCGGCGAGAAAGGCCCCCAGGACGCGTGCGGCGTCTTCGGTGTCTGGGCTCCGGGCGAAGAGGTCGCAAAGCTCACGTACTTCGGGCTCTACGCCCTCCAGCATCGGGGCCAGGAATCCGCGGGTATCGCGGTCAGCAACGGCTCCCAGATCCTCGTCTTCAAGGACATGGGCCTCGTCTCCCAGGTCTTCGACGAGACCTCGCTCGGTTCGCTCCAGGGTCACATCGCGGTCGGACACGCCCGCTACTCGACCACCGGTGCCTCCGTGTGGGAGAACGCCCAGCCGACGTTCCGCGCCACCGCGCACGGTTCGATCGCGCTCGGCCACAACGGCAACCTGGTCAACACGGCGCAGCTCGCCGAGATGGTCGCCGAACTGCCCAAGGACACCAACGGCCGCTCGACCCGGGTGGCGGCCACCAACGACACCGACCTGCTGACGGCCCTGCTGGCCGCCCAGGTCGACGCCGACGGCAAGCCGCTGACCATCGAGGAGGCGGCCCATGCCATCCTCCCGCAGGTCAAGGGCGCCTTCAGCCTCGTCTTCATGGACGAGCACACCCTGTACGCCGCCCGTGATCCGCAGGGCATCCGCCCGCTGGTCCTCGGCCGGCTGGAGCGCGGCTGGGTGGTCGCCTCCGAGTCCGCCGCGCTCGACATCTGCGGCGCCAGCTTCGTGCGCGAGATCGAGCCGGGCGAGTTCATCGCCGTCGACGAGAACGGCCTGCGCAGTTCGCGATTCGCGGAGGCGAAGCCCAAGGGCTGTGTCTTCGAGTACGTCTACCTGGCCCGCCCCGACACCGACATCGCCGGGCGGAACGTCTACCTCTCCCGCGTGGAGATGGGCCGCAAGCTCGCGAAGGAGGCCCCGGTCGAGGCCGACCTCGTCATAGCGACCCCGGAGTCCGGCACCCCCGCCGCCATCGGGTACGCGGAGGCCTCCGGCATCCCCTTCGGCAGCGGCCTGGTCAAGAACGCGTACGTCGGACGTACGTTCATCCAGCCCTCGCAGACCATCCGCCAGCTCGGGATCCGGCTGAAGCTGAACCCGCTGAAGGAGGTCATCAAGGGCAAGCGCCTGGTCGTCGTCGACGACTCCATCGTCCGCGGCAACACCCAGCGCGCCCTGGTGCGCATGCTCCGCGAGGCCGGGGCCGCCGAGGTCCACATCCGGATCTCCTCGCCGCCCGTGAAGTGGCCGTGCTTCTTCGGCATCGACTTCGCCACCCGCGCCGAGCTGATCGCCAACGGCATGAGCATCGACGAGATCGGCACCTCGCTGGGCGCCGACTCCCTGGCGTACATCTCCATCGACGGCATGATCGAGGCGACCACGATCGCCAAGCCGAACCTGTGCCGTGCCTGCTTCGACGGCGAGTACCCGATGGAACTCCCCGACCCGGAGCTGCTCGGCAAGCAGCTGCTGGAGACCGAGCTGGCCGCAGGGCCCGCCGCCACGGCCGCGGCCGACGCCATCCGTCGCCCGTAGGCAGCCCGTCACCCCCGCAGTACGACACGAAAGTTCTCATCGTCATGTCTGAGACAACCGGTGCCAGCTACGCAGCGGCGGGCGTCGACATCGAAGCGGGCGACCGCGCCGTCGAGCTGATGAAGGAGTGGGTGAAGAAGACGCAGCGCCCCGAGGTCCTCGGCGGCCTCGGCGGCTTCGCCGGCCTCTTCGACGCCTCCGCCCTCAAGCGCTACGAGCGCCCCCTGCTCGCCTCCGCCACCGACGGCGTCGGCACCAAGGTCGACCTCGCCCGCCGGCTGGGCGTGTACGACACCATCGGCCACGACCTGGTCGCCATGGTCATGGACGACATCGTGGTCTGCGGTGCCGAACCGCTGTTCATGACCGACTACATCTGCGTCGGCAAGGTGCACCCCGAGCGGGTCGCCGCCATCGTCAAGGGCATCGCGGAGGGCTGCGTCCTGGCCGGCTGCGCCCTGGTGGGCGGCGAGACCGCCGAGCACCCCGGTCTGCTCGGCGAGGACGACTTCGACGTCGCCGGCGCCGGTACGGGCGTCGTGGAGGCCGACCGGCTGCTCGGCCCGGACCGCATCCGCGAGGGCGACGCGGTGATCGCCCTGGCGTCCTCCGGTCTTCACTCCAACGGGTACTCGCTGGTGCGGCACGTGCTGCTGGAGAGGGCGGGTCTGTCCCTGGACACGCACATCGAGGACTTCGGCCGCACCCTCGGCGAGGAGCTGCTGGAGCCGACCAAGATCTACTCGCTGGACTGCCTGGCGCTGACCCGCACCACCGAGGTCCACGCCTTCAGCCACGTCACCGGCGGCGGGCTCGCCGCCAACCTGGCCCGGGTGATCCCGGACAGCCTGCACGCCGTGGTCGACCGGGCCACCTGGACCCCGGCGCCGGTCTTCGGCCTGGTCGGCCGGAGCGGGAACGTGGAGCGGCTGGAGTTGGAGAAGACCCTCAACATGGGCGTGGGCATGATCGCGATCGTGCCGCAGGAGTCGGCCGACGCGGCCCTCACCACCCTGGCCGACCGCGGGGTCGACGCCTGGGTCGCCGGTGAGATCACCGCCCGGGGCGAGCACACCACGGGAGCCGCGCTGGTGGGCGACCACGCGTGAGCGGCGGGTGAACACAGCACGAAACCCGGTCCGGCGCTGGAAGCACCGGACCGGGTGAAGTGGAGGACCCTGCGACGCGCGTGGGACGGCAGAGCCGACCGTGGGTCTCAGGCGCCGCGACGGTGTTGCGAGGAGTCGTCCTGCTCGTCCTCGTCGTCGTCCTCATAGAGGTCGGCGTACCGTGCGTACAGGTCGTCGTCTTGCTCATCGTCCTCGAAATGGTCGCCGTTGGTCGGCGACGGATTCGACGTCGATGCGCCCAGCTCCTCGGCCAGGCGTGAGAGGTCAGTCCCACCGCTGTTGTACTTCAGCTGGCGGGCGACCTTCGTCTGCTTGGCCTTGGCCCGGCCGCGCCCCATGGCTCGACCCCCTCAACGACGGGGCTCAACGGCCCCAGAGTCTGACACGCGTTCATGTTCCGGCACGGGCTCTCCGCAGAGAGACCGGTCCGTAGGGCTTCCACGGTACCTGAGCCCGCGGCCATACGGTACGTCGCCCGCAGGACGCGCGTCCGCCCAGAACCTTCGAGGCGCCCCGTCCTCGCTGGTCAGTGGCGATTTTAACCACTTATCGGCGGGCGACCCGCCGGTGGAAGTGAGAGTTCTCTCCAACTGTCCACCGGCAGGTACCGGTCAAACGTGCGACGGGAGGCGCCGGCGCGCCGCCTCACCGCGTGTGCGCGGCGCGCGCCTCCGCCATCCGCTGCTCGGCGATCCGGTCGGCCGCGGCGGCCGGCGGAATCCCATCTTCCTTCGCACGTGCGAAGATCGCGAGCGTGGTGTCGAAGATCTTCGCGGCCTTCGCCCTGCACCGGTCGAAGTCGAAGCCGTGCAGCTCGTCGGCGACCTGGATGACACCGCCGGCGTTCACCACGTAGTCCGGCGCGTAGAGGATCCCGCGGTCGGCGAGGTCCTTCTCGACGCCGGGGTGGGCGAGCTGGTTGTTGGCCGCTCCGCACACCACCCGGGCGGTCAGCACCGGCACGGTCGCGTCGTTCAGGGCGCCGCCGAGCGCACAGGGGGCGTAGACGTCGAGCCCCTCGACGCGGATCAGGGCGTCGGTGTCGGCGACCCGGCGCACGGCGGGGTGCGCGGCGACGACACGCTCCACGGCCTCGCTCCGCACGTCCGTGATCACGACCTCGGCGCCCTCGTCCAGCAGGTGCCGCACCAGGTGGTGCCCGACCTTGCCCACCCCCGCGACGCCGACCGTGCGGCCGCGCAGCGTGGGGTCCCCCCACAGGTGCTGGGCCGAGGCCCGCATGCCCTGGTAGACACCGAAGGCGGTCAGCACGGAGGAGTCGCCCGCGCCGCCGTTCTCGGGGGAGCGGCCGGTGGTCCAGCGGCACTCGCGCGCCACGACGTCCATGTCGGCCACGTACGTGCCGACGTCGCACGCGGTGACGTAGCGGCCGCCGAGCGAGGCGACGCACCGCCCGTAGGCGAGCAGCAGCTCCTCGGACTTGATCAGCTCCGGGTCCCCGATGATCACGGCCTTGCCGCCGCCGTGGTCCAGACCGGCCATGGCGTTCTTGTACGACATCCCGCGGGCGAGGTTCAGCGCGTCGGCGACGGCCTCCTGCTCGCTCGCGTACGGGTAGAAACGGGTACCGCCGAGCGCGGGCCCCAGGGCGGTGGAGTGGATGGCGATGACGGCCTTGAGGCCGCTGGCGCGGTCCTGACAGAGCACGACCTGTTCATGGCCGCCCTGCTCCGAGCGGAACAGGGTGTGCAGTACGTCAGCGTGCGCGCCGGTTACGTCGGTCACGGTGGTGACTCCCAGGTAAGTAGCGGCGGGTGGTGGGGCGTCCCCGTGCGGGTGGCGGGGGCCGTGGCAGGAGACTAGACCCTGACCGTGCCCACCCGAGGGGCAGTGGTCCGGATCACCCTCCCAAGGAGTACCTTCCCGCCCGGGCGTGGGACGATTTGCAGTGGTTTTCCGTCCGTCCGGGCGCGGGCCGGGCGGGTTTCGGCCCCGGCCCGGTGGGGAGGGAGCAGGCGTGCCCAAGGTGTCCTCCGTGGTCGTCCCGTACGCGGCCTATCTGCGCGTCTACGAGCCGCTGGCCGCCTTCCCCGAGCCGGAGCGCAGCCACTGGGCGCGCTACGCCCGCCTCCCCGGCCGTCCCTCCTACCAGGACGAACTGCGACGCTCGCTGGCCGACCTGCTGCCCACCCCGCCGGTGGCGGTGCCGGTGCACGAGAGCAGGGACGCGTTCGTGCTGGATGTCGACGGAGTGGTGTGCGTCTGCCCCTGGCGCACCCGGCTGCGCGGCTGGCAGGCACTGGACGAGCTCGCCGAGGAGCTGTCGGCGGTGGTGCTGGACGCGGTGCTGCCCCCGCTCGTACGGCGCCAGGCCGCCCAGGACTACGAGCGCTGGCTGGCCCGCAACCCCGACGCCCGGCCCTGGATCCGCACGGCGACCTGGCAGGTGCCGCTGAACTGGTTCGTCCTGGTCTCCGACGAGGAGCGGGAGTACGTCAAGGGGGTGGGGGCCGCCGCGGCCGGCGCGGCCCCGAAGGCCGCCGGGGACGCCGGCGCGGGGGACGGGTTCGCCGCGCCGGGCGGCTTCGGGGACGAGCTTCCCTCGCTGCGGTACCGCACGCCGATGGTGCAGGCCAGGCGACGGGTGGCGCGGGCGCTGCGGGCGCTGCGGGACGCCGTCGACGAGGGGCCGCTGATCGACGGCCTGGTGGACGTCGGCCGCTGGCTGGAGGAGTTCCACCCGCGCTCCCTGGTGGAGCTGGACTACGGCGGCCTGGTGCACGTCCTTCCGGCCGGTGAGCTGGAGGGCGATCATTCCGCGGCCGATGTGGCCGAGGGGATCGAGGCGCTGCGCCGGGGGGACGGGACGGCCGCGGCGGAGGCCTACGGGCGGCTCGTGGAACGCTGGCGCGCGGTGCGGGACCGGCGCTCGGCCAACTGACCCGCTCACTGACGATTCCTCACCAAGTGACCTGCATCACGGCTCGAACGGCGTCGAACAGCGTACGGTCAGGGGTCTTAAGCGGAGCTGATGGGACGTAGTGCTCGATCCGGGCGTTTGCGTCAAGGGTGATGGACTGCACTTACCAGACCCTTGCCTTGGTTGCCCCTCCTCATGCCAAAATAGGACAAGGAGTCGGGGGAGAGCTCCTTCCGCCCGCTTATGCTCCGCCTTGGGTGGAATCTCAGCATTGCACGCTTTGGGGGGTCTGGTGACTTCCTGAGCACCCTGTGACTGATCGTCACGGCGGTGTGACTGTCCGCTATGGCATGGTCCATCGGCTTCCGTCGCTGATGAACACCTGGGAGGGCAATTCCATCGGTTTGGCCGACGCGGCTGGACAGATGGTGTAGTTGTAGTGCCGAGGACAAGCCGTTCGTCCTATAACCGACTCGACTCGCGTCCGCCATTTCGGGCAACGCGGGTCAAGGTGCAGAATTTAGAGGAAAGAACCGAGAAGGTTCGGTTCTCCCGAGGAGGCCGCTCATGACCGCTCGCACCCCTGATGCCGAGCCGCTGCTGACCCCGGCTGAGGTCGCCACCATGTTCCGCGTCGACCCGAAGACGGTCACGCGCTGGGCGAAGGCCGGCAAGCTCACGTCGATCCGCACGCTCGGCGGGCACCGCCGCTACCGCGAGGCCGAGGTCCGCGCTCTGCTCGCGGGCATCCCGCAGCAGCGCAGCGAGGCCTGAACAACTTCATAACCGGACAAACCGGCTGTCCCCCAACCAGCCAGGGCGTCCGGGCCCACAGCTCCAAGCGACGCGGGTCCTGCCCCAACAGGCCCCACGCCCAAGCCGTCAGAGCTCTACAGGCAAGTGAACAGGGTGCGTCGTCGATCGCGCTGGACTCCGCCGGGTCCAGCGCGATCTTTTTTGTGCGGTCGGCGAGGTCCTGTGGGTGGGTCTGTGAGCGGCCTTGTCCGAGCCTGGGGAGGGATGTCGGATCCCCTGTGGGCAGCGTCGGAGAGTGGTGCAATTGCACATATTAAATTGACTGCTTGTAGGAGGGGTGTAAGGAGAGCGGTTTCAGAAACTCGTGCGGTGACACCCGTCACATCGCGCGGAGCTTGTTGCGTGCCGCAACCGTGCGCTAAAGGAGGTTGTGGCTCCATCGGCCCCTGGGCGGACGGGAGTTCGCGAACCGGCCGGTGCGCTCACGTGGTCGAGGGCCGGTCGGGGTCGGCGGCTTCCCGCGCGAGGAGCGCTTCCAGGGGCTCCAGGTCGCCCAGTACCTGTAAGGCCGTCAGAGGGCCGCTGAGGGGCTCCTGTCCGGCTCCCGGGGGCGGGAGGGCGCCGGGAGCCGCGGTCGGCGGTCGGGGCGCGCTCTCCATCGCGAGCCGCAGCAGGCGGTGGCAGGCGGGGCAGCGGCTGGTGAGGTGGCCGTACGACGAGGCGGCCGCGAGGTGCGCGCGGAGCAGCGCCCGGGTCTCGTGCCTGGCCGATGCGGCCATACGCCACCTCCAGGGGGCCGCGGCGGAACGACCCTGCTTCTGAGGTACCGGCGGAATGTGACGCCGTCAAGGGACCGGGAAGCAGCCCTCGTGCACGGGAAAGGCCCGCGTCCGGAAACGGAGGCGGGCCTTCGGCTGCGGTCCTGACGGGGTCTGCTGTGTCCGACGGCGGCTGCCGCCGCGGGCGCGGCCAGGCGTCGGGGTGCGGTGATGTCGCATGGGAAAGGCCCGCATCCGTTTCCGAATGCG